>JBLHMK010000006.1:0-44287 GCA_047621945.1 Flavobacteriaceae bacterium
TGAGAAAATTCTCAATAAGGAAGATTGTCAAGAGTTTATAAGTATTAGTGCCAAACGTGAAGCAAGAGATGTTTATTCGTTTTGGGCTGTTATTCGAAAAGAAGTTCAACAGTTCCTAGGGATTTGCGGATTGCTAGCACAGGAAGTTGACGGTATCAATGAATTGGAAGTTGCTTATCGAATCAATGATCAGTATTGGGGAAATGGTTATGCTACTGAAGCTACTAAATCCTGTATGGACTTATCTCAAGATTTCTTAAGGGCAACTTCAATTATTAGTATAATACTTCCAGAAAATAGGTCTTCTGTGCGTGTGGCAGAAAAGAATGGCTTGATAGTAGAAAAAGAGAGCCTCTTCCATGCTTATCAAGTACAGATTTATAGAAAAGTATTCTAGCATAGACCTCCAAAGTCTTGAAGACTTTGGAGGTCTATCTATTTTGTCAACAGCTTTTTAATGGCATTAATAATGGCACTAACTATACCACCACTACTCTCTTGATGTCCTTGGTCTTTTGTTCCGTTATCTGAATCCATAGCTGTTTTCTTTTTTGTAAGATAGTATTTTTAGTAAATAACTGCTAGAGCATCTACTTTGAAATCACTAGTTGTATAGAAATTAATTTCAGGGAAATCATCTCGAGCTACTTTTAATATCCAAGGTGAATCCGCCAAGAATACTAAGTTGCCATCTTTATCATCTACGATATTACTATGCTTTCTACGCATAAACTCACTTAATTTCTCTTCATTGTCGCTTTGAATCCAACAAGCTTTGTAGTAATTCAATGGTTTAAAATCAGCAGTAGCTCCGTATTCATGTTTCAATCGATATTGAATAACCTCAAACTGCAACTGTCCAACTGTACCAATGATTTTTCTATTCCCCAACTTATGCGTAAACAACTGTGCGACACCTTCATCACTCAATTGGTTGACCCCTTTCTCTAATTGCTTAGATTTCATTGGATCCATATTGATAACCTCACGGAAAAGCTCAGGGGAGAAACTCGGTATTCCTTTGTAGAACAACTTCTCTCCTTCTGTTAAGGTATCTCCAATTTTGAATGTACCTGAATCATATAGTCCTACCACATCGCCGGGATAAGCTTCCTCAATGATATTTTTCTTTTGGGCCATAAAACTCGTAGGATTATTAAATCGCACTTTTTTATCTAATCTACTGTGGTAGTAGAATGTATTTCGTTCAAACTTTCCAGAGCAAATTCTTAAGAAAGCAATTCTATCTCTATGCTTTGGGTCAAGGTTAGCGTGAATTTTAAATACAAAGCCAGTAAATTTCTTCTCTGAAGGATTGACTTCTCTTGCTTGGGTTTCTCTAGGTCTTGGATTCGGTGCAAACTCAATGAAGGTGTCGAGCATCTCTTTCACTCCAAAATTATTTACTGCACTACCAAAAAATACCGGAGCAATTTCTCCTTTCAAATAAGGTTCTGCATCAAAAGGTTCGTAAACTCCTTGAATCAATTCTACATCTTCTCTAAGGGTATCCGCGTAATCTTTTCCAATTATTTTATCCAATTCAGGGGTGTCTAAATCCTTGAATTGTTGAATTTCATCTTGTTTTTGTCCAGGAGAGAATAAATTCAATTCATCTTGAGATAGGTTGTATACCCCTTTAAAGGTATCTCCCATTCCAACAGGCCAAGTAAGTGGTCGCACTTTGATCGCTAGCTTGTTTTCCAACTCATCTAATAGATCATAAGGATCTTTACCGCTTCTGTCTAATTTATTGATGAATACGATTACAGGTGTATTCCGCATACGACAAACTTCCATTAAGCGCTCAGTTTGCTCCTCTACACCTTTAACGCAATCAATTACAAGGATAACACTATCTACAGCTGTAAGCGTGCGATACGTGTCTTCAGCGAAGTCCTTGTGCCCAGGTGTATCCAAGATGTTGATTAACTTTCCTATATATTCAAATGCCATTACAGATGTGGCAACAGAGATTCCTCTTTGCTTTTCAATCTCCATGAAATCCGAAGTGGTTGCCTTCTTGATTTTATTTGACTTTACTGCACCCGCTGTTTGTATGGCTCCACCAAAAAGCAATAGCTTTTCCGTTAAGGTTGTTTTACCCGAATCTGGGTGGGCAATTACTGCAAAGGTTTTTCTTTTTTGTATCTCTTGTTCTAAGCTCATGGCTAGTATTCTTGAAGCGCGAAAATACGGGGATTAAATTGAATACAAAAATAAGATCGCTTTTAAGCAAGAGAATACTATCAATCTTTTAAGAATTTGTGGATTGCTGAGTTAATTGTAGCCAATTTTTGTTTTTGATTGAGAATTCTTGGTTCTACTGCTCGCTCCTTACAATCACTAATGCTGCACATTTCACAAGCTTCGCTAACCTCTCTTGAGCTTAAGTCTTTATCATTAGCAAAGGATACGGCTTTCCTAAAGTTCTCATTAATTAAAATTCCAACAGAAACACTAGTACTATATCCACTTACTGGATACATTGATCGAGCCACAGAAATAATGAAATAGGCGTCTTTGCTTTCCACATAATTAGAAACCTGTGCCTTAATCAAGGATTGGTCAATGATTGCTTTATTCTTTCCTAATTTCTCCAAATCATCCAACACTTGCAAACTAATCCATCGTCTACAGTAATGTAGGTTCTTGCTGGAGGCATGAGGATTGTGCAGACGACCTAAATGAAGTTCTTTGGTAATGTTATACAAAGCTTGGTCTTGAGGTTTAGATAAGCGCAGAAAAAAGATCGAATTTAATTTGAAAAACTTCGGTAGAATATTAGTTATACGATGCATGTACATTTCAGCAGATACACCTGAAGCATCGGTAAGTTGTTCGAATTTATCAGCATCCCATTTAGCCAGTTGAAAAAAGGCTTTCAAATCTTTTACCATTTCCTTTTGTGGCAATAATAATGCTGTTGCAAAATAAGAGGCTAGGAAGTTGTTGAATATTTCTTGAAAACCTGCATTATTAAAATGAGTGGTAACGTATGGTCTAGGTTTAAGTTTAAGATAGTTGAATGCAATTTCTCTTCCCAGCACAAACAACAATTGATGCTCGTTCAATTTTGGGTTTACGTATAGCGTATTAAGCTCTTCCTTATAGATTGCCCGCATCTGCTTAAAGTCGTCTGAGAGTACTTCGAATTTGTAGCCATACAAATCGCTAAGCATATTTTTGATTTGACCAGAACTCATATTCTTTGAAGTATCCATAGCGTATTCGTCTATGAAATTAAGTGCCGCTTGCTCTGTGTCTTCGAAAAAATTCTCTTTTAATTCTTGGTATGAGCGTAATACTGAAAAATAAAAGTATTCAGTTTGTAAATCGTGATTCCTAGCTATTTCAACAATTGTGTTTAAGAAGGCGTTAACCTTCATGGGAGAGTTTGAAAATAAATCAACTAAGCTATTGAGGTCAAAGCCTAACATATCTAAGGGTAAATCACTTAAGATATTAGATTGTAAAAGTAGTTCTAGTGCTGCATAGTCCTTAGGTAGCTTTAGAGAAACAAGATCATCATACTTTACACTAAGCGCATTAGCTAATGAATCAATTTTATCTCCTTTGGGATATTTCTTTCCCTTTTCTATTTCATTGAGGTATGAATTAGAAATACCTGATTTTTCAGCGAGTTGCTGAGGGTTTAATTTTCTCTTTGATCTTAAGTGTTTTAGCTTAAGTCCGAAAATAAGTTTTATGTTTTCTTCTGAGGGCAAGTTCCTGTGTTTGCGGCTAAGTTAATTTAATTTTTATTATCTAAAAAGCGATGTAAAAAAATGCCCAATAACTAGTATTGGGCATTTGCAATTTTTAAGGTTTTTTTAATACTCTTCTTCATCAAAGAAGAAATCATCTTTCGTGGGGTAATCAGGCCAAATATCTTCGATTCCTTCATAGATTTCATCATCGTCTTCTAACTCTTGCAAGTTCTCTACAACTTCAACAGGAGCTCCTGAGCGAATTGAATAATCTATTAAATCATCTTTTACAGAAGGCCACGGTGCATCTTCTAGATAAGTAGCTAATTCTAATGTCCAAAACATAGGCTTTTAAAATTTTTTTTTAGCGTGCAAAAATAACTTAATACTTGTAAAAAACTACCTTTTTCATTTATTTTTTTGGTAGCCATTTGATTTCCTCTACATACAAATCCTTTGCTAACTTTCTGGATAGTACAAATAGGTAGTCTGATAATCTATTTAAATATATGATAATCAAACTATTAATAGTTTCGTTTTTTGATAATGCGACAGCTAAGCGTTCTGCTCTACGACATACGGTTCTGGCAATATGACAGTAAGAAACATGGACATGCCCACCTGGTAGGATGAATGCATCCAAGTCAGGTAGATCTTCATTCATTAAATCAATCTGTTTTTCTAGCGTTTCAATGGGTGTTATATCTATTTCTTTGAAGTAAGTATTTACCTTTCCTTCAGGGGTAGCTAGAATAGCTCCCATGGAGAACAATTGCTCTTGAATTTCTTTTAGAATAAGACTTTGATTATTATTACAAACATCTTTGACTAAGCCGATATGAGAATTTAACTCATCAACCGTGCCATAGGTGTCAATTTTCAAATCTGCTTTTGATATTCGTTTACCTCCATACAAGGACGTATCGCCTGTATCTCCCGTTTTTGTATAAATCTTCATGCTACTTATTTTAGTAGTGCATTGATTTGAAGGCCAGGTTCATTCGCACGCCTACACCTATCCATGTAGCACTTCTATCCAACTCATCATTGTCACTGTTCATTGATCTATAACTAACATTAAAATCAGCGTATATGTTGTGCCAAAATTGATAAGACGCCATAAACTCTATGAAATTAGTTCTGCTTGCAGTTCCTTGTCCAACCCAATTATCAAATTCATTGGTAGCTAAGACTCCATTGGAAGCTTGAAAAATATCTCCACCATAAAGCATACCTATAGTATCACCTCCATGCACTGCATTGATATACTTTAATTGAAGGTTTAACTCTGGTAAGCCAGCTGGTTGATACCTTACTATACCGACAACTTCTCTGAAGTTAGCACCTAAAGGATGCGCAAGTTCTTGGTTGTAATGCGTGTAATTGTCAAGGTTGTCTCCATTTTTACCACTATGAGTATAGATAAACGGACGTGCCATATTATACTCGAGTTGTAGATCTAAATTTTTAACACCTCCAACATTGATATACTTAAAACCCTGTTGAATCGCATATTTATTTCCCCACCAACCATTAAATTGTTTGATCTGAGCAAAGTTAAACTCGTCGATTACAAACTGCCCATAGAACTGAGCGGTTCTAGCCACATTGGCTTTGTAATCGAAACCTATAAATGCATTATCTGGACTACCTAAAGATTGCTCTATACTTCTGTAAAAGATTAAAGGATTCAAATAGTGCAATTCGAAACCATCGCTTCTTGACATTATTACTCCTTCAAACACACCAATGTCTAACCATTTAGTAGCACTAAAATTTAAATGATGGAATGCACCATACTTCTTGTTTAACAACTGATCTAGACCTCTATTATATTGCCCTGTTAGCTCAGCAAAAATACTTTGGTAGTTAATCTTCCAAACTCGAATATTCATTTTTAAGAATAAGTATGCGTTTGCATTGTCAGAGAGAATCATTGAACGATATCCATTTCCAATAAAATTCTTGTCATAACCAAATTGAAAATCTAAATGATCAATTACATTAAATGTCATGTACCCTCTTGCAGAGAAGTAATCTTGCCCTTGTTGGTTATTCGCTTTGTAATATCCATCTCCGGGTACATTTTCAAACTCTCTATTTATACGTTCTTCTCTTACAAAACTAGGGAAACGCATTAAGTTACTTCCTAGATGAAAGTAAAAACCTAGACGTTTTTTAATGTAAGCTCTAAATTCGAATCCTCTAGTGATGTTGAACGTTAAGTCATTATCCAACTCAGGAGCAAAATGCATTTGGATTACAGGGTTCATACGCAAAGTAAAAGATTTGGTATTTACACTAAATAGCGATGCTTTTTCTGGATAGAAAATTTTCCAAAGTGGTTTGCGAGTAACATCGAATGAGTCTACCCATTCGCTGTTATCATTCATGATATACTTTAAGTTGAAGTCCGTTTGGGCACTCAATTCAATATTCGAATTGTACATGCTTTCAGCGTATTCGGCTAACCACTTTCTATTGTATGGTTTAACCGAAGTATGCGGCATGGGGAGGATCTTTCCATACTGGATGTCTAATCGCTCCATTTCGTGATAGGTGTCGGTATTTAAAGGGGTGTAAGTTCCTTGTCCCCATGTAATTAAGCCAAAGCTTAGGCAAATTAAAACTATTATATATCTCATTCTATCCGTGTGTGAAAACAAAAATACTATTTATTCAAAGAACTTGTTTTCTTTTTGCATCATTCTAAACAAAAGCCATAAAGAAAATACAGCAACAAGCGCTAAAATCAAAGCTAAAACATAGCGACCGAACAACAAATGACCAATAGCAAACAAACCACTAAAACTTACAGTCATACCCAATACCCACATACCTGCAGTCATTAGAAATTTGGGGCCTGATTGGTTTAAGGGTACAACCCCTTTCCAAAGTCCGATAGGTAAACATTTTTCAGCAAAATTCTTCAAAGTCTCTTCTCCCACTTGCTTGGTCATTAGTGTAACACTAATCGAAACTATCAATGTGATAAGGGTAATTAGTAAAAGTCCGTATGTTTCATAATGAGTTGAAGCACCCTCTGGTTTGAATGTACTTAAGAGAAAGGTAATTATAATGGCAGAGATCATCGCACTAATTTCGGTATAAGCATTTGCTCGCCACCAAAACCAACGGAGTATTTGGGCTATTCCCAAGCCTGCTGCAGCATTGATAAAGAACTTCCACGCTCCTTCTATACTACTCATTTGTGAAGCGGTAATAATGGCAAGAATGGTAATTAAAAGAACCATTCTTCTACTGAATCTTATTAAGTCTTTTTGACTAGCATTCTTGTTTAAAAAGCGTCGATAAATATCATTGGTTAAGTAACTTGAACCCCAATTTAAATGGGTATCAACCGTACTCATAAAGGCCGCCATTAAACTAGTAAAAGTTAAGCCAAGCAAGCCAACAGGTAGAATCAGTTTCATAATAATCGGGTAAGCCACTTCCCTACTTTCAGCTACTAATTTCCCTTCACTTAGATAGCTTAAAGTTTCATTGCCGATTGGGAACATCACTAGGGAAACAAGACCAATTAAAATCCAAGGCCATGTTCGCAAAGCGATAAAGGCAATTGCAAAGAATAAAGCACCCTTCTGGGCATCTTTCGCAGATTTTGCGGTGTTAATTCGCTGCGCAATATATCCAGTTCCATCTGAATCAAATCGCACCCACCACTGAACTAAAGTATAGATCAGGAAGATTTGAAAAGGCAAAAGAGGGTTGTCCATGGATGGCAGGAATTCGGTATAATGATTCGCCGCTTTTTCACCGTAAATGTTAACTAATGACTCTTGTATACTTTGCATACCCCCTAACTCAGTGACTGCATAATAAGCGAACACAATTGAAGTAATCATTGCTATTACGAATTGAACTAAGTCTGTTAATATTACTCCACGTATCCCGCCTAAAGAACTATAGGTCAGCACAATAACAAGTAGGGCTACGATGGTAAGCGTTGCATTTAAATCGCCCTTAAACAATAAGAACGTAGGGTACCAAAGTTCCATGAAATGGTATACATTGGGTAATAACTCTGTCCATTGAATGAAAGGGCTTGCTATACTTACTGCAGCTGTAATTACCCATCCTAGGATAAAGCAGTTAAGGATAACCCCAAAAAAGAAAGCTTTAAAGCCTCGTAACAAGGCTGCTTGCTTTCCGTCATATCTTAATTCAATAAATTCTACATCGGTTAGCACGCCACTCTTTCTCCATCGCTGAGCAAAGAAGATGGCAACGGTGATATAAGTAGCAGCCCAACTCCACCATAACCAGTTGCCCACTATACCGTTTTTTGCAGTAATACCTGTTACAGCCAAAGGAGTATCTGCTGCGAAAGTTGTTGCAATAATAGAAATACCTAACCACCACCAGGGTAAATTTCTGTCGGCCACGAAATACGATTCTATGCCTGTGCTTGCTTTTTTAGAAGCCCAAATTCCCAGCAGGAAAACAAATATTAAGTATACGCCAAATATGATCCAATCTAACTGCTCCAAATCCGTTTATTTTCAACAAAAATAGTATTTACATTCTAATAATAATACATTTCGTAATTTAGTATAAATTAAAATGAAATGAAAAAAATAGCTTTGTCAGGAATTGTTTTCCTTCTCCTCATTATAAGTGCTTGTGGTAGTGATAATCTTACAGTACCTAACTGTGATTTTACTTCTATTGATGACTCCACTCCTGTTAAAGGATATTCTTTGTTTGAAAAACTTCCTGGTATTTGGAATGGCTCCGTTGGTTCGTCTACGTCAATAGGTAGTTTCCCAGAGTGGGTCGTTGATTTCAGACCTATTTCATCTTCTCACGTCTCCGCAAAGAATGAATTAGATCGATTAAATGATATTTTCATGAGCTTCTTTATTGTAAAGCATGATTGCGAAAGTAAAATTGCATTTAGAAATGGTGGTGGGTTTTCTGGAGCAGTAAGAAATTCATATATGCTTTTAGATAGTGTATTTGAAAATGCTTCTGTAAGTTACTATCGGTTTTCTGATCCTATTTCTGGAGGAGACCGAGTGTACAGTGATGTTATACTTAAGCAGGATAGTTTGATAATAGAGGTTTATACGAATAAATTTGGCACCTTGCAAAGTCCTGTGTCTCATATGAAATGGACTGCTAAACTACTTGATAAAACTTCGGCTCAAGAAAGTATTAATTACTTCTCTTTTCCTAAAAAGAGTCTAGCTAAAGACTTCACTTCAACTTTCGATGGATTAACGGATGCCGTGTTTTATGCTGCCGCCCAAGATCCATTTCCGGAGGAAGATCAACCATACTTAGGGAAAAGTAATGTAAATATCACCATTGCTAACCCTGCGTTTGTTGACCCGAGTAAGAAAGTACTCCTAGTTATTACTACGCAAAAACTGTTTAACGGTGTATCCTTCAATGTGGGCAATTTAAAATATCGTTCGCGCTATGTAATACTAGATGCTGCAAGTACTCTAAGTTTCCCATTTAATTATATGCATCCTGGTCAATATTATGTAAATGCCTTGTACGATGCTAATGGGGATCTTAATTTCTCTAGTGGAGATTACATCAATTCTCCATTTGATAAAGCCTTTCAATTACTTCCTGAAGATCAGGTGGATGTTAGTCTAACCATTAACTTAGAAATCCCTTAGTCTTGATCTTCAACGTTTATTTGTATATAGTTTAAACAATCTTTAAAGCTCTCAAAGACATGCTCTTTTGGAATGAGGTCATTTAAGATTTTTATTCGTTCTAATCGTTTTCGAGGTTGATCTTGAATGCCAACGAATAGAACGCTAATATCCTGTTTACATAAAGTTAGTAGGGCCTCTTCAATAGCATATAGCCCAGATTGGTCCATGTATGGAACTTTATCCATTCGAATAATAACATGACTAGCACTTACAGGTATTTGTGAGGTTAGTTTTTGAAATTCACTTGTAGAGCCAAAGAATAAGGGCCCATCTAAGTGTTTGATATAGACTTCTTCCTTCATTTTTTGCGGAAAGTTGGCTTCGTCGTCCCACAATTCCTCACTTTTGTCTAATGTCTTAACTGCGGATCTTTCTCCAGATAAATCACCAATTTTTTTCATAAAAGTAAGTGAAGATATTACCAAGCCTATTCCTACAGCATAGATGAGGTTCCAGAATGTGGCTAGAAGCATAACTGCTATCATAATAATTACTTCAGAGCTCAATTTAACTGGACCAATTTGAACATCTTTTTGTAAGAATGGAATAGCTCTAAGACCTTTATAATCCATTACTCCAATTCCAACTGTAATTAGTATTCCTGCAAGCACTGCGGCAGGAATCTTAGATGCAACAGGGCCTAAAGTAAGCAAGATGAAAAGTAACAAAACACCAGAGATCATTCCTGAAAGTTTGGTCTTACCACCCGCATTAATATTTACAACTGTTCTTATCGTAGCCCCTGCTCCAGGAAGTCCCCCAAAGATTGCAGCAATACTGTTTCCTATTCCCTGACCTATAAGCTCCTTATTAGGCTTGTGATGAGTTTTAGTCATGTTATCCGCAACCACACTAGTCAATAAGGAATCGATTGCTCCCAAGAAGGCCAAAGTGATTGCTGTGAAAATATAAGGTGAAATGCTCCCAAATTTAAATCCTGAGAAAATCTCAAGTTTAGGGATTGGTATTCCGCTAGGAATTTGTTCAATGGCTCGATAATCAAGACCTAGTCCTATTGCTACAGCAGAAACGACAAGTAAGGCAACTAAGGTACTTGGTACTTTAGTTGTAATTCGTTTAAAGCCATAAATGATTATAATCGTAGAGAGGGCTAATAGAAATTCCAACCAATGAATATTTCTTATGGCTGCAGGTAATACTTTCAGGGATCCTAATACGCTTGAAGCTTCTTTCTTTGCTAATGTTTTAGATTCCTGTAAAATCTCTTCTTCAGAAATGTCATGAGCGCGATTAATAGTTTCTTCGAAATCTTCCAATACCAAGATTCCCTCTCCTGCCTCATCCCTCAAGATATTCTCTAAAATTAACTCTTCAGCTTCAGCTTTGAATGTTTGAACATAAGACACATCTTCTTTAGGATAGTATCCTAGCATTGGAGAGAATTGAGTAATTAGAATGATTAAACCAATTGCTGTCATGAATCCAGAGACCACGGGATAAGGAATATACTTAATATATTGACCGAAACCTAAAATACCAAGGCCTATTTGAACCAGACCAGCCAATAGGAAAACAGCTAAGATTATTGGTAAAGCTTTAGTAAGGTCTCCATCATTTAAAGCAACAATTCCGGCTATAAACACCATACTCACTGCGGTCATTGGAGCAGTAGGTCCAGATATTTGAGTAGCTGTTCCTCCAAAAATGGCTGCAAAAAAACTAATGAATATAGCTCCATATAGTCCAGCACTAGGTCCTAATCCTGAACTAACCCCAAAAGCAAGGGCTAATGGCAAAGCAACAATACCGGCAGTAAGTCCGCCAAATAAATCTCCTCTAAAATTTGAAAACAACTTTTTCATCTTATCCATTTTATTTTGCTAACAAATCCCATTGCCTAAGGGACAACTATTCTAGCTTTTTATGAAATCTATTGGAAACTACTCTTTGAGCTTAAGTAATAATTACTTGCTTAATTCCTTCTTAAAAAAATCAACAACATACTTAATCTCTTCTATAGTAGTAAAAGTAGAAAAACTAAAGCGTAATGTTGAACAATCGGGATTAAGATTAAGATTTTTAATAACATCTGATATTTTACTTGCACCGGAAGTACAAGCGCTTCCTGCTGAAACAGCAATTCCCGCCATATCTAATTGAATAGTAAAAGTATCCTGAATTAATTCATTGGGAATGGAAACTGATAAAATAGTAAAAGTGGATTGTCCATCCTGTTCATTAAATAGTATGGAGGAGTTTATTTCTCTAAGTCCCTGTTTAAGTTGAGCTTTCAATGTCCCCATTTTAACTGAATCTTCATCTAAATTTTGGTAGGCTATGGATAGCGCTTTTCCCATTCCTACAATTCCAGCAACGTTTTCCGTGCTAGATCTTAAATTCCGTTCATGTCCACCTCCATGAATCCAAGTTCGTAAAGGGGTATTTGCTTTCTTGTATAAGAATCCAACCCCTAAAGGCCCATTAAACTTATGGGCTGATGCAGATAAGAAGGTAAGCTTACTTTCTTTCACATCAATGTTAAAGTGACCGATACTTTGCACGGTATCGGAATGAAACAAGGCGTCATGATCATCGCATAAAGCGCCTATTGCATTCAAATCATTTACAGCGCCTAGTTCATTTTGTATATGCATTAGACTCACCAATGTTTTTTGAGAATCTATTTTAAGTAATCGTTCTAAATCGGATAAGTCTACCTGACCGAATGTGTTGGTTCTAATAAATTCAAGACGAACGCCATGTTCTTCTTGCAAATATTTAGCGGTATTTAAAACGCATTTATGCTCTAGTTCGGTGGTTAAAATACGTTCAACTTTTAAGTCACTGGCGGCAAGTTTTAGCGCAATGTTATTAGCTTCTGTTCCACTTGCACAAAAGAAAATTTCGCTAGACTTCGCACCTAAAAAGGAAGCAATAGATCGGCGTACATTTTCAATTGCAGCTTTTTGTTTCCTTCCAAATGCGTGTATAGATGAAGGGTTTCCAAAGGATGCACCTAAATACGGTAGCATTTCTTTAAGTGCTTCAGGATGTAGTTGGGTAGATGCTGCATTGTCTAGATAAACTTGCATGCTATTTAGATTCAAATGACTTAATATCTTCTTTGATTTGTTTTACAATGTTTAGGGCGATGTTGAGACTATCACTTTCCGCATATACACGAACAATGGGTTCAGTGTTAGATTTTCTAATCATTACCCATCCATCAGGCATGATAATCTTCAAGCCATCAACTGTATTGATCTCGAAGTTGTCATACTTTACAGCTAGTTTAGATAGAATCCCATCAACGTCTGTTTTCGCTTCTAAAGGAATTTTATCCTTTACTATTTCATAATTTGGATAGGTAGAACGTAAATAAGAAATGCTCTTACCCGTTTTCGCTAATTGAGTAAGGAATAAGGCAATTCCAACTAATGCATCTCTTCCATAATGAAGCTCAGGGTAAATAATGCCACCGTTGCCTTCACCACCTATTACAGCGTCAACTTCTTTCATTTTATCTACTACATTAACTTCACCAACTGCACTTGGGAAGTAAGAACATCCATTACGTTCGCAAACATCTTTAAGCGCCATTGTTGAAGATAAATTAGAAACAGCACTACCCTTCTTATGTTGTAATATATAATCTGCAATAGCTACTAGTGTATACTCTTCACCAAACATTTCTCCATCTTCATTAACCAAAGCTAATCGGTCTACATCTGGGTCAACCGAAATTCCTAAATCAGCTTCTTCTCTAACCACTGTATTTGACAAACTAGTTAAGTTCTCAGGTAATGGCTCAGGATTATGGGCAAAAACTCCTGTAGGTTCACAGTTTAATTCGATTATTTGCTTAACTCCTAGAGCTTTTAAAAGCAAAGGCACATAAATTCCTCCACTGGAGTTAACCGCATCAACTACTATTTTGAAATTAGCTTTTTTAATAGCCGCTGGGTCTACCAACTCTAAGTTCAAGATATGTTCTATATGTTGCTCACGATAATGAACAAAGGTGTGTGAGCCTATATCATCTACTTCAGGGAATTCAAATCCTCCTTCTTCGGCGATATCTAAAATAGCTTGACCATCACTTGCAGAAATAAACTCTCCTTTAGCATTTAACAGCTTTAATGCATTCCATTGTTTTGGATTATGACTTGCGGTTAAAATAATGCCTCCACTAGCTTCTAAATCGATTACAGCCATTTCCACCGTTGGTGTAGTAGATAATCCTAAATCAATCACATCAAATCCAGCACCCATTAAAGCACCAACAACTAAGTTGTTTACCATTTCACCAGATATTCTGGCATCTCTTCCGATAACTATAGGTTTACTGTTCCCAGTATTTTTCAACCAGAAAGCATAGGCTGTGGCGAACTTTACCACGTCAAAAGGTGTAAGACCTTCATCTTGTTTTCCGCCTATTGTTCCTCTGATTCCAGAGATCGTTTTAAGTATTGCCATAGTTTTATTTTAAAAGGTCCGCAAAATTAGTTTATTTAGAGTGGAAATTGGAATTAGAAGGGAGATAATTTATGAAAAAGAAAGAATGGTTTGCTAGTTGGTTTGATACCCCCTTTTATCATATATTATATCAAAATCGAGACTTTGATGAAGCGGGAAGGTTTATCGATTGTTTGTTGGACAATTTAAAGCCTAAAAGCGAAGCTGAAATATTGGATTTAGCATGTGGTAAGGGGCGACATGCATATTTTATGGCCGAGAAGGGCTTTCGAGTTGAGGGGGTGGATCTATCACCTGATTCGATTCGCTCGGCTAAGAAGCATTTTCGCCTAGATAATTTAGATTTTAATGTTCTTGACATGCGTGATAAATACAAGGAATCTCAATTTGACTATGTCTTCAACTTTTTTACAAGTTTTGGCTATTTCGATTCACTCGATGATAACAAGCGAGTAATAGATGGCATGAGCTATAATTTAAAGGCTGGTGGCACCTTGGTCATTGATTTTATGAATGCGAAGAAAGCAATAGCGAATCTTATAAGTGAAGAAGTAAAGGCTTTAAATGCTATTATATTTGATATCAAGCGGAAAGTGGAGAATGATACCATTATAAAGGATATTCAATTTTCATATAAAGAAGAAGATTATCATTACCAAGAAAAGGTTCAAGCACTTGTTTTAGATGATTTCAAAGCCTTAATTGAGCATACAGATCTTAAACTTCAGAATGTATATGGCGACTATCAGCTTAATTCTTTTGATGAAGAATCATCCGATAGATTAATTATGGTATTTAACAAGCAATAATGGAATACCTCATTCAAGTTGATCATCAACTGTTCAATTTCATTAATCAAGGGCTTTCTAATGACTTTTTTGATTGGGGCATGCCGATTATCAGGAATAAGAAAACTTGGATTCCTTTTTATATAATAGGTGCTGGATTGTTGTATCGATTAAAGGGAAAACAAAGTCTGTTCATTATTCTTGCAGTATTGCTAGCTGTAGGTATGGCTGATGGGTTTTCTAGTCATGTAATGAAGCCATTTTTTGAACGAACTAGACCGTGTTTGTTACCAGAGCTTGCTAGCCAAGTTCAATTAGTAGTTGAACGTTGTTCAGGTGCATACAGCTTCCCATCTTCTCATGCAGCTAATCATTTTGCTATTGCTTTTTTATTATCCTTTTTTCTACAAGCGCATTCTAAGTTAACAGCTTGGATCTTATTGTTTTGGGCAAGTTTGATATGTTTTGCGCAGCTTTATGTGGGAGTGCATTTCCCTTCAGATATTCTAGCAGGTTCAATGGTAGGTTTAATAGCTGCTATGATTGCTTATTGGATATATACTTTACTGAACAGAAAATTCAACTGGAAGTAGTGCGTGACTCTTATTGCTTAACGCCAGTAAAAGTAAAGTCTCCCCAAGCATCTCTGCTTACTTCAATATCCCCGATAATGCTATCAAATTCTTGGTCAAATTCAATAGTGCCATCAAGATTCATGTTAGCAAGACCTTGGTAATTGTATGTTTCATTAGTAATAGTAATAGTAATCGTAATCGTAATCGTCTGAGCAGCTAAAGTAACATTAACTTCAGAAACTAATGTTTCAGGAGCAGCACCTAAGAATCTAGAAATATCGAAGGTTAACTTATAAGAAGGACCATCAAAGTTGTTTTAACAGTTATCAAAATTGCTAGGTTGACGGAGAAGCCTTCATTAAATTGAGTTTCTAACAAAGTATCACTAAACCCTTTATATTCATTTTCAATGAGTAACATGCAGTTGTGCTCCATGCATACTTCTCCAATTTTACATTTAGCTGTCAAACAAGAGCTATCTATTTCATCTCTATAGGATGAAAAGGAAATGCATATAAGCATGCTGATTAGAACAATGATGTTAGAGTTACTGCTATTTAAGTATACAAAAAAAGCCCCGTTCCAAATATTTCGGAACGGGGCTTTTATGTTAGTTGTAATTTTCTTATTGCTTAACGCCAGTAAAAGTAACAGTTCCTATAGCGTCACCTGTTAAATCTAAAGCACCATCAATGTTTACAAATGTAGCATCATAGTCAACAGTACCATCAATTGTGATATTAGCAAGACCCTGGTAATTGTATGTTTCATTAGTAATAGTGATCGTCTGACCAGCTAAAGTACCATCAACATCAGGAACTAAAGTTCCAGGAGCAGCACCTAATAAAGAAGAAATATCAATTGCCATGTTGTATGAAGCAGCAGTTGCATTTTCAGTAACTGAAGCAGAAACAACAACACCAGTGAATGTTGTATCAGTACCTGTTAAAGGGATTATGATGCTACCATCAGCAGATCCGTCAAAAATTCCACATACATCACAAGTAGCAACGGCATCAGGAATACAGTCACCATCAACACAAGTTTCGTTAGTAGCACAAGTTACACCTTCGCAAGCGTCAACTTCGTCTGATGCACAAGACTGTAAAGTGAAAGTTAAAGCACCAGCTACAAATAGACTTAAAAATAATTTTTTCATTGTTGTAATTTTTTAATTAATAATTAAATAAGGTTAATAATATATTTCCGACAAAAGTACAAAAAATTCTTAATACTGCAACTATTTTACAATAAAGTGCTTTTGAATTTGATTACCATTGATTTCAATGTTTAAAACGTAGAAACCTGCAC
The DNA here is from genome assembly GCA_047621945.1 of Flavobacteriaceae bacterium. Lineage (GTDB taxonomy): Bacteria > Bacteroidota > Bacteroidia > Chitinophagales > UBA8649 > JAFMKE01. The sequence continues at coordinate 16,518 of JBLHMK010000006.1, forward strand.
TCATGTTGTTCGCTAAATCAAAAGTTTCGTTAAATCTTTTATTTACGTTAAGATAGCTATTTGCTAAAACTCTTCGACCAGTTACATCATATATAGCAAGGTTCATTTCACTTCTTTCCAATACATCTAATGTAACAGTAAATGAACCATTATTTGGATTTGGATAAATGTTAAAAGAATTTAAATCAACTAGATCTCTAATCGCTGTAGCACAATTAACTGTAAGAAGTGTAGCTGATCCGAAAACATTACAGTCTGAATTAATTGTAGGAAAGTTTGCAGGAATTGGAGGTAATGTGAAAGAAACTGAAGCTGATGTATTTCCACCAATAGTGAATGTTAACCCAGGAATCGTTATCACTTGATCAATCGTAATGACAGGACAAGAATCTGCATACACTGTTGAAACAATATCATCTACATCTATAGTTAAAGTACCTGTTCCTACGTTTAATGCAGAAATTGACCAAGTTCCATTCGGATCACCTGCATAGATATCTGTAAATGCGAAACATAAAGCTCCACCAGGAACAACAGAAGGTAACAATGCAATCAGTCCTTCATTAATAGTATCAGGCAGCAAGGCTTGGAAACTAGCTGGAACAATATCTCTTAGTCCCGCAGTTGAACCATCAGGGAAAGTGAAAATTAAACTGTCAGTTATTAACAATACGCCAGGGGTGGCACTTAAAGCTAAACATAACTGAGCATCTGAAACACAACCACTATCAATTGTTGGGAAGTGAATGATTGAATCTATCAATAATGCAGCAGCTGATATTGGCGTAAAGTAATAGTTTCCGTTATCCAAATCTGCAGGGATGGAAGAACAATCAACTGTAACACCAGTGCTATCCTCAGAGGGAAGAACCCATCCAGCACTAATAGCAGCTTGCAAGCTAGCCATGTCTGTAACTGCGCCATCGGCTTCAGTTGAAACAGCCCATGCAACATCGTTGCCTGGTTTTAAAATGAAATTATCATGAGTTAAAGTAACACTGTTACCCAAGCTGATAGTTGTTCCGCTAGCATTTGAAGTACCTTCCAAACAAAGGTCAAAAGGAGTAGACAAGGCTTCACAAGCTATTGCGGAAGTAAATGAAACCGTAAACGGGGCATTCGCAGGATTAAAGCTAGGTAAGGTATCACTAGTAGCTGCAGGTATTGGAACAGCAATGCCCGATCCGTTTGCAAACCATTGTAAAGTATATCCATTTGGATTATCTACAAACAAACCACCAGTTGATGTTAAGTCAATAATTGAAGCAACAACTTCTTCAAATGCCATATCGTAAAAACCTTGTTCAGATAAGCAGATATTTCCAGAGTCAATAACTTCAAGCGAATACAGCCCACTTGTTGTTACTGTAAGTGTTTGATTAGTTTCTCCTCCAAGAGCTAGACTGTCCTTATACCATTGATAAGATCCAGCAACAGAGGACTCTAAAGTAACCGTATCTCCAAGACATGCAATCGGGGCGCCATTCAAATTAGTAATGATTGGAGTTGGAGATTGACCATAAACATTAATAGTGTCTACAAAATTATCAACGCTTAATTGTCTTCTGCTAATGGTGATTGAAGCTGAACCGCATCCAACTGAAAAAGAAAGTACTTGTCCATTAGTAGGTGTTGATGTCAAAGTTTCGATATCAGAACCAAAAAAGTCATTTCCATTAAGCAGGCCACCATCTTCTTCCCAAAAATTTATAGCTAGGGATACACTCGAAATAGGGATATCTAAATTACTCCATGAGGGACTTGTTCCTGACCCAGCAGGAAGCGTAACATCTCCTCCACCAGTATTAATAACCAAATAAGGTTCTGGCCCATCAGTGCAAGCGAATATAAAGTAAAGGTCACAAAAACAACCATCAGCATCAGATACTGACATAGAGGCTGCGGAAATATAAAACTCATCAATAGTATAAGTCATATTTACTTCTTGTGTTCCTATATTATTATAGGTATGGTTTGCTAAAGTACCACTAGCATCTATTGTGCCATCATTTGTGAAGTCCCAGTCATAGTTAATTGGATTAATAAGTGGGTTGGGAGAAGGTACAACTGCTTCGAAATCAACATTAACGCTGTCACAACCTTGACCGGGTGCGAATGTGTAAAATGGATTTCCTCCAGGAGAAGGCACTACCTTCACGTAAACTGAAATCGGCAATGAACCCGTTTGATTACCAATTGGAGTAGACACAACAGCACTAACAGATATGAGTACTTCATATACACCCGCCGCAGCAAAAGTAGTCCCGCATAATCTCACCGCTCCATATCTATAAGTCTGAGGATTGTAAAGGTTTCCAGCGTTAGTTCCAGCTTGGTCTAAACCAAAATTTAATCCAGCCGGTAATCCCGTTATTCCAGAAATTGAAATTGTTTGAACATCCACTAGACCTATAACCCCTCCACTCAATGCTGTTGCATCGAATTTTTTAGGTATTAGATATTGAAAGTCTGCAATAGAATTTTGTCCTTGTATAACTTCTGCTGTATCGACATTAAATAAATCGATTGAATCATTTGAAAATGCAAAGTCTTCATCTCCTGGCGTTCCCCACCAAAAATCTTTAACAGGAGGAAAAGCACCACAGACTTGAGCTTGCACGGCATTAAATGTGAATAAGACAATGATTAAGAGTAGAAATTTATTTTTCATATTAAGTGCTTAGATGTTTGCTACCAAAGATAATGATTTTTTAATTTTAAACTATTCAATTAATTAACAATTAATATGTGAACAAAAGGAAGCTAAAAACTTGAATTATTACCTCCTTTTTTTTGAATAAAAAATATATCTTAGTCGCTCAAACCAATCCATAAACATGAAAAAAATTACTTTATTAGCATCTTTTGTTTCATTTGCAGTGTTGAGCTTGTTTGCTCAAAACGCTACTTTAAAAGGAACAGTAACTGAATCAGATGGCGAGCCAGCCATTCAGGCAAACATTATTGTAGATGTATCTAAAGGTTGGGCTTCAGTTACGGATTTTGATGGCAATTACACGCTCTCCTTGCCAGCTGGTACTTACGCAGTATTATACAAGTATATAGGCAAAGAAGATCAGATTGTTAAAGTTACCTTAGGTACAGGCGAAACAAAGAACCAAAATGTAACTTTTTCTGACAAAGTTGAAATGATGAATACGGTTGTTGTTTCCGGTTCCAAGTATGCAAAAAAGCTTAGTGAAGAAACAGTAAGTATGGAAGTCCTTAAAAGTGATCTTCTTGAACAAAATAATATTACATCTGCAGAAGATGGCTTATCTAAAGTGCCTGGAGTTGTGGTAACTGGTGATGGACAAGCTAGTATTCGTGGTGGATCTGGTTGGAGTTATGGTGCAGGTAGTAGAGTTCAAGTATTATATGACGGTCTTCCTTTGTTATCAGCTGAAGGTGGAGATGCTAAGTGGGCTTTAATTCCAATGGAAAACATTGAAACAATGGAAGTCATAAAAGGTGCAGCTTCTAGTATTTATGGTTCAGGAGCATTGAATGGTGTGATTAACTTTCGAACAGGATGGGCTAAGAAAGAGCCGGAAACCAAGTTTAACATGTGGAATGGCGTAACTCATAGTCCTAGAAATAAGAAGGAAGCATGGTGGTATGATCAAAATCAAGTGCCATTTGAGGTAGGTTTTAATTTTGTTCACAAACGTAAATTTGGACGAACTGATTTTGTGTGGCACGGTCAGATGTCAAGTGAAACTAGTCATTTACAATTCGGCGGTTTTAGTAGTGTCCGTTTTGGTCAGAAGTTTAGATTTAGACCCAAAAAGATTGAAGGGCTAAGTATGGGGATTAATGTTAATGCCTATAGAGGTTTAGGAACCAATTTCTTTCTTTGGAATGGGGCTGATTCTCTAGCTCGTGTTCCATTAGATGGCACGGCCTCCGCTTATCAAAGTACAAGAGTTGTTATTGATCCTTTCATTTCATATTATGATAATAAAAATAATAATTATAGTTTTAAGTTTAGATACTTTAATGCCAAAAACCAGAATAGCACGCCTGGTCAAGGCTCTGTTCCTGTTAATTATTATGGAGAGTTTCAATACAATAGGTACTTCCAAAAAATCAAGTTTAATATAGTAGCTGGTTTAACGGGTTTTGCTGATGTAGTGAATCCAGAAGATCCTAATGTGCCTTCGTTATCTGGTAAAAATCGGAGATATAATATTGCCCCTTTTGTACAATTAGAAAAGAAGCTTTTTGACCAGAAACTAACGGTAACTATGGGAATGCGTTATGAGTATTTTAGAATGAGGTCGATTACAAATAATATTACTAAAACAAGCAACCTGAATAGGCCCCTATTTAGGTTCGGAGCCAATTTTCAAGCTGCAGAATATACCTTTATTCGTGCTTCTTGGGGTGAAGGATATCGTTTTCCAAGTATAGCAGAATCTTTTGTTAATTTGAATTTGGGTGGAATTGGAATATTTCCTAATCCTAAGTTAGAAGAAGAAACCGGCTGGTATGCAGAAGTTGGTATAGCACAGGGATTTCCGATTGGGAAAAATTGGAAAGGAATGGCTGATATGACCTTCTTTTCTATGCGCTACAATAACATGATTGAGGTGAACTTTGGGAAATTTGGTGACCCAGTGCCAGGAGCCCCTTCAGTAATAGAGCAAGCAGGATTGGGCTTCTCTTTTCAAAATGTAGGAGAAACGCTAATTTTAGGTGGAGAAATTACTGTTAAAGGAGAAGGTAAAATTGGAAAAGTACCACTAACTATTCTTGCAGGATATACTTACGTGAAACCTAAATCTTTAAATTGGGAAGAAGAGTTAACCTTGTATGACGTGAATGGTGCTGTGTTAACAGACTTTCCTTCAAGAATTCCTGGTGACATTAGTTATCAAAGTACTTCATCAGGTGATAATAATATCTTAAAATATAGAAACCCTCACGTATTTACAGTAGATATGCAATCAACGTTTCGAAAAATAGATTTTGGAATTAGTATACAATACCGTTCTTGGATGGAGAATATCGATTATGCATTTGTTAGTGATTTATTCCTTCTTGCTGAAGGTTCATTGGGGACATCCGCATTTTCAGCCTTAAAAGAATTTAGAACAGAGAATGAAGGAAGAGGTACTACCCTATTAAGTGCTCGAATTATTTACCACTTTACGGAGAAAGCATCTTTAGGTATAATTGGAAACAATCTATTAAATTTAACTTATGCTGATCGACCTGCATATTTAGGTCAACCACTTAATTTTAATGCAAGATTTTCTTATAAGTTTACTGGGAAAAATAGAGATAAGAAAGTAAAGGGTGTTGAATAGGTTCAGATTTCTAAATTGAGACTTCAATAAATTTATATACATTAAATTTGAGGGCTAAACCTAAACAGTTTAGCCCTTTTAATTTAAAATGCCCTTATGAAGAAAACAATATTAATTATTTCTCTTATCCTCATCCACTTTAGTTTCTTAAATGCACAAGAAGCAAAACTCATAGGTAAGATAGTTGACGAAAACAAAGACGATTTAATGGGAGTTAACGTTGTTGTTGATGTTAGTAAAGGATGGGCTTGTCAATCAGATTTTGATGGAAACTATAGCTTAAGTTTACCTGCTGGTAGGTATCTTGTTTTAATCAGCTACATTGGTAAGGAAGATCAAATAAAGGAAGTCAATTTAAAAGCTGGAGATTCTAAATCGATGAACATTTTTATGGCCGGTAATGATGTTGAGCTTAATTTAGTTACCGTATCTGGCGGTAAGTATGAAAAGAAGTTTGGTGAAGAAACAGTTAGTATGGAAATCTTACCTACAAGTATTATTGAAAACAACGTAGCTCAAGCACAAGAAGCTTTGAACAAGGTGCCTGGGTATCAAAATTTAGGTAAAAGTCCAAGTATACGAGGAGGCAGCAGTTTTGCTGCTGGAGCCTCATCAAGGACTTTGTTTTTAATAGATGGCGTTCCTCAGTTGAGCCCTGAGAATGGAGCTATATATTTTGAGACTATGCCTTTAGAAAATTTAAAACAGGTGGAAATTATTAAAGGAGCTGCATCTTCTTTATATGGTTCTTCTGCCTTAAATGGAATAATCAACTTTAGAACTGCTTGGCCTAAAAAAGGAGAACCTTATCATCGCATAACAACTGCGGTAGGAATGTATCAAAAATTCTCTTCGAATCTTATTAAATCTAAGAACGATAGAGAAACAAGAAGTCAAGATCCAAATTGGTGGTGGGACGATGAAAACCATTTACCAATTTTCTTAAATCAAAGTTACGAGTATCGACAGTCCTTTGATAAAATTGATGTTGTTTTTGGTTCCTATTTTAGACATGATCAAAGTTTTAGAAAAGATAATGAATATGACCGATTTAGAATAAATGGAAAGATTAGACACCTCTCTGAAAAAGTGAAGGGATTAACTATAGGTGCAGCTTGGAACTTTGCTTATGAGGAAGGTGGTGAGTTTTTTATGTGGAGTGGCACGGATAGAGATATTTTACTTCCCTCCGACCCATTGTCGGCATTTAATAAAGATGTGCGCACCGACTATGTACTTAGAAGAATTGGGATCTCCCCTTTTCTGACTTATTTTGATAAAAAAGAGAATAAACATGACTTCAATTTCAGGTATTACAACAATCAAAGCACGAATTTCACTTTAGAGAGTAATCAAACGAATCATATCTATGGAGAATATACTTTCGAACACCGTATGCCAGCTAAAGGTATGAATTTGATAACTGGTGCTGCTGGATCTTATACTTCTGCTTCTGGAAAGAATTTTGGCAATAAAAGATACCATACAGAAAACGCAGCAGTCTTTGTTCAGATGGATAAGAAATTTTTTGACAAGCTTAATTTTACCGGTGGTGTGCGTGTTGAATACAACAAAGTAGATAGTATAATTCCACAGAATAAACTACAGATATTATCCTTGTTTAAAAAGAACGAGAATTTTACTTCTCCAGTAAAACCCCTTATTCGTTTTGGAATGAATTATGAACCGATTAAAGGGACCTATTTAAGGGCTAGTTGGGGACAAGGATTTAGAGTCCCTACAATTAATGAGTACTTCATTGATTTGAAAAGAACTCTTCAAGTTATTTCTAACCCTAATTTACTTCCTGAAAATGGATGGAGTGCAGAAATAGGAATTAAACAAGGACTTAAAGTAGGGAGTTGGCAAGGGTTCTTTGATGTGGCAGGATTTGTAATTAAATATGTAGATCTAATTGATTTCACTTTAGTATCAGGAGCCATACAGGCACAAAACCAAGACAATGCTCGTATTTCGGGTTTGGAAGTTTCTGCCTTAGGACAAGGGAAGCTTTTTGGTTACCCATTCACTTTTCTTACGGGGTACACCTTCATGCAGCCAATTCTACTTAATCCAGATTCAGCTAGAATAAGTATTTTTCCAGATACCTATCAATTTATTAGTTATAGAAATAAACATAGTTTTAAAGCAGATATAGAAGCTACCGTATGGAAGTTTGCATTAGGTTTTTCTACCAATTTCACTAGTTACATGATTAACATCCCGCTTACCACAGGAGCCATTTTAGGAGTTCGAGATTACAGAGAACGGAATCCAGATGGAGAATGGGTGTTTGATAGTCGTATACGATTTAACGTAAGTGATAAATCTAACCTTACTTTCGTTATTAAAAATATGTTTAACAATGAGTATACTACCCGTCCTGGAATTTTAGAAGCACCAAGAAACTATACCATTCAATACCAACATCAATTTTAACATAAAATGGTGTTATAGCGCTTTCCTTCTGCTTTATTATTTCGTAGCTTTAGGACTAACTATAAATTTTACGAGATTATGTTACAATTAGGCGTGGCCAAAGCGGATATTACAGCTTTTAAGGAAGGAGTTGGAATGTTGGGATATGGAATGTATTACAACATCATGGAAACGGTGGAAACACAACTCTTTGCTCGTGCCTTTGTATTTAAAAATGAAGAAGTTAAAATTGCCTATGTCAATTGTGAAATAGCTTTTATTACTCCCTCCATTAAAAGAGGTGTGGTGAAAAAACTGAATAGAAAGCATAAAGAACTAGGCTACACCAATCAGAACATTCTGCTGAATGCGCAACATACACATAGTGGTCCTGGTGGTTATTCTCACCATGGTATTTATAATATGAATTGCCCTGGTTTTGTTATTGATGTTTATAATGTTATTGTAGATGGAATTGTTGAAGCGATAATACTTGCAGAACAAAATACGGAAGAAGTAAACTCATTCATAGGAGCTAGCGAGTTTGCTCCGGATAAAGAAGTGGGGTTTCAACGTTCAATAAAAGCCTATTTACAAAACCCTGAAGCTAAAAAAATAGGAAATGACGAACGACACTTAGGGATTAATCGTACCATGACTTTAATGAAGTTTGTAAGCAAAGATTCTAAATTGAAAGGTGCTATTAACTGGTTTGGAATTCACCCTACTAACCTACCTAATGACAATACAAAAGTATGTAGTGACAATAAAGGATACGCAGCTCAATACCTCGAAGATGAATTGCTAAAGGAGAATGAAAATTTTGTGGGAGCATTCGCTCAAGGAACATGTGGTGATGTTACTCCTCGATTTAGATTTAATCCGAAGCATAACAAACAAAGAGGTAAATGGGACGGTAAATTTTTGAATGATGATATCAAAAGCGCTCAATACAATGGACACCTCCAGTTCGAAAAAGCTTTGGATATAATTGACGACTTGTCGTCTCATTCAATGGAAAGTGACGAACTAGATTACGGTCTCTTATATGCTAATTTTGGAAATATTCTAGTCGATTCAAAGTATACAGGTGGAAGAGAAAACGTCCGTACTAGCCCAGCATGTATGGGGGTTGCATTTTTAAAAGGCACCTATTACGATGGACCAGGAATGCTCGAACCCCTAGGGTTTTTATCCAAACTGATTACGAAGTTTGTAAAGGTTTGGGAATACACAAAAGCTGCATTCATGCCTATGGAATGGAGAATTGCTATGCTTCAAAAATATGCTTCTCAGGGTAATAAAAACATTGCGATTGAAACTGGTGAGCGAAAAATAATGGGAACTTTTAATATCAGTAAATTAATAATTCCAGCTTGGGCAGATGAGGTGGTGAGTAATCTAAAAACCTTTCACAAAAGAGGAGCTTTGGATAATAATCCCTGGTCCCCACAAATTTTGCCTTTACAAATTATAAAACTAGGTTCGGTAGCCTTATGTGCATTTCCTTTCGAGATTACAACCATCGCTGGTCAACGATTGAAGAAAACTTTAGAAGGATTGTTAGTCGGCAATCAAGGGTTTAGCGAAGTTATCTTATGCCCGTATTCAAATGCTTACAACGGATATGTAACAACACATGAAGAGTATCAAGTGCAAGAATATGAAGGAGGCCATACTGTATTTGGAGAATGGACCTTAGCAGCTCTTCAAACAGAATTTGAAAAGTTGATTGTTGAAATGCTAAAGCCTAAGGCTGAAAGAAGTTTGAGTAATGAAGTTAATCCTCTGGTTTTCTCTCATGACGACTTAAACAAGTTTAGTTACTTTAAAGGACAGTACTATATAGCAAGATTAAAGCGTAAGGAAAAGCTCGAAAAATTGAAAGAACGCAGAAAAGCGAAACTTGAAAAAAGGAAAGGTATTATTCAACGCAAAATTGATGACCTCAGTTAATTAATAATAGCCTCCAGAAACAAAGACATACTGAACTCCCACACTTAAGGCCACATTAAAGCTATGAGAGGGGCGATACTTTACATCGTTATTGCTAAAGTAATCTAATTCTCTTATCACTTTACCATTAATGTCAATCAAACCGACGTATAGGTTTAAGCTAGTAAAAAAGTATACGTTTTTATTAATTCTATATTGGATGCCGTTGTTTAATATTACACCAATATCAAGCTTTCTAAACTTATCTGATTCCCCAATTCCAGCTAGATTGTTTCCAATGTTTGGGTTGTCAATATCTACCTCTTCATAAACGGAAATAAGATAAGCAATCTGTGGACCAACACTAAAGTAGTAATTCATTTTTTTGGACATACTTCTTCTCTTAGGTACCAACTCCCATTTATACATTAAGGGAAGCTTGATGTAGTTCAATTTCACACTCCTAGAAACGTCCACTGGAAAATTTAATGACAGGTTATCATCTTGATAAATTTGTCCTTTATATTTCTGACCAGCAAAATCGTAGTATAGGGCAAATTCTAAACCATGCCGTTTAGATATATTGTACCCTCCAATCATTCCAAATCCACCACCCAGTGTAACTCCGTAATCTAGCTCTGAACCTCTAGCAAATGGATTATTAAATCCATCTAAAGTTCCAAAGTTATTCTGATTGATAATCCATGGACTTGAGAAATTTGCAATTGCACCAAGGTGAAACGCTTTTTTCTGACCGTATACAGTCGAAGCAAAAAATAGTAGAGCAAAAAATAGTAGTCTTGGAAACATAGGCTTAACTTTGCAAAATATTAATTAATCTTGAATATATCCACAAAAATACACTCTTTGAAGCATTATTTAAAATATGCTTATAATTCAAAGAGTAAATTCAAAATCCATTCTCCTTTTGTTTTCACATTTATCATCAATGTATTAGAAAATAGAAAGAAGGATTATATGCATTTTCCTAAGCAACTTTTAAGTCATTACAAAGCTTTGAAAATTAAAGTAAGTGTTAGTGGTAATGCCGGTGAAGGATCCAAAAGTTTAAGCAAAAAACAGATTCCAGCCATAAGATTTATTGGAAAAGTAGGGTTGCCTGCCAAGTATGGGAAGGTTCTTAATGGTTTAATTGAGGAAAACAAAATTGAACATGTTATCGAGCTAGGTACGTCTTTAGGGAGGAGTACTTCTTTTTTAGTATCGGGAAATAGGGTGAAAGTAACTACTGTTGAGGCAAACAAAGAAATGTTAGATATTAGCAAGGAGGCTTTTAATCACTTAGGGCAAAGTGGTTTTGTAACTTTCGTACACGCCCGTTTTGACGAGGTGTTTGGGGAACTTTGCAAGAATGACTTGAGTAATACCTTAATTTTCATTGATGGAGATCATGGGAAAGATGCAGTCTTAAATCTATTTAAAACCTGTTTGCCGTATACTAAGCCTAGTACTATCCTCGTTTTTGATGATATATACTGGAGTCCAGGAATGACGGAAGCATGGTGTGATATAGAACAGCATGATGAGGTGAAGTTAAGTTTAGATATTTACAGAATGGGTATCGTTTTTTTTAGAAAAGCTACAAAGGCAAAAGAACATTTTCAATTATGGTATTAACAAGAGTTATACTCATTATATCCCTTGTGTTTTCTATGACACATGCTCAAGAATTATTCTATACAGATTCTTACCTTTCCAACTTCTATCATGAAGTAGAAGAAAAGTTTGTGTTTCATAACAATACTTTCCTTTTACTCGATGAGTCTACAAAGGGGGAAGTTCACCAACTAATGTTCAATTTCTTTGAGGAGAACGGAGTACAAGCAACTTTGATAGCATCTACTGATAAAGGTTTTTTTAGTTTCACTTATAAATCTCCTAAGTTTAATGGAATAGCATGGAGTAAAAGCTGGCATCAAAACTTTGAGAGTCGATTAAATTCCATATTAAACGATTACTTGGCGGATTACTTTAATCAATCTATTCCTATACCTGAAAGTATTCAACATGCTGCAACTATTAAGTTGGCTTATTACAATTGGTTAAATTATAAACATCGTTCAAGTGACTTTTCTAAGACTAGGATAAACATTTCTGCAAACGGAATAGATACTAAAGCGTTTACCACAGAATTCATTTCTCCAAATCTTTCATTCGGTAGAATTGTAACCAATTCATTTCAAAATCTTTATAATGAGTCCTACCCCATTATCAATCTTGATTCGAGTATTAGATTTGTCTTTGGACCAACAAGTAAGGCTCGATTAATCGATTGTATCTCCATGCATATACATGCTGGGATTCATGGGATTGAGTCGCCTATTTATCTTAGTAAACAATCGCTGATTTTGGTTCCTGAGGAGAGAATAGAAGTCAATGAACAACAATGGGATGCCTTGGTTTATTCCGCATTTAAGGCCATTAATATTCATGCAAATAATTTACAGCAATCTTATTATACCATCGATGATGTTGAAAGATTGTCTGATTTAGCTGAAGTTTATAACAAAGCCGACTACTTGGATTTTGAACGGATTTATTTTGAAGAAAATAGTTTTAATCTAGGTCAGCCAATTGAACTTGCCGCAACTTGCTTTAATAAATCAATTCTAGATAGTAAAGTAAATTTCAAAGCTAATTCAACTCTATTCCTGCATGAAATGGATAGTCTTGTATTAAATGTTTTAGGACAATTCCTTACTTACAATAAAAAAGTAAACTTGCTATTGATAGGGTACCAAGAAAAGGGAGAGTATACCAAAATTGATAGAGACAAGTTTAAAGCATTGGTGGATAAATATTCAGATTATCCTCCAGTTAAATCTAGTAAAAGAGCTAATCTAGCTATATTTCGCTCTGTAATTGTATTTGACTATTTAGTGCAAGTTGGAATCGATCCTAAACGTATTTCATGCTTATCAAGCAAAGTTAAAAATGAAGAAGAAAAGAGTAATAAGGTTGATTGGACGTTTAGATAAGGTACAAGACTAAATAGATAACTGACATGGATAGTAAACTCACAAATATGAACGAATAATTTAAATGCTCTAATTCTCTATTTCTGTTAATTGCCATGTAGCGTTTGTGAAAATTGAAAATGAATATAAAACCCACCATCGATAACAGCACAAATACCCTTATAAAATCGATTGAAAGGTAATACTCAAGGTTGTAGCCAGGAGAATATATTAACAAAGCAGCCACAAGCACAGCTACAAGTAAATAGGGCAATAAAATAGTATTTGCCAAAAAAGACATTCTTGTCCATTTGGTAAGTAAAAACCTTCTAGAGTATGCTATTTTCATAAACGTTTTGGAGAAAGACCAACTGACAAAAGGTATGATGGCCCAAAAAAGTAAGGAGATAATGAACATGGTTTCCTTCTTGATATAGAACCAATCTGCCACTACAGATATCCCGTGCCTATAGAAAGGAGCAGATACAAAATCAGAAATAACAAAACTCAAGCTTGAAAGAATTGACCACAAGAAGAATAACTTAACTTTCGAACTGCCGTAGAAAGAAAACTTTTTCATCATTACCCAGGATCCCAATGCCAATACAATCATCATAAACGTGGGGACTCCAAATAACAGAACTACTCGCAACCTCGACCAGCTTTTATATAAGGAAACGTCATAGTCTATGTATGCGAAATAAAAAGTAGCTTCAGGAAGATCTATCAATATTGCACAAAAATAAGTGAAGAATAGGTACAACAAGTGCACTACGATGTACGAAATCAAGAAGATTAGCGATACATTAATTAGTCTATTATTTATGAAAAATAACTGCATATTCTCAAATATACAAGAATGTACTTTAAATCAACTACTAATCTTGAATAGCAATAAATTGCTTATTCATATTTTTGCTGCTGAGGCAGGATTCGAACCTACAAAAGGAGGTTAGTTGAGTAAACTCAATTTCTCCCCAATTCCTTACCCTCGAGACAGGAGGGCATGTTTGCCATTTTCATCACCCAGCAGTATATTTATGAATCAAATATAGATAATAAAGGTATTATGGAAAATAATTTCAATGATTTAGTTTTAAATTAAATAATACATTCATTTATGCCTAAATTTATTGAATATTATTCATTTTTACAAAAATATTCTTATGATAGTCGAATTAGATTCATTAGATAAAGATATTCTTAACCTCATGAAAGAAAACTCGAAGCTTCCTTATGCTGAGATGGCAAGTCAACTTCATTCTTCAGTAGGAACGATACATACTAGAATAAAAAAAATGGAACGGCTTGGAGTTATCCAGAAAACGGACATTCAAATTAACTATGGGCTTTTAGGATATGACATCACTTGCTTTATTGGAATCTATTTAAACAAGAGTCGGGACTATGATCAAGTGGTAAAAGGATTACAAAAAATTAATGAAATCACTGATCTTCATTATACCACTGGTCAATACAGTATGTTTGCGAAATTAGTATTAAAAGATACCCAGCATTTAAGAGAGATACTGCACGATCAAATCCAGACCATTGAAGGGGTGCAAAGAACTGATACTTTGCTATCCTTGCACCAAAGTTTAAAACGAAAAATTAAACTTACTTAAAGATTACTTTCTGCTGATAAAGTCCATCATGACTTTGAATGCAATACATTCCGGGAGGGAGATTTACCTTGAAGTCATTGCGACCCGTAGTCAAATTAAGTTGTTTAATTAAATCACCCGTAATTGTATACAAGTTAAGCTCCATAGGAAGTTTGGAAGGGTTTAAAATTGAAAACATTCCATAACTAGGATTTGGGAATAATTGAAGCGTTTTACTTATTTTATTATCTCCAATTCCCACTGATGTAGCATAGGTTTCAGCGAGCTTTAAAGCATAAAAGGCATTAACTCGTCCATGCCCCATTTCTTCGTTCCATGTACCATGGATTCCCGTTGAATCGTAACTATAGCCTCCTACTCTTTCCGCACTTAGATTAAGAACTGCTTTTACATCTCTCGCATGTAATCCTGGGCTAAATGATAAAATTAATGCTCCTACTCCAGCGGCGTTAGGACATGCCGCACTTGTGCCATTAAAGGTATTCGTATATGAATGGTTAGTGTATCCATTGAATCCAGTCATATCAGTAGTGGAAATGCGAACGCTTGGTGCCACAATATCTAAACTTAAACCATAACTACTACCCCAATTTTCAGGGGAACAATCATTTGGGTTTTTTCTTTCATCACACATGCTACTAGCTCCTACAGCAATGGTTGAGTGTAAATCTCCAGGCCATAAAACATCATCAAAATCGTCGTTGCCGGCAGAAAAGAACATCGGCACACCATATCCGTTCCTACCATCACTAAATGATTCATTTATCTCATCTGTAACTAACTGGGTGTTAATTGATAGAACTCCTATAAAAAGTGGACTGAGTCCTGCAGATGTGCTCATTATATCTACATTTGCCACTCTCCAAGCATAAGCTGAACCACTTATCAATGCATCTGTATTTGTTGTTGCCTGAACGCCAACGCTTCCTCCATAATCTTGATAATAGAAAATTCGTATTGGAACGATTTTACAATTTGGAGCAATACCCGCTATCCCTTTATTGTTATTGGATATTGCAGCTGCTATGCCTGCACAAGCAGTTCCATGGCCATCACTACTAAAGTTTGGTGTTGGATACCCTTTTGTATCTGTCGAGTCGGTAGCAAATCCGTCAAATCCCGAAAGCATGTTGTCTATGAGGTCTTCATGTAGAGTATCTACTCCACTATCTAATATCGCAATTTTGATAGTGCTGTCTCCTTCACTTATTGTCCAAGCAGAATCTACATCCATATCGGCATCTATTATACCGTTAGATTGCAAAGGAGTTCCATTGTTCTCAATTGACCATTGTCGATTAAATAAGGGGTCGTTGGAACTGGCTTGTATAGTAAATACCTGTTTGGTTTCTAGCTGATGAACATTTGAAAGCATCTTTATGCTTTGTAATACTGGAATTAGCTCTGAATCATCTTTTACAGCGCAATGCACATAGTATAGCTTGGGTATAAAGTTATGCGGTACTAACTTGTAGTCTATGCTTAATGCGTCCAATTTAAGCGGAGAGTCGTCTTTAGTTTTAACCAAGATAACGTTCGTATTAAAAACAATCTGATTCTCTATTTGGCGAACTTTACTGACAAAGCCAAAAGGAGTTAAATCATCCACAGAGGCATCGGAAATTATAATTGTTCGCTCTTGAGGAAGGAGGATGTACGATTTGCTTAAATCTTTGCACCAAGTCTCTAGTGCCAATTGACCCTTGTAATCTAATACTTGAACAGCATGTTGTTGAGCACCTGCAAAAAGACTATTACAAATTAGAAACAAAAGACTTAAAATTCTCATAGCTTATCTTCAATTTTTATAAAGATAAACTTTTTGAAAATAAGATCCTTGATAGTATCAGTGCTAAGAGCAACTTTTGAATAGGAGGTACTACTCGAAACTGAAGTCCTTTGTTGGAGGAACCCATTCGCAAGGATAATCAAACAAGCAATTCTTCTTGATTAAATAAGCCACTTTTTCTGGTACTTTACTTTCCCACTCATCTTCACCAGCTTTAATCTGTTGAATAATTTCATCTGAGAAAATTTGTAAGTTCTTTTCATCAAATTCCTTAATGTCCTTGATATATCCGTTGGCCAAAAACTGCTTATGTAGGTGTTCTATTTCTGGATAAGTCTTAAGCGTTTTTGCACTAATAATCTCACCATTTTTATAGCGTTGATAGGGGTATGCATACATGGTAACGTCCTGTGAAAAAAGTTGTCCAAAGGAGTTCATCACTTCTTTAGAATTATCTTCAAGTGTACTTAGACCGTATATTCTTAGTAAGTTGAGGATACCAATAGCGATTCCTATTTTCCCTGCTTTACATTGCGCTAAATACTCAACTAGTTTATGATGCTCATGGAAGTTAGAAACCATTACATTATGTCCCAAAGAACAAAGTATCTCAGCGCGATCTAAGAAGTCTTTCCTACTTTGATCATCAGCTCCTTTATAGAGATTGTTGAGAGTCATTTCATTTAGAACAATAAAATCATCTTCAGCTACTCCATCAGCAACAAAGCTTTTTGAAGCATTTTCCAGCATATCTTCGTTGACTAAAGTCGGCGGTCTGAACCTTCCACGCATAACCATGATATTCTTCTTATATAAAAAGTCTTTAGGTTGATACATCATCCTATTTGGCCCAAAAATCGTTGCATTCGTGAATCCCATTTTAACCAGGAGCATGCCTAACAAACGATTGTCTACATCTTTGAAACAAGGACCAGACATTCTAATCATATCGACTTCCAGTGAGTTCGTACTAAGATTGTCTTGTAAGGATTCTACAAGTGTTTCAGCATCATCTTGATGATAGTATGCACCGTAAATTAAGTTAACTCCAATTTCACCTATTACACGTTGTTGTAAGATTGCATTGTTGTCATGTACTCTTACATGCAGAATAATGTCATTAGGTTCGCCTTTAGGTTCCGATTGAAAACGAAGACCAATCCAACCATGAGATTGATTTGTTCTTGTATAGTTCAGTGTGGTTACCGTATTGGCAAAAGCAAAGAATTTGGTTTCTTCATATTTCTCATCAACCAATCTTTCCGTCAATAAACTATACTCGTGATCGAGCATTTTTATTAAACGACTTTCACTTACATAACGACCATCAGCTTCTTCACCATAAATGTTGTCGCTAAAAGCCATGTCGTAAGCCGACATAGATTTAGCAATTGTACCCGACGCTGCTCCTACTCTAAAAAAGTTCCTAGCCACTTCTTGGCCTGCGCCAATTTCCGCAAGCGTACCATAAATACCATCATTAAGATTAATGGTTAACGCCTTCTTCTTAATTGGCAATAATTCTCTTTTTAAACCCATATTTAATCTTACAAAGTTCTATTTGCATCAAAACCTTCCAGCAGTTCTGCTACGCGTTTTACAAATCTTCCTCCCATAGCACCATCTACGATTCGATGATCATATGAATGAGAAAGGAACATCATGTGTCGGATGGCAATTACATCTCCATCTTCAGTTTCCAATACTACTGGTTTCTTCTGAATAGACCCTACAGCTAGAATTCCTACTTGTGGTTGGTTGATAATAGGCGTACCCATTACATTCCCAAATGACCCCACATTGGTTAACGTATAGGTGCCCCCAGTTGTTTCATCAGGCTTCAATTTATTCTGTCTAGCTCTGTTGGCTAAATCATTTACTTTCTTGGTAATTCCAACAAGGTTGAGTTGGTCACAATTTTTAATAACAGGAACAATTAAGTTGCCACTAGGCAAAGCTGCGGCCATTCCAATATTGATGTCTTTTTTGAGAATGATGTTTTCTCCATCTAAAGAACAATTCACATATGGAAATTCTTTTAACGCTTTTGCAACAGCCTCAATAAAGATTGGAGTAAAAGTAATTTTTTCACCTTCTCTTTTTTGGAATTCAGCCTTCACTTTGTTTCTCCATTTCACCAAATTGGTCACATCTGCTTCAACAAAAGTGGTTACATGCGGAGAGGTTTGCACAGAATTAATCATGTGCTTTGCAATCATCTTACGCATACGATCCATTTGAACTACTTCAACATTTCCTGTATATGCTACACTTGGAGCTGCAGTTTGCTCTACTTTTACAGTCTTTGGAGTTTGTATAGGAGCAGTAGCCTCTTGAACGGGAATGTTTGCTTGTCCTCTATTTTGCAAATAACCTTGCATATCAGATTTGGTCACTCGACCTTCTTTTCCCGTACCAGGAATACTTTCAAGTTCTTGCATTGCAATTCCTTCTTCTTTTGCCATACTCATGACAAGAGGCGAATAGAAACGACTTCCTTCACTTGAATTAATGCTTTCTGTTTGAACTTGGGCTTGAGCCACTTCAACAGTCTCTTCAACTTTTTGAATAGTACTTTGAACAGGAGCAGCTGCACTTGGAGTTTCAACAGCGCTTTCTCCACCTTCTGTTTCAATAAGCGCAACAGCAGAGCCAACTGGAACTACATCTCCTTCTTCAAAAAGAAGCTTAGTGATTTTACCAGCAACTTCACTAGGTACTTCGCTATCTACTTTATCTGTAGCTATTTCCAAAACGGCTTCGTCCACTTCAACGGTATCTCCCACTTGCTTATTCCAAGTAAGAATAGTTGCTTCAATGATACTTTCGCCTAATTTTGGCATTAATAATTCAACTGTTGGCATTTGATTTGTATTTTGTGCAAAAATACTGATTTGCGCGCTGAAAGTTAAATTAAAGGAGTAAAACTTTAACGCTTATAGATACCCATCATGAACTTTAAACTAGCCCCTATACCTACTGAATTTGAGACAAAAATCTACGTGTTTTCAGCGCCGTTAATTGGTCGCGTAGATGAATTTGCACAAGAAGCTTTAAGCCAAAATAAGGTGAAAGTAGTAGTTAATCTATTAAGTGAGGAAGAACGAATAGAACATCAATTTGACAATCAAAGAGAGGCTTATTCATCTAAAGGAATTCGTCTTATTGAATATCCTATTCAAGATTATAGTTTACCAGAAGATAGTTTAGAATTTTTAAGCTTAGCTAAAAATCTTAGTAAAAATATTAGAGAAGGTTTATCAATCGGTATTCATTGTATGGGCGGTATAGGAAGATCTTCCCTACTTACCGTTTCTATTCTTTACTATTTAGGTCTGCGTGTTGATGACGCTCTTCAGCACGTAAAAAAGCATAGAGAATGCAGTGTTCCAGATACTGAGGAGCAAGTTAAATGGATGTATAAAAACTTGACAGAAGCATAATAGTTTAGATGGATTTGAACCAAGGCTTGATTTATCGAGTTTAGAATAAATAAGTAACTTATCTTTGAATTAGTAATGAGCACAACAAGTAAAACAGAACGATTAAGAAAACCAGAATGGTTAAAAGTTAAACTTCCCTCAGGGAAGGCTTCTTCTGATGTGCTGAAGAATATAGATAAGCACCAACTTCATACCATTTGTCAAAGTGGTAATTGCCCTAATCAAGGAGAATGCTGGGGTGAAGGAACAGCGACCTTAATGATTTTAGGTAATGTTTGTACCCGTTCTTGTCAATTTTGTAATGTTGAAACGGGCAAACCAGAAGCAGTTGATGTTATGGAGCCATACAGAGTTGCTGAATCTGTGAAGCTAATGGGGCTTAAACATGCGGTAATAACAAGTGTTGATCGTGATGATTTAAAAGACGGAGGCGGCAAAGTTTGGGCTGCTACTATCAAAATGATTCGTAAGCATTGTCCTGATGTGACAATGGAAACTCTAATTCCTGATTTTCAAGGTAAGTGGGAGAATCTGCAATACATAATTGATGAGAGACCTGAAGTTGTTTCTCATAATATTGAGACGGTGAAGCGTTTAACAAAAGAAGTGCGCATGCAAGCCAAGTACGAAAGAAGTATGGAAGTTTTGTTGCGGTTAAAAGATGGTGGCGTTAATCGAACGAAGAGCGGTATTATGTTGGGACTTGGTGAAACTGAGGAAGAAGTATTAGAAGCTATGGATGACCTGCGTAATGCAAAAGTAGATGTATTAACTATTGGACAATACCTGCAGCCTACTAAAAAGCACTTAGCTGTTCAAGCTTATATTCATCCTGATACTTTTAAAAAGTATGAAGAGATTGCTTTTGAAAAAGGATTCTCTTTTGTAGAAAGTGGCCCGCTAGTTCGAAGTTCTTATCATGCGGAAAGACACGTATAAGCTTTAGTTTGAAATAGACTATAGCGTTTCTCTCAAATCAATCGTTATCCCATCACTCCCTTGAGTTTTTAATTTAGGATAGGTCTTTAGCATTATATCAATGATAAATTGTACAGGGATATCTTCAAAGTGGCCATAGTCCTCTAAGTACTCCATAAACTGGTCGCCACCTTTATTATACGCCTGAAACAAACAATCATTCGCTCCATCAAACTCTAAATTATCTACTCCCAGCTTCGTACATAAGCTTTCATTAAATGCGGGGGTAACTTTCCGCCAGTTGTCGTTTACAAACACTTCTACATAGCCGTGGGGAGCTAAGACATTACTGCCTAAATATTCCTCTAATCGCTCAGTCGCAATGTGGTTCTTTACTTTTGCTAATCCAATACGAGAAGGCAAACCAACTGATCGATAGCAGGCAATTAATAACCCTGCCTTATCTATACAATGGCCAAAACCTCGATCAATAACTTTAGATACTTGAAGCTCATTCTCAGCTGTATTTACATAGAATGGGTTATATAGAAAGTGATCTCGAACGGCGTAGAATAAAGCCACTGCTCTATCATTGTCATCGGCACAATCAGTAATAGCTTCTTGTACAAATTCAACAATATTAGGATGCGAGAAATCGAGAATTTCTGTTTCTTTTAAATAGACTTGCATATCATAAAAAAGACCGAAATAGCAGGCTACTTCGGTCTTACATTTTTTTAACTAATTATATTATAATCCTGTAATTGAGATACCAATAGAGAATGGGGTCATTTCAGGACCTTTATTTTTAGCGAAAACATCTGTAATGCTATAGAAAGCAAAGATGTTAAACCCTCCGTACCCTACACGCAATGTTGGGCCCCCTCTAAACAATGCAACATCTTTATATCCTTTAGTTTTAACCTTCTTGTAATAGCCATTTTCTTTATTAGACTCTTTATTTACAGCCGTTAATTTTAGAGAAGCTCTAAATCCAATTGCAGCTTTAAACACATTGCCATTTTTAGAAGGCTTTGAATAAAAACGTAATTCTACTGGGATGTCTAGATAGTTGATAGCCAATTTGTGTTTCTTGAAATCATCTTGGTCATCGTAATTCGGTATTGGATTGAAATTTGTTCTTGTAGAATCTTCTACCATAAAACTATTGTGATAATAGCTAACATGACTGAATCCAATTCCAGGAGCAATACTTACTCTTGATTTCATAATTGGAATATCATACATATAGTACATTCCAATACCTCTTGAATGCCATTTAGTTTTAAATCCATTTGTTTCTTTATGGAATAAATTGTCAACAGTTAAGTTGAACATAAAGCGATCTCTAGGCTCCATTTTAGTTTTAATCTCTTCTTCTTCAATCGACACTGGTTCAGTATCTTGGGCATAACTGCTCATTCCGAATCCAATAACTAGTAAGGCGAATAAGAACATTTTTTTCATAACAAAAGGTATTTTTTATTTGCCCGCTAAATTAAACACTTTAATCTAAAAAAAACGATATTTACCTTTTTTAACGTCCATTTACCTATTATTTAAAAGATGCCAGTAAATAAGGAAGCCTTCCTACGATATCGAATCATTGATAGACTCATAAGAAACAATGCTAGGCCCTACCCTAGTATGGATGATCTGATGGATGATTTAGAAGAAAAATTAGGGAAGTCATTCTCTGTGTCTACCATTCAAAAGGATATCAAATCGATGAAAGAAGACGAGCTTCTTGGCTATAAAGCTCCTATTAAATTTCATCGGGCACATCAAGGCTATTACTATGCTGACCCAAATTTCAGCATCACTGAGGTTCCTCTTGGAGAAGAGGATTTAGATGCTATTGAGTTTGCTGCAATGGTTTTGCAACAATTTAAAGACGTTAAGCTATTTGCCGAATTTGGTTCTGCCGTCGATAAAATTTTTAATGCAGTCAACGTGAGTTCTATTCTAAGTGAAGATGAAGTAGAACAAATGATTCATTTTGAAAAAGTACCCTATTATAAAGGTAGTGAATGGATTGCCCCTATTCTTGAATACATCAAAAATAGAAAGAGTCTCTCTTTAGCTTATAAGCGCTTTGAGGCTGATGAGGCAAGAATACATTTAATTCACCCCATCTTATTGAAAGAGTATAGAAATCGATGGTATGTGTTAGGTATGTTAGAAAAGAACAATCACTTGGTTATTTACGCTTTAGATCGAGTTGTTTCTTGTGAAGAAGGTGAAATAGCTTATCGCCATCATCATCAGTTTTCTTCACAAACTTATTTTCAATACGCTTATGGGATAACTACTTTTGAAGATGAGCCAAGTGAGCTTATCTTTCAATGCAGCCCACTTCAAGCAAAATACCTAAAGACTCAGCCTTTACATCATACACAAAAACTCCTAGAAGAGAATGATAAAGAAGCCCGTTTTAGCCTAAAAGTAGGCGTCACTCCAGAATTGATTATGGATTTATTAAGTTATGGACACCAAGTAAAAGTACTTGAGCCGAAGTTTTTGAAAGATGAACTAATTAAGCGTTTGAAGCTCGCTATTGAACAATATAAATAGCACTATTGCTCTCCTACTCCAATATTTAGATTCATCTTTCTGCCCTTGTTGATTTGATCTTCAAAATCGCAAAAGAAACCTTGTTGATGTCGATATTTAATCTTGTCGATGTTAGCTTGATTCATCTGTCGCATAAACAGAATAGACTTTGTACTATCTCTTTGGATCGTATCTTGTGGGGTGCAAAAACTTAGAATAACAATTAGTTTAAGCATACTTTTCAATTTTTTGCAAAATTATATTTGCTGGTGCAACACCGGATTGTCTCCATTTCAATTCCCCTCCTTTAAACAACATCAAGGTAGGAATAGATTGAACTTTGTATTGTTGACCGGCCATAGGGTTCTTATCCATGTCAATTTTAATAATTCGAACTTTATCTCCAGCCTGTTTGGCGACATCTTTAAGAATGGGTTGAACGGCTTTACGCGGGCCACACCAAGTTGCATAAAAATCTATCAGAAGAGCTTTTTCTTGATTGATGAGGGCCTTCAAATTTCCTTTTGCCATTTATATAATCCTTTTCTATACCTAACAATTAAATTAAAACTTGAGTTCATTTGCACGTTGTGTATAAATACCTTCAATTGAATGGTGCATTTATTTTACTTTTGTAAGACGCAAAACACGGTTACACTATGAGCACAAGTACCAATCATTATGATAAACGAGGAGTTTCTGCAGGAAAGGAAGAGGTTCATGCTGCAGTAAAGAATCTAGACAAGGGATTACACCCAAAAGCCTTTAGTCGCATCTATCCAGATTACCTATGTGGTGATGAGGCGTATTGCAATTTGATGAGCTCTGATGGAACAGGTACGAAGTCCATTCTAGCGTATCTGTATTGGAAAGAAACAGGTGATCTAAGTGTTTGGGAAAATATAGCTATTGATGTCCTAGTAATGAATCTTGACGACTTACTTTGTGTAGGTGCGACGGGCCCCTTTTTATATACATCCATCATCAATAGAAATAAACACTTGATACCAGGAGATGTAATAGCAGCCATTATTCGTGGTGCTCAAGCTTTTATAGATAACATGGCTAAACATGGTATCGATATTAAATATATGGGTGGAGAAACAGCAGACTTAGGGGATACAGTGCGCACAACTACAGTGGACGGTTCTATGACTGCTAGAATGAAAAGAGAAGACTTAATCATTACCAGTGAAATCAAACCGGGAGATGTAATTGTTGGTTTATCAAGTTCCGGACAAGCAAGTTATGAGAAAGAATATAATTCAGGAATAGGTAGTAATGGTTTAACCTCTGCAAGGCATGACATTCTAAAAAAGGACTATTTACATAAGTATCCTGAGAGTTTCGATCCGGCTACGGATGCTTCCGTATTGTACGTAGGAAGTAAAAACTTACAAGATAAATTAGAAGGAACTCCATTAGATTATGGCAAGGCATTGCTCTCTCCTACAAAGACTTATGCTCCTGTTATGAAAGCAATACTTGAGGAGATGAGAGGAAATATTCACAGCTTAGTACATTGCACAGGTGGTGGACAAACCAAAGTGCTACACTTTGTAGATAATCTTAAAATTGTAAAGGATAATCTATTTCCTGCTCCTCCACTATTTGAAGCGATACAACGTGAATCGGGAACGAGTTGGAAAGAAATGTATAAGGTATTCAACATGGGACATCGCATGGAAGTGTATTTACCTAATGAGCATGCCAACATGCTCATTGAGATCGCTAATCGTTTCAATATCGACGCACAAGTTATAGGACGCGTTGAAGCCGCTGACAAGAATGAAGTGGTCCTTACTTCAGAACATGGTTCGTTCAATTATCATTAAATAATTAGCTTGAGTACATATTCCTCCAAAATATTATTGTTTGGCGAACATATAGTCAATAAAGGTGCTGAAGCATTAGCTATCCCCTACGCAAATTTTTCTGCTAAACTTAGTTTTGACAAGCTACATTCTGCTTATATTGAGGCTTCTCCTGAAATATTACAAAAGATTTGGAATTACATAGCTGAGCGTGAATCTTTAGCAGCTGTCTACGATATGGATCGTTTTAAAACAGATTTAATCAAAGGTTTAGGTTTCCACATGAATATTCCCATTGGCTATGGCTTAGGAAGCTCAGGAGCTTTGATTGCCGCTGTTTTCGATCGTTTTACAAGGAATAAAGACCTTAGTGAGGGTGAACTAAAAAGAATTTTGGGTGAAACCGAATCGGTGTTTCATGGGAAAAGTAGCGGATTAGATCCTTTGGTGTCTTACTTGAACCAAAGTATTTGGGTAGCTAAAGAAACTAAAACTGTTAAAGAGGATCTCTTATGGCGTGATAGTTTTGAAATTTTCCTAGTCAATACCAATCAAGCTCGTCAAACTGGGCCATTAGTTGAAGCTTTTATGTTGCGCACTGAAACGGATGAAGAATTCGCTCGGATGCTAAAAGACGAAATGATTCCTGTGAACGATGCTATTGTGCACAATTTTATTCGGAATGAACACGAGACTTCCCTTGGACTTATTGAGCGCTTGAGTGGTTTGCAATTAGCGCATCTTAAAGAATTAATACTCCCTAAACATATTGATTTGTTTTTGTTAGGCCTAGCCACAAAGGATTATTTTCTTAAAATTTGTGGTGCTGGCGGTGGTGGGTTTATGTTAGGATTTACTCATAACAAGGAAGTTAAACTACCTTTTGAGGTTATATGGATATAAGAGTTGTATTTATCTTTTAATGCTTAAATTTACCTGTAAACATACCTTATGTTATTACGATATAAAGCAGATAGACGTTCCTTATTTTTCGTATTTCTTTACTTAATAGTAGCTAGTTTAAGCTACATTTGCTTTCCAAGTAAGTGGTATTTCATTTTGCCATTGATCGCCTTGAATGCGGTTTTATCTTTCTTTTGTGCAGTAATAATACACAATACTATTCACGCTCCAATATTTAAAAAAAGGATTTGGAATAAGGTGTTTCAAGTTGTTCTTTCCTTTTCTTATGGTCATTCTGTTAGCGCATTCGTTTCAGGCCATAATTTCAGCCATCACAAGCACACGCAAACATTAAAGGATAGAACTCGAACAACGAAACTTCGATTTAAGTGGAACTTATTAAACCAATTGTTATTCTTTTTTGTAGTTATACCACCTATCGCTAAGGATGAGAATGATTTTGCTAAACTGATGTATAAAGAAAAGCCAAGATGGTTTTGGCAGTATGTATTGGAATTAGTTTTAGTTATAGGAACAAAAGTGGTATTGATTATACTTAATCCTTTAGCGGGAGTTTTAATTTTGGTAATTCCCCATTTGTATGCAGTATGGGGAATTCTAGGAACCAACTATTGGCAACATGATGGTTGTGATGAAACTCACTCGTACAATCATACAAGAAACTTTAAAAATGGCTTTTTAAACTTCGTGGCTTTTAATAATGGCTACCATAGTGCTCATCACGACAAACCTAATTTGCATTGGAGCTTGCTACCCGCTTATCATGAAGAATTTATTGCCCCTCACATTCATCCAAACTTGAACAGAGGCTCTCTATTCGTTTATCTTTGGGAAGCGCATATTTTTCCAGGCAAGCGACTTAACTATCTAGGAGAGTCCTATATATTGCCAGAAATCAACGTAGATGAAGAATGGCTGGATGACATGAAAGTTAGTCATCATAATTTAGATCTTGGTGTTGAGGACTAATGTCCTTTTTTCAGACTAGTCTACTTCTAATTATTAACTTAGAAATTATAGACTTATCTTTCCTTTATGAGAATAGTAATGTCCATTTTCTTTTCAATTTTCTTTTTACTCAGCACTTATTCGCAAGATCATTTTGGGGAGGTGCTGTTTTGGTCGGCACAGCAATGGGAATGCGAATTCTTGAAAATTGATTTGTATACTGCTGATTCCACTATAGTGTTTACAGGAAAACTGGACAAGGTATATAAAGGCTTTGATCTTCCTATCTGCGGGCATGAACAGACTTTAACTGCCACAAATATTGATACCGGCTCCTATTTTTTTGTGGCAGATTGTAGCACGGAGCAATGCGGATTGTGTGCAGGAGAAGGCAGCTATTGGCAACCAATTGTGCATAACAAAACAGCCAGAACAAGTGGCACCGGTAATAAAGGAAACATAGAAGGAACTTATAAAACTTGCTATCTATGTGATGGTGTGGGACAAGCTTCTACTATTCTATGGATTGACACCCTTAAAGTATATGAAAATAAATGCAGATCAGTACTTTTAAAATAGATGCCTAAACGAAATTTCGTTCTAAGAAATCCATTGCATTTGTTCTAAACAACTTATCTAAAAGCTCTTCTGGTTTATATCCATGCCATAGCTTCTTCTCGTAATTCGTTGAATCTAGGTATTCATACATATCTTGGAAAAGATTTGGCAGTTTTGTAGCGTCATCATAAAAGTCAACATGATTAATTGCGCCGTCATAATCGGTTCCTAAAGTAAAAACATCCCAAGCTGATTTTGAATTGGTAGCACGAATTACTTGAAATAAATTATCCCAAATTAACTTCATGTACATCTCCTTTCGCTTGATATCATCCGTCGTTTTATCAGCTTTTTTGAGGAATGCTCCTCCACCTAATTTGCCTTTATCAATGATTAAACCTGCCACTCCCTTAGAATCGTGAATAATCTTTATCTCTTCATCTGAGATATTGATTCCCCAATTGAATAAATAAGAATTCTTTTTCTTGGCCGCGTTATCTGCTTTAATTTTTGATCCTTGCAAAGTTTTAAATCCACTTACCCCAGTGTGACTGC
>JBLHMK010000007.1:2500-43647 GCA_047621945.1 Flavobacteriaceae bacterium
CCTAGCTCCCGTATACCAAGAAAAGGCCCGCTTACCAGCAGGCCTTTTAAATAAAATATTTCTCAAAACTAGAATCTAGTTCTTCGTAATAAAAGCATACTTATCCTTAAGCTTAAGGAATGGGCTTTCATAGAATCTGTAACTCACTTTACTAATAACAATTGTAATAAGTAACGCCAAGGCCGTCTCCAATACCATGACATGCCAAATCTCATAATTTAATCCGACAATCTTGGTTAGGTTAATAGTAATTAATATTCCTAGTTTATGTAAGCAATAAAGGCCATATGATATAACTCCTAACTTTGAAATTGTCACTAGCCTAGACATTTTGAAAAAAGACTTCTTAGAATAGTTCTGTTCAAGGATAATAAGCAATATCACTATAGCTAAGAAAGATCGCTCAAAGATTCGGATTACGTAAAAGTCATACATAAACTCATCGCGGAAGAAAAAGATCAACCAAAACAAGGCATAAAATGACAATATCCATCCCTTATTTAGATTCTCGAAATACTCCCTAATACTATCGAATTGATTCACTAACCAGGCTCCAAAAGCACCTATTGCCATATCCCCAATACAGGATAAGGTATGATGTTCGTGTAGGATCCCAACATCATTAGAAGCCCTAAAAACTAAACTAACTCCAATAATAGCTACAAAAGCCATCCAATAACGTTTAATAGGAAGTAAGAATAAGATGATTGGCCAAACCAAATAGAACTGCTCTTCTATAGCCACACTCCACAACAAGCCAAGCATGGAAGAATCAGGAATCCCATTATTAATGAAGTCGAAATTATTTAAAAAGAGTAAATAATATCCAATATTGGCAGTTTCATTAGGTACTTGCCCAAACATTGTTTTAAGGATAGGGAATATGTAGAAACCAAACAACACACAGAAGTAAAAGAGTGGCCAAATACGCAACATCCTTCTGATCCAAAACTTCTTTAAGTTAATTTGACCATTCAACTTCTTTTCCTCAATAAGCAAGAAGGTGATTAAAAATCCACTTAGTACAAAGAAAAAGTTAACGCCTATGTTTCCGTTTCCAAATATGTCAACCTTAAAAAAATGATAAATTGCACTACCAGATATAGCCTCATACTCCGTATGGAAACTATGAAAGAAGAAAACTGAAAGAAAACACAAGAACCTCAGTCCGTCTAAATTCTCAAAATAAATCCTCTTTTTTTTACTTATACTTTTTTCCTCTACAGACATCTAGCTCATATATAATTAATGAAGACTTCTTTCTCACGGCACTAATCATCTAAATGACCTAAACAATAAGTGCATGGCCTATTTTTTAACCGCCCTAAAATTAGAAATATTTATCTTTTTTTAGCCTTTAATTAAAAGTATATTTTTTGGTTTAGAAAAATCAAGCAAAGCAAATCGTGCATCAAAGTTCTTCTTATCTTAGCCTTATAATTATATTATCGCTCCATGAAACCATACAATTTTTACGCTGGCCCTTCAATTCTTCACCCCGATGTTATTAAAGAAGCCCTTTCGCAAATTGAAGCAAAAAACGGATTGAGTCTTCTTGAACTTTCTCATCGCGGAAAAGTAGTACAGCAACTGTTCAAAAACACCCAATCAAAGCTTCGAGAACTCATGCAATTAGATGATAAATTTGAGATCTTATTCCTGCATGGTGGAGCATCACTCCAAAACTGTATGATACCCTATAATATATGTACGCAAGAAAGTGCTAATTATATTGACACTGGTATATGGTCAAAAAAGTCTTACAAAGAATCAGAAATTTTAAGACCTACCCATATTCTTGGAAGTTCGGCCGAGCAAAACTACGATCACATCCCAAAAAATATCAATTGGGACGGCAAAGGCTATCTACACATCACTACTAATAACACGATTAGTGGAACACAGTTTCACAATTTCGATTTCGTCGAAAAAGGAGTTGTGGTAGCGGACATGTCATCAGACTTATTAAGTCAATCAATTAATTTTAATTCCTTTGGTGTTATATATGCAGGTCTTCAAAAGAATCTAGGAACTGCAGGAGGGACGTTGGTCGTCATAGATAAAAACTTGTTAGAAGATTTGCCACAAGTTCCGAACATGCTAAACTATAAAAAGCATGCTGTAGCCAATAGTATGCTTAACACGCCGCCCGTATTTGCGGTTATGATGTGCAACATTGTTTTGAACTGGATTGAAAAACAAGGGGGATTGCATGTTATTGAAAAACAAAATCAATTAAAAGCAAAAATGATGTATGAGACTATAGACAGTCATAACTTATTTAAAGGCTTTGTTCATATAGAAGATAGAAGCCTAATGAATGTTTGTTTTAAGTTAGAAGATGATTCTTTAAAAGAACGATTTGAAACTTCACTAGAAAATAACAACATTGTTGGATTAAATGGTCACAGAACTAAAGGAGGATACCGCGCATCCCTCTATAATCAATTGCCATTGAGCCATGTAGAGCATTTAGTTAAGGTGATGAACAATTTCAAAGCCTAAATCCTTGCATAAAGCTGACATAATAGACTACGTTTATCAGAAATAATTCTTAACTTCATATTACCATGCGGTACTAGTTACTCAAAATCGACCTTTATATTTATACTGGGAGGCAATGAAAGTTACTAGGGCGGGCTCCAGGCGAAAGCTTTGCTTCGGCAACAAGGAGATTACTGAACAACACGAGGCACCCAAATCCTGTCAATTAGGATTTTGAAGTATAGCCGTATGGTTTTTTAAACTTTATTTTATCTCTATTTTTTTAGCCAGTATATTCGCAGTCTTATGATGCGACTTATATTCTGTTTAATTCTTCCAGCTTTCCTCACTTCATGCACCTATTATTTAGGACCTAACCGATGGGAACATTCATTTAATGATGAGCCTATTGTAGTTCCTCATGAAACTGCAGTGGAAGAACTACCCAATAAGGAAAGTTTCGTTATTTCTAAAGAATCTTTAGCCGAGAGAGCAAAAACCACGCTCACTAGTTACAGTGTAAAATTTGAAGACACTACCCTGAATGTTCGAGTTGTATATGAAAAGCTTTTACTAGGTGATGAAATTGAAAAGGTCAATAACACGATATTGAAATTCAAAGCATGGGGAACAACAGGTACTTCAAGTAAACTGAACAAGAAGGGCGATTATGACTTTGCCCAAATTCAGTTCATCAATCTTGTTTGGTATTTTAAAGATTCACCAGAGATTCTTTTTCCTACAACAGCTGAGCACATAATCCATCATCTAATTATAGACAATGGCTCAAAGAACACACCAAAGGCTCCCAAAGTGTTTGGTCTAATAAGAGAAACAGAGAATCATATTCTGATGAAAGAGATTTCCCGATACTTAAAAAACCAGTGGCTTTTTGAACAGGATGGACTGGCTATAAATAATAATAGTGTGAACGGCATGAAAGATTTCTTAATTGAACATCTTACGGCTATGAAAAAAACTGGCTTTTATGAATTTAACGCCAATCCATACTTAAGTTATACTTTTGAAGCTCTTCATGTTCTTTATAATCACTCAAAAGACCCTGAATTGCAACAACTAAGCAAAGAAGTGATGGACGCTGAAAACTGGCAATATGCTTTAGGTAGCTATCAGCTTAAAAAATATAGTCCATTTAGAAGACGAATGAGTAGAGTTTCTATAAGCAAGCTATATGGAGATAGACATGGCGTATTGATTCGCGTTGAGTTGGCTAAATCCAATAAACAAGTGTACAGTGCAGAGGATTTACCTTGTTGCTTTGACCGCACCATCATTACCGCAACTAGCGCATATCGACTACCCATTCAAACTAAAGCATTCATCGATAAAAAACCCAACTCTTATTATGCTAAAATTGGTCATGGACTAAAAGCTTCTCCAGAAATTTATTACGGCACATCTTCATACTTAATGAGCGCGGGTGGACTTCGCTTTGGTAAGCGATCACAAATAGTGCCGCGCCCCTTAAGTCTTTTTTTGAATGATGACGCAAAAGACATTAAAGATTGCTTTCACATTGAAGGCAATGGAAAATTAAATAATTGGAATAATACTGGAGTCTATCCTGGATTAATGGTTGGGAAACATGCCGTTCATATCCCATCACAATACCATACAATTGACACTATTAGAGATTGGCAGATTTATAAACCCTATTCAGACGAACAGTTATTCGTTTGTGTTTTTAGTCAAGAGGACTTAGGGATTGTATATATGGGTAATGAAAACTATGCTGACATTCTACTAATGAATCCATTGACCAAACGTTTACAATCTCAGTTTTCTTGGAATGCTCATGAGACTATTAAGTACAAACTTTCTGCTAAAAGAAAATGGGTTATTAAGAAGACCCCTTCAGGATCAGACAAAAGAAAATTTAAGAAATGGCGTCGTTTTGATGTAGATTTTGGGGGAGCCTACTCCAGTAAATAGATATCTACTCTGCGGTTTTGTTGATGCTCATATTCACTACAATCTTGCCCTTTATAACAGCCATTTTGTAGGCTAGTGTTACCAATAACACTGATTTTCAATTTAGAAAAATCTACGCTTTTAGCTATCAAGTACTTCGTAATTTCTTCAGCTCTTAGTTTACCAATATAGTCACCAATCAAGGCTTCTTTTTCACCGTCAGCATAAGCCACTAGCTTCAGTGTAGTTAAAGGGCTTTCGTTTAACTTCTTAGCAATATCATCCAGCACTTCTCGCACACTCTCTGTAAGCAAGGCTCTTCCTGAACCATAGTAAATATTCCCCTCAGCATAATAGCTTGATGGAAATTTGTCTTCTTCTGAATGAATAGATTCTTCTAGATCTTCTTTGTTGAATTCTCTTTTAAGCACTTCAACATTTACATTGGTTTTTTCTACAGGATCACTCATGTTTACATTGAATTGTGATTGCTCCTTATCCTCCAACTTTAATGGTTTAGCCTCAATTATCTTGTACCCTTCAGGCAAGTTATCTAGGCTTCCAATGTCTTCCATGATATCTGGGTTAGGCACCGGCTTTAGTAATCCATCTTGTACCTTGTCAAACTTAGGTTTTAGATCTAGTGCTTTAAGGTATACAGGGATATGTGGATTTTTCTTAATAAAATCATCGTCGATAAAGACGTCCACACTTTCTGTTTTATATCCTGCTTTAGTAATTTCCAGGGTATATTTCTTATTCTTTTTGAAACTTAGCACAAAATTTCCTTCAAAGTCTGAACGCGTTGAGCTCAATATTTTACCATTTTGAGAAAGCGTTACTAGACAATCATCTAATGGCGAATTACTGTTTTCGTTATAGATTGTTCCGCCTAAGTTACCTGCTAAAACCAAATTAAAGGTTAGTAAACAAGCTATTATTAATAAATTCTTCATTTTTTAGTTCTTTAACTTCTCTTTTAAATATGACTTTGTAGGCGAATTAGTTGTCTCTAAGATTCCTTCAGGTACTCCCTCATAAATCTTGTATCCTCCTAACTTCCCTCCTACTGGACCTAATTCGATCAACCAATCTGCACACTTCATAACATCTGGATGATGTTCTATGATCACCACGGTATGTCCAATTTCAATAAGTGCGTTAAATGCGTTCATCAACTTGTTTACATCATCAAAATGTAAACCAGTAGTTGGTTCATCAAATATAAACAAAATTGGCTCAGGATTTTGAGCTTTGGATAAAAAAGATGCCAACTTCAATCGCTGCGCCTCTCCACCCGATAACGTACTACTACTTTGTCCTAATTTCACATAGCCTAATCCGACATCATCAAGGGCTTGTATTTTGCCAATGATATCCTTTTGCTTTTCAAAAAACTGCAAAGCTTCCTCAATACTCATTTCAAGTATTTCATAAATACTTTTACCCTGATACTTTACCTCAAGAACTTCATCTTTAAATCGCTTTCCTTTACAAGACTCACATTCCAATTCAACATCTGCCAAAAATTGCATTTCCACGACTACCGAGCCGTCGCCTTTGCAAGCTTCACATCTTCCACCTTCCACATTGAAAGAAAACTCTTTAGCCTTATAACCTCGAATTTTAGCTAAGGCTTGTTTCGCAAACAAGTCTCTAATATGGTCATACGCCTTCGTATAAGTAACCGGATTAGAACGACTACTTCTTCCCAAAGGGTTTTGGTCAATAAGTTCTAAATGTTTAATTGCTCTTAAGTCTCCTTCCAAGCTATCATATTCGCCCGGTCGTTCACCCTGTCCATTCCAGTATCGCTGAAGAGCTGGATACAATACTTTTTTTATCAAAGTAGTTTTTCCAGACCCACTTACTCCTGCCACAACCGTAAGTGCTTGAAGCGGAATAGTGATGTCCACATTTTTTAAATCAAATTGCTTGGCTCCTTTTAGATAAATATGATTAACCGCCTTTCTGCGAGAATCGGGTAAAGGAATCAGCTTATCTTCTCTTAAATATTCGGCTGTTAATGATTTCGCATCATCTATATTAGATGGGTGACCAGCAAAAACAACTTCTCCTCCAAAACGACCTGCATGCGGCCCAATATCAATAAGATAATCCGCTGAGCGAATTACATCTTCATCATGTTCAATGACGACAATGGTGTTTCCTAAATCTCTAAGGTCTCTTAGTACCTCAATCAAATTCAAAGTATCTTTAGGATGCAAACCAATACTAGGTTCATCAAGAATGTACATAGAAGAGGTTAGGTTACTTCCTAAACTCCTTGTCAACTTAATTCTTTGAGCTTCTCCACCAGAAAGGGTATTTGCCATTCTATTTAAAGATAGATAGCCAAGACTCATTTTATTCAAAACTCTAAGTCGCGTATTTATTTCAAATAAAATTCGCTTAGCCACATCATGCTCATATTCGTTTAAAGGGATAGTATCGAAAAAGGCTTTCAATTCATCAAGTGGAAAGGCAAGTAAGTCCGCAATACTCTTACCAGCAACTTTTACATAGTTTGTTTCCTTTTTTAAACGCATGCCTTTACAAGAACTACATTTTGTTTTTCCCCTATATCGAGAAAGCATAACTCGGTATTGAATCTTATAAGAATTCTGCTCGAGCATTTTAAAGAAGGTGTCTAAACCTTCAAAATGTTTGTTGCCCGTCCATAATAATTTATACTGCTTACTGCTAAGCTCTTGAATAGGTTTATGTATAGGAAAGTCAAATTTACTAGCTTCTCTTATAAGCTCTTTTTTATAATAGCTCATTTTCTCCCCTTTCCAACAAACCACCGCATCTTCATATATAGATAGCTTCCTGTTAGGAATAGCCAATTCATCATCTATACCGATTACCGTTCCGTGACCTTCACAAGTAGGGCAAGCTCCGAAAGGGCTGTTAAAATTAAAGTAATGGATATTAGGTTCGTCAAAGACTAAGCTATCAGCCTCAAATCGATTATTAAATAATCTCTTCTCTCCGTCTATTACTTGAATCAAACAATCTCCATGACTCTCATAAAAAGCCGTTTGAATGGAATCTGAAAGTCTATTAAGCAAATCTTCATCATCCTGTTTAACTACTAGGCGATCCACCACTACATTTAGTTCAGCTTGTTTAAATTTATCTTCATCAAGAATTTGCTCAATTTTAATAAGCGCTCCATCAATTTCTACTCGAATTAGGCCTTTCTGAATTAACAAATCCATGGCAGATTTCCAATTCCCCTTAGTTTTTAAGGGATAAGTAATTAGCACTTTAGAACTTTCTTCTAGCGCGCTCACCCATTTCACCACATCCTCTACCGTGTCTTTTTTTACTAATTCACCTGAAATTGGAGAATATGTTTTACCTAGTCTGGCAAATAATACCCTCAGATAATCATAAATTTCTGTTAGTGAACCTACACTTGCTCGAGTATTCCCACCTGGAACCTTTTGGTCAATGGCAATTGCTGGACAAAGTCCTTTAATATATTCCACCTCAGGTTTATTCATTCGACTCAAAAACTGTCGAGCATAGCTTGAAAGGCTTTCTACATATCTTCGTTGACCTTCCGCAAAAAGGGTGTCAATACAAAGCGAAGTTTTACCAGATCCGCTCACTCCTGTTACAACAACAAGCTTGTTTTTTGGGATTTCTACGCTTAGATTCTTAAGATTATGCACTTTGGCACCCTTAATTTGTATACTTGTATTAGTTCTTTTAGTCAGCAAATTCTATGTTTTAGTACTACTTTTCGCAAAAATCGGTAAATTATAGCTCGTATTCTATACTATTTTAAAATATTTTTTTTATCATTACAATAGAAAGAAATCAAAACAGCGATTATTGTGTTTCGGCATAGTTTTTGCATTAATTAACACGAACTTAAACCTTAAGCGTATAGAATATAGCCTTACTTTTTAACAACAATATTATTTCATCACTTAAAAGTAAAGTTATGCGCAAATTAAGAAGTGACCAAGAACTGGTTAGGGAGTACCTAACTGGGAGTGAAAATGCTCTAGAGCAATTAATAACTCGGCACAAGGAAAAGGTTTTTACCTCAATTATCATTTTCACAAAAGACCGCTACCTAGCGGAGGATCTATTTCAAGATACCTTCATTAAGGTTATCAATAAATTGAAGGCTGGTAAATACAAAGAAGAAGGTAAATTTTTACCGTGGGTTATGCGCATATCCTATAATATCTGTATTGACTACTACCGTAAAACTAAAAGAAGTCCAAAAGTAGTTAACACAGAAGGATTCGACATCTTCGACATCTTACCTTTAAGTCAAGAAAGTCCTGAACAAATGATGATGGGCAACCAATCTAAAGATAAGGTTAGAAAGTTGTTAGATGAATTACCTGAAGAGCAGAAGGAAGTGGTATTACTCAGACACTACTATGATTTCAGCTTTAAAGAAATTGCTGAGCTAACCGGTGTAAGCATTAATACCGCATTAGGTAGAATGCGTTACTCTTTAATAAATCTAAGAAAGATTATTGAGGAGAAGCAAATTCAGCTCTAACAGAAGAATTTAAAAAGAAAAAGCCATCCCGAAATTTCGGGATGGCTTTTTTTATGTATTCAACTGAGCTTCAGTTACACTTTATTAATGTAAATATTTACTCCTTTTTTCACTCTATACTCAATCATTACTCCATTTTCATAGCGATAATAATTATCTCCACCATCGATTACTGTTTTATATAAGCCTTCTTCTTTCTTCTCTAAAGGGGTGAAAATATTTAATCGTTCTACATAAACTTCTTTGACTCCCACAGGCTCAGTAAAGAATAGTTGAGTGGTGGTGAATGTTATAGGTTTAGCCACTCGTTGTCTTTTACCATCCTCGATAAAAAAGTGAGATCCATTTTCGTATACAATCTGAATATCCTGCCAGTCCCCGTTCTTCTCCCTTTTCAACTTACAGCTCTCCAAAGTTTTACCATTGTACACGATGTCAATATCTGATTGGGAGCTTTGTTCCTTAAACATCACATGAGCAGATGCCTTGGTATTCAGTTTATAATTAGTGTGTCCGTTGGCTAACTTATAAGTCAATGCCTGGCCTTCTCCTATGCTGTTTCCGAAGAGCACAATTTCATATTTATGAATTTGGGCATTTACATTTACTGTACATAAGAGGAATAGAATAATAAATAGGTGTTTAATCACAGGTGTTTATTTTAGATTTCCTAAGATATTCGAAATCACCTGCAATTACAAGCCCTCATTAGCTTTTAACAATGTATTGACAATTTAGCTTGAAAAACAGCTACTATTTCCAGTAAGCAAAATACAGTTAATCGGACTTTTCTAGGAAAGGATATATATCACTTTGCGTGAATCGGACATTTTTCAAAACAGATTCATGTTCAGTATAATTGTACTTGTATCGATAAAGCGTCCACTTTTTCTTAGAGTACTCCAAAGCAGTACAGTTCTCTGTCCAATCACCACTATTCAGATAGTTTACATCTTCCTTATTAAACATGGCACTCACTTTGGTCATGCCAGGTCGGTGAACATGACCACAGACCAAGGTTTGGACCTTTTTCATAGCTGCTTCTTCTATATACTGCTGTTCAAAATCATTATTCTTTTTAATAGCAGATTTCGTTTTATCCTTTAAAGACTTAGAGAAGTTCGTTTCATCTTTTACTCCTAAGAACTTTTCCCATTCATTAATAAATCGATTAAAGCCTACAAATTTATCAAATGCTTTTCCAGCTTGGATAGCTAATTTTCGTTGTGTTCCATTTACAGACTTATCATTCTTATCGCCATGCATAAACCATGTCTTATTACCATCTAGATCAAGAATCAGTTCATTTTGCATTTTGAAATTTTGAAATTCAAAACCATCGAATTGCTTTAAGTAATCATCATGGTTTCCGGGCAAATAGTAGATTGGAACTTTATCCATCATCAGATTGAAAAAATAAGCCAATATTTTAGTATGCTTCTTGGGCCATTTTTTGAAATCCACTAACCAAAAATCAATGATGTCTCCATTTAAGATTAACATCTTCGGCTTAACAGATTTCAAATACTTATATAGCCTTCCTGCTCGGCACTGATTAGTCCCTAGGTGAAGATCTGATATTACTAATATATCTATATTTCTAGCCATTATTGTCTCTTAAAGATAGTCCATAAATTCTAATTTTTCGAATAAAAAAAACTCATAAAGATTGATTAACTTAACGCTTAAACATCAATAACATACAAGCACTTCTATGAATATATGGTTAACATCTGCAGGCGTCATTTTTATTTACATCAGTTCAATTTATCTAGTTTCTAGAATACTGAAACGTAACGATATCATGGATGTCTTTTGGGGTCCTGGTTTTTTATTAGTTGCATCTGTACTAATGCTACAAACCGACTATAGACCTAATTATAAGTGGATCATATTGGCTCTCATAGCCGCTTGGGCAATTCGATTAAGCCTTCATATTCTAATAAAATCAAAAGGTAAGCCTGAAGATTTTCGTTATCAAAAATGGAGAACAGAATGGGGTAAGACCGAATGGTGGCGGAGCTATTTACAGATCTATTTATTACAAGGTTTATTTATGTTTGTTATAGCCCTACCTATTATTAGCGTTCTTAAAATAGTCTACCTACCAGGTAGTTTTCCCTTAGATAGTGTTCTTCTGTTTCCCACAAGCATAACAATTCTAGGACTTATCATTGAAAGTGTAGCAGA
The DNA here is from genome assembly GCA_047621945.1 of Flavobacteriaceae bacterium. Taxonomy (GTDB): domain Bacteria; phylum Bacteroidota; class Bacteroidia; order Chitinophagales; family UBA8649; genus JAFMKE01. The sequence continues at coordinate 13,641 of JBLHMK010000007.1, forward strand.
TGCACAAAAGAGTAAATTTAAGAAGTCGAACCCTAGCGGGTTAATGAAAGAAGGCTTATGGGAATATAGTCGCCACCCAAACTATTTTGGGGAAGCTGTATTTTGGTGGGGAATAGCAGGATTCACCGTTCTAAGCTATCCAATTCTAGGCTTAATCAGTGCATTAACTATAAGTATTCTATTACGCTATGTATCAGGAGTGCCTATGTTAGAAAAAGCTAAAGAAGGGAATAAGGCTTATGACCAATATAAGAAAGAGACGCCAGTTTTTATTCCTTTCATGGGGACAAAGTAGCATGTATTCCTGCATTTATGATAGCGGAAACACCTTAACCTAGCACTACTTTTTAGCTACGTATCTGCTTAACACGGTAAAAAGTAAAAATCCTATTGGCCCAAACATCAATGTTAAAAACAGAGACGGCCATTTAATCGAATTCGAGATATTTTCTTCCAAACATTTTTTAGCGATCCAAGTGCCTACAAAGAGATCAAAGATTAAATAATGCGCCCAAGCTGCGAGAAGGACCTTGTCATTTAAAAAACCAATACGCAAGTGTTCCATGCTATCCATTCCACCTTCTCCCCCAGCATTTTCAAGCATTCCCCAGACAATGAAGACCAAGTAGAATGCGCTCAAGGCAAGATGAATAAAGTGAGTAAATAATAAGCGCTGAGTCAGTTTGCTCCTCACAAAAAATGCCAGCAAAATCCAAAATGGGATGATGCTGGCATTCAATATTTTAAAAAGTATTTCCATTAGTTCATAAACTTATGGATACTTACTTTATCTCCACTACTTGTTTGAAGGAAATAAATACCTTTACTACTTTCAAAAGGAATCCTTATTTGTTGTTTTCCTGTATGTAATAAATGTACTCTTTCAGCAATTAACTCACCCATTGCGTTGTAAATGGTGAAATTAAAACTCTTCACTTCATTGATGTCGATGTTAAATACTACCCCATTTTCTGATAAAGGACTAATCACTTGAATTTCTTCTTCTAGATCTCTAGAGCGAATGGATGTCATGCTAGTATCTGGCATAGCCGTGAAGGAGAATGTTTTCGTAAGTACTGAATCGCCAAAAATATTCATATTGTTATTTGTTAAATTAGCTATGCTATAAACAGTCAATACTTGCGAGTCAGATGGAGCAGTCCATTGAAAATCCCAAGAACTTACTCCTAATGAATTGGTGTGCCCTACATACTTCTTTCCATTAGGGCCATTTGTTACTTGTGCATCGTTAGACGAAGTACTTAATGCTCCAGCTAATTCTCCCATTGTATTTAATAGCGTAAATGAAAACCCATTTCTCATTTTAGCATTCTGAATAGCAAAAACCACTGAATAGGTTTGTCCAGGTGTATATCCAAAATTCGCATCCATTTCTACGTTGTCGATAGTAATACTGAGTCGATCTTCCAAGTTTTCTTGCAAGGGGAATGTACTATGACAGCCCGACTTAGCACAAGTATTCTCACCTGGGCCATTGGTATGCGCTACCGGAGCAAAATTTCGATTGGAGTAAGAAATACTGCGAAACACTCCAAATGAGATTGCAGAAACTAAAAGGACAGCGAGTAAACGTTTATTCATGAGGCTATTTTTTCCGAAAGTTAAGTAATAAAAATAAAAATGCCAAGCATTTAAGGTACTTGGCATCGAAACAATTTTATAAGTAGAAGGTTTAAACCAATTCTAAAACCATGGCACTAGCGCCACCGCCACCATTACAGATACCCGCTACTCCTTTATTTTTTTGTTTTTGTCTTAAAGCTGAGATTAAGGTACAAACTATTCTAGCTCCCGAAACTCCAATAGGATGCCCAATAGATACTCCTCCGCCAAACACATTTGTTTGCTCATGTTCGATGTGCAATAATTTCATATTAGCTAGAGCTACAACGGCAAAAGCCTCATTGATTTCAAACAAATCAATTTGATCAATTGACAAACCAGCTTTCACTAAAGCCTTAGGAATAGCTAAAGAAGGTGTCGTTGTGAAATCTACTGGCTCTTGAGCTGCATCTGCATAACTCAAAATTCTAGCAATTGGAGTTACGCCTAACTCTTCCATTTTCTCCCCACTCATTAATACTAATGCTGCCGCACCATCATTTAAGTTAGATGCATTTGCAGCAGTTACGGTTCCTTCTTTTCCAAATGCTGGTCTTAATAATGGAATTTTATCATAACTCACTTTTGAAAAGTCTTCATCTTTATCTACAATTTTAGGATCGCCTTTTCTTTGTGGGATTTCTACAGGAACGATTTCATCTTTGAACCATCCATTCTCTGTAGCCGCTGCAGCTCTTTTATAGGACTCAATAGCGTAATTATCTTGATCTTCTCTTGAAAATTCATATTTAGTAGCACAAATATCACCACATACGCCCATCATATCGCCATTGTATGGATCTTGCAAACCATCTCTAACAATAGTATCAATAAAAGTTTGGTTGCCATATTTGATTCCAAATCGAGCATTTTCAACCATAAATGGCGCATTACTCATGCTTTCCATTCCGCCACAAACCACTACTTCTTGATCACCCAAAGCAATAGCTTGAGCCCCAAACATAATAGCCTTCATTCCTGAAGCACATACTTTATTCACCGCTGTACAAGGAACATTGTAAGGAATGCCCGCTTTAATAGCTGCTTGACGAGCAGGTGCTTGTCCTGTATTTGCTTGTAAAACATTTCCCATGAAAACCTCATCTACTTGCACGGCTTCAATTCCAGCTCTCTTTACTGCTTCTTTAATTACTATAGCACCTAAATCAATTGCTTTGAGTGAGGATAAGCCACCTCCAAAACTACCATTCGGCGTTCTCGCCATACTTACTATATATACTTCTTTCATATTATCTCTGCTTTAGTTATTGAGTAATTGCTAAGCATCAAAAAAAGTTCATTGAGCCTAACTTGGGAGCGCAAATTTACGGAATTTTCGACAAAAAAAAGAGTTCAACATGACTAGCACACTGAACTCCTTTCACCCTAAACAAACTAAGTTTATAGCGAGGCTATATATGATGAAAGTTCATTTACCGAACTTGAAAATTCTAAGGCATTGTTCACAATAAAATAATTCTGTGGGTCTACTGTTCTGGTATAGGCCTGTTTCGCTACTTTAAGTTGATCACTGTTAAAGGTGAACAAGCTCACCAATTCGAATACCTGTTGAGAGGTAAAAAGATTACTTGTCAAGGCTTGTTGAAATACCGCTCGTTGTCCACTGCTAAACGATTGTGCACGGATACTATGCTTCAATTGCTCAAAAGAATTCGGGCTCATAGCTTGTGGCCCCATTTGATAGCCAGGATGTTGAGGTCCTGAATTCTGCGCTCCTGGACAAGTTGGAGCTGGAACATCCCAATGGGTATCCATGCCTGGTATATTCACGTTGCCATTACTTGGCCCGTAATAAGGCTGATTTCCTTGATATACGTAGTTATCATAAGGATCATTCACATTTGGCGGAACATTAACTGGATAATTTGAACCATATACCGGAGGTGGGGGTGAATTTAATGCCGTTTGATTTTGTATAAATAATTGACCACTAAATACTATCGCATCAATTTGCATGTTTGCAGGAACACTGACGGTTCCCTTATACAAGCTTCTATTCTGAAAAGGGAAATAGCTATGCGGATTCCCATTTGAGTTTTTAGGTCGCATAAGTTCTAAGTAATGATTGCCTGCAGGCAAATCCGTTATACTTACTTGACTAGTTTGCTCAGATAATAGCTCACCATTCAAAACCAAATCGAAAGGGATTTGATTATAAGTGCTAATATTTAACGTTGAGCTTTGGGCATTCAACTGAAAACTTAAAACAACAATTGCGAAAACAAATACTAACTTTTTCATAACTCCTCCAACTTTTAATAGTGACTAATAATAAAGGAGCTGCAAGCGACATGCCAAGTCAGGTTATAGAATTGTTAATGGGCTGCCTAGATTACAAGTGAAACAAATTTTATAGCTCACAGAGGCGCGAAGACGCTATTGGGGTGTGAAAAGGAGAAGGATGAATATTGAATGATATAATGATTACAATTTATTATTACATTTTAAAAAAATATTTATGAGAACCTTCAATCTCTTTATTTTTAGTCTAATTATTTTATTGCTTGGATCTTGTGCTAAAGAAAAAAGTGGAACAAACTATCAAGGATCAGGCGGTGGAACTTTCAGCGGCAACCTTACCTTAGCAAGCCAAGCTCAGGTGGATTCTTTTGGTGAATTCAATTATGACGCAATTGAAGGGGGAATTAAAATAGAAGATATTACTGGAGCTGTTAATAATTTAGATGCGCTGTGCTCAATTAATAGAATTGCAGGAACTCTTAGAGTTATCTCTAACGGTATTACTAGTTTATCCTGCTTACATAATTTTGATAGTATTATTAGCCAAGACACCCTATCGGGACTTTCTTAAAGGTGATTGTTCTGATTAATTTTTTGGATACTTCTTCATGGCTTGCTCCATCTTTCCCCTGATTTGAAAAGTTAGCATATGCCAATACATGATGAAGTCGGAAGCTAAACTATAGAAAGGGTATTTAAAGGTAGCTGGCTTGTTCTTCTCAAAAAAGAAATGACCGAACCAAGCAAAACCATACCCAGCCAATGGCAAGAACCAAAGTAAATTATAACTCCCCTTTATTATAGCAAGTGCTATTATAACAAAGAGCAAGGATGTTCCAATAAAATGCGTCAAGCGAGTACTCGACAAGCTGTGTTCACTTAAATAGTATGGGTAGAATTCTGATAAAGAATTGAATTGAGGTGTTTTAGACATTTTTCCTATTTTCTATAAAGTTATAAAAATTCAAAATTAGTTTTGGGTTTCTCGCATAATTGAATTTACGTTGCCATTCAAAGTACTTTAACATGTAAGAGTCACAACAACATTTAGAGGACCTCAGTCAAAGCCGGAATTTAATGGAACGAAGTTCACGCTTCATTTCACTAAGTGACTCAAACATATAATTGATTACTTTGAGAAAAAAGACCTTGCTGCCTCCAACTTACTTTCGGAACAAACTTTAGAAGACCATGAAGTTTCATAGTCAAGAAATGCATTGCACGGACTTTTACACCATTAAAAACACGAACTACGACCATTATGGAATCGTTGGAGAATATTATATTAATCAGCTAAGCAGTCAACAATAAAAAAAGCCATCCCATCCCGATAGTTATCGGGATGGGATGGCTTACCTATTAAAACCCCTATTTATTATCTTTCAATAAGCACATTTCTCGTACTATATCCTTTATCGCTTGAAACTACTACAATATAAGCACCTGCATAAACCGTTTGGATATCCAAATAGCTAACAGTTGAGCCTTGTTTTAGCCTTGATTTTTTAACCAGTTTGCCAGTTATATCAATCAATGAAATCTCAAAATCGCTTTGAGCCAAATTATCTACTTGAACCGCAATAAAATCACTTGATGGATTAGGCATGATATGAATTTCAAAGTCCAACTCTTCCTTATTAATTAATCCAGTATTTGTTGTGTCTTCTACATAAGTGTTCACGCTTTCATTGATGCTAGTCACCTTACCTGAAGTAACATTGCCATAGAAAGTTGGTCCCACTACGTATGGGTATGCTGAATTCCAATTGGCATCAACCGTAGTGAAGTAACAATAGATTCCATTGGGATATTCTGGAGTGATACAAAATCTTCCATTATGCTCATCTAAAAAGTCATCTGCAGTATTAGCTACAAACTGATAATCTTCTCTAAAGTATCCAGAAAAATATGTAGTATTGACATTTGGACCGTTAATTCGTGTTGTATTTGTAAGCAATTCATATCCCGATTGCATACGAACAATTGTGCCTGTCCCATCCGCATTTTGATAGGCATAAGCTCCATAAATAGGAAAGCCATCATAAGCAAAACCAATTAAAGGAGAGTGATTATTAGGATTAATATTGTACAAACCATCTGAGGCATACAAATCGCAAATCGTAGATACGGTTACCAAATCTAAATCGAAAGCACTTGGGTTTTGATGATGATGATAATTTCCCATTGCTGGATGCGCTTTCGCACAATCAAAACCACCTTTTTCAGCAGGCACAGCATCTCTATTCCAGTCCTGACTGGACGTTGGACCTCCTGGACAAGGTGGGTTTCCTGGACCACCACACAAAGCACTTGTAGTTGGATTCCAAGCTACTCCATCTCTATAATCAAATAAAGAAACTCCATTGATAAAATTCCCGATATTACCCCCAGTTGTGCTGGTAGATGTTCCGGTATTTTCTGTAGGATTTAATGTGAAGCGATAGATTGCACTTTGGTCAGAAGCCAAAGATGGATTTCCATCCAAAAAAGGTCCCGTAGTATAGGCTGGAATTCCGTGAGTAGTAATGTATGCCCAATCGTTTGAATATTCCACGCTTTGCACATTCGCATCTATATTATCATTTATAGGTGTAGAATTTCCTTGTACATAATGACTTCCTTGAATACCTGTAGCATTAATTAACCAGTCAATAATGGCCGGATTGGTTTGCGCCTGTAAACTATAGAGACTGGCGACCAAAAAGATAGCGCTGAAAATAAATTTATTCATGAAAATGTGTTTAGTTTTAAAATTAGACGATATAAATAAACTAATCCTTCTTTAGATTTAAATAAAAATCCCTAGGGTAGTTAAAGGCTTTATTAAACACAAAAGAAGAGTCTGTCAGCGTAAGTAAAAACGCGGTCAAATCTATTTTTTCATTTGCTGTTAACTCCACTGGTTTTTGAAGCTCGGGAGCCAAGTTTAGATTAGCTTCTTTTTCTGTCGTATAATGATTGATTATTTCTGTAATTGACTTGAACCTTCCATCATGCATATATGGAAAGCTATATGCCAAATTTCGAAGAGATGGGATTTTAAACTGATATAAATGGGAAGAGTCATTGGTAATTTTAAATCGACCTAAATCATTCAATATCGTATCTACTGGCAAGCCGTTACTTGCAAATTTAAATGTGCTGAAAAGAGGTTCTTGATGGCAAGAATTACAATGGGTTTTAAACAAGCCATAACCGGCTAACTCTTGCAGATTAAATGAGGCGATATCATTCTTTACTTGATCATACTTACTACTTGAACTTACCATAGTCAACATAAACTGACTTAATGCTTTCAGCGTTAATTCTCCTGTGGCCGCACTATCTTGAAATGCCTGAAAATATAAACTTCGATAATGGTCGGTTTGATTTAAATAATCAACTACTTCGCTTATTGAACTAGCCATTTCATCAGGATGACTAATAGGAGCCAAAGCTTGCATATCTAGATGATTTATCGCTCCGTCCCACATGAAACTTGCTTGCCAAGCTAAGTTCATTAAGGCAGGAGAATTACGAGTACCTATACTATCAAAAACACCATGACTTAGAGCATGATCTACATGTGTGAAAGCATTATATGGAGAATGGCAACTTGCACAGGAAATCATTCCATCCCTGGAAAATTTAGGGTCATAAAATAGTACTCTTCCAAGAAAAATCTTTTCCTCAGTCAATGGATTATTTTCAAAATCGTATTGTGTTTCTGGCCAATCATGCGGAATATATGTAGTTGATTCACCGCCCTCGTGAAAAGCTAACAAGAATGCTGAAATTAATACAGCGAATACAGATTTCCTCATTCTACTAAATGGAAAGATTCCTTAGCTATCCCCATCAATTCCACCGCTGTTGAACCAGGAGACATCACCTGACTGGTTTCTTCTAGATCCGTCTTTTCTAGGAAATTGATTAAGTCAAATTCAATATTAATTGCTGCTCCTGTTTGACAAGCGAACTGGAGCAATTGTTCACACTTATTCCCATTGGTAAATCCACCCAAATGAAATTCAAATTCATTTTTACCGAGTTGACCTTCCAGTTTAAGATTAACATAACCACTTTGCCATGTCCAGTACATTCCTTTTGTTGGGTCTAAGTCGCCCCCCATAGCCCCATTTTCATTCGTTGTGCTATCTACCCCAAGCGTAAATTCAATTCGATTGTAATCGAGCTCTTTTGACAGCCCCAACATAACTTGAAGCATTTCATCACTCTTCAAATCTATTAGGTGATATTTTTCTTCGGAGAAAACAAGCTTAGAGTTGTTGAATAACTCAAAATTCCCAACATAAAACTTAGCGGTTTCAATTTCAAGAATATTTTCAATACTCATTGAATTTCCCCCTAAGACAAAGGTAATAGGGAGTCTATTTGATTGGGCTATCGTTGGACAGATCTCAAACATAAAAAATAAAACTATTATTAATCGAGCCATTAAGCTAAGGTAAGTGCTTCTTACTAAATAACTTGACTAAATCTTTTTCTAGAAGCGTAAAAAGATCCATTTGATTTTCATTACATAGATTTTTCAAATCAAGAAAGTGAGTGAAATGCAGTTGTTCTTTCTGCATTTTTTTCTCCCCTATAAGCTGTAAAATGGAATCACTCATTTCTTGGTCTTCTTGGCTCAAATACTCATACAATTCACTCTTTAGACCATTGATGTATTCATTTAATTTTTGTACTTCCAATTGATGCTCTTTAATCAGCACTTCATAGGCATCAATTTGTTCTTGATCAAATTCCAGGCGCTCAATGATTTGAGCTTTAGGTCCTTCATGTCCTCTTCTTGGATGCCTTCCAAAGAAAATAAAGGCAAGTAAAGCAAGGTTCAAACAAAGCATTGATATCGCCAAGATTGATATGAGTTTCGACTTCTTCATTTTAGTATAAATTGTTTTGAGGAAGCAAATATTCAAAGCCTGTTTTCTCTGGCGACACTTCTGTTGATTTATTTAATGCGGTAAAAGCAAAAATATTCACGGCTAATACCAGTGAAAAAGACAAGGCGATTCCCCAGGCTTGAGGTTTAGTCATCAATACGTTACTATTTATTCTTTGTCGAACTCTGGCGATCAAGTAAGGTGAAGCTTCCACCTTTTCAATCGATGCTAAGGCATCATCCCAATTATTAATTCTATTCTTTTTCATTACTGTTTATTTAGACGATTTCAACAAAATTACCCTTCGTTGTTTCCTAACTTTTGTTTGAGATTTTTTTTCGCTCGATTGATCAATGATTCAACTGCTTTGATATTGAGAGACATAATTTCTGCGATTTCCTTTTGAGAAACCTTTTCTATTTTACTTAATATCAAGGCTGTCTTTTGGTTGGATGAAAGCTCATTAATACAAGCAAATATCCTTGCTAGTTCTTCTTTTCGTTCAGCTAAAACCCCAGGATGGTCAAAGTGAGCTGGATCATGAATTAGTTTTCCTGAATCTGGGTTGAATATTGAGGTAATAAAAGCGAAACGTTTTTGTGCCTTTTTAGCTTTGAGAAAATCTAGCGATTTATTTATGGTAATGCGATATAACCAAGTAGATACTTTTGAATCCTCGCGAAAATTATCCAAGTTTTCATACACTGCAAAAAATACGTCTTGCGTAATTTCTTCTGCATCTTGAATGTTTTGTACATAGTTCAAAGCTAGATTGTATACCAGCGCTTTATGCTCTTGATATATGGATTCTAAGTTCACTAGTGGATGACCGATTTAATATAATCCAAACCAGCATCTTCAATTTTGTGTTTCCCTTCGTACCTATAGCTTTGTACTTTAAATTTTTTTGACTGAATTAAACCCTCCACTTTTTTCACCTGGGAGTCTTTAACAAACAAGTCTTTATCCCCATAAATCAAATAAAAACTTAGGTCATCATTCAAAGCAGTCCAATCCAAATCATGAGCTGGAGCTCCACCATATAGAAACAAGTTTGAAACCTTTATTGAGGAGTACGCACAAAAACGACTAGCGGTAGCCGCGCCCTGTGAAAAACCCAAAAAGCTATATTCGACCCCTTCTTTAGGCAATTGGCAGCGCACATCAAAACAGACCTGATTCAAATACTTCAGAGTATCTTCTATTTCATTTTCTCTCTCTAGGCTTGTCATCCAACTTGATGAAGGTGCCGAAGTGAAATCTTTCCAATAAAACTTTGAAAGTCCTTCTGGGGCAACGATTAGGGTTTGCTCATTGTCCAACTTTTCAAAATATTTTAAAAAGTCGTTCGCATTTTGTGCGTAGCCGTGTAATATAAAAATTACACGCTTAATATTTTCGTCTATCTTTTTAGATTGAAAATATCGCGCGGTACGCTGAACATGAACATAATGCTTCTCCATACCCACGAAGCTAATAAATTTTGGCTTTTTTAAACAATTGCTTAGAGATATTAGGGAATACTTTCTAAATTTACCCTACAATGAAAAACTCTTTTCCTTTAGCAACTTCAATAGGTATTTTAGGCGGTGGACAGCTTGGAAGAATGTTCATTGAGAACGCACTGCGTTATGACCTTGAAATACATATATTGGATCCTTCAGCAAATGCCCCTTGCGCGCATTTAACTGCTCACTTTACTCAAGGTGATTTTAAAGATTTTGAAACAGTATATCAATTTGGGAAGAATCTCGATGTGATTACCATTGAAATTGAGCACGTAAACACTGAAGCCCTATATAAATTAGAAGAAGAAGGCGTTAAAGTGATTCCCACTGCAAAAGCCATTGAAACGATAAAAGATAAGGGCTTACAAAAACAATTTTACGCTGATTATGAAATCAGGAGTTCTCTGTTTCAAATTATTGAGAATAAAGCAGAACTTCAAAATCACACTTCTTTTTTACCTTTTTTCCAAAAAGCTAGAAAAGACGGATACGACGGTAAAGGAGTTGTTGCTATTAATTCTGTGGATGATTTCGATAAAGCATTTGATGTTCCTTCTGTCCTAGAGAAAAGTGTAGATATTGAAAAAGAGATTTCGGTAATCGTTGCAAAGGACCAATTCGGAAACATTGAACTCTACCCTGTTGTGGAGTTAGTTTTTGACCCGGTATATAATTTAGTAGACTACCTCATTGCTCCTGCTCAAATTACTGAACAACAAGCCACAAAGGCTTGCCGATTGGCTAAGCGAGTTTGTGAAGGCTTTCATTCACCTGGATTATTTGCGGTAGAATTATTCTTAAGCAAAGAAGGTGAGATATTAGTGAATGAAACCGCACCACGAGCGCATAATAGCGGACACCATACTATAGAGGCTAGTATATCTTCACAATTTGATCAGCATTTACGCATTCTATTAGGTCTACCACTAGGAAGTACGAAGAGCTATCCTGCCGCAGCCATGATTAATTTGGTAGGAAGTGAAGGACATATAGGAAAGGTTAGTTATGAAGGTGTTAATGAAATTAGTGCTCAGGAGAATGTTTACTTGCATTTATATGGAAAAGAAATAACTAAGCCTGGCAGAAAAATGGGGCATGTTAGTGTAATAGGTTCAAATTTCGATGAGGTGCTTGAGAAGATTGATTTCGTTAAAAAGAACTTACGAGCTATTACTCGTTAATGGTTAATGGTTAATGGTTAATGGTTAATGGTTAATGGTTAATGGAAATTCATTAAATTTGATTTAGATTTAAAAAGCTTAAGAAATGGTAGGAATAATAATGGGAAGTGAAAGTGATTTACCAATTATGAAAGATGCAGCTGCAATCTTGGATGAATTGGGTGTTGCGTATGAGCTAACAGTTGTATCCGCACATAGAACTCCAGAGCGCATGTTTGATTATGCAAAATCTGCCAAAGCAAATGGGTTAAAAGTTGTAATAGCGGGAGCCGGTGGTGCTGCGCATCTGCCAGGCATGGTTGCCTCATTGACAAACCTACCCGTGATAGGTGTTCCCATTAAAAGCAGTAACTCAATAGATGGCTGGGATTCAGTTTTATCTATTCTTCAAATGCCAGGTGGTGTACCAGTAGCTACAGTTGCTCTAAATGGAGCTAAAAATGCAGGGATTCTTGCTGCACAGATCATAGGTACTTACGATGACCAAGTTGCCCAATCATTGGACAACTACAAAGAAAGCTTAAAGGTAAAAGTAATGGAATCTGTTAAGCGCTTAAACAAATCCTAAGACAAGTTTAGTTGAGATACAGTTTTCTATAAAAGGTCTTATGGCCTGAATAATTATCTTCTCTTCTAAAGATTCTCTCCACAGCTCTTTTATACTTCGATGACAAGAGTACTCTCTTCCATGAATCCATTGGAGTGAAGATCAGAAAGCTCGGTGCTTGCATTTTTCTTCTTGTCTCTCATATGTTTGAACCAAATATTTTTCGAAATTGCCCTAACATAAGTCTTTAAACTAGTGCTTAAGACGAAGTCTGCTTGCCTTAACTTCTCTACCAAGACCATCATTGCTTCTTGAAAAACATCTGCTGCATCTTCTTTGCTTCATTGTTTTTTTGAATAAAAATATTCACAACAGGAAAGTAGTTCGCATACAATTTATCCAAAGCCTTTACATTCGAGTTCATACGTTATGAAGAATTGTATTATTTTGTAATAAGTTCGGTGAGCAATGAAGCTTCCCTGCACAGGCTAATAAAACATTGAGCTAATTAATTTCTGACTTTATCTTTGAGTGCCAAATACACGGCCCAGAAATGCGCCATACTTCCGGCTAAAACGAATACATGCCAGATTGCGTGATAGTACCATACTTCACTGTCGTGATAGATGAAATAGGTGCCTGCTGTATAGGATATCCCTCCAGCCAATAAGAGAATCAATACTGGTGGTTTTAATTTTATTATAGCAGGTTTAATCAAGAACAAACCAATCCAACCCATACCAATGTACACGATTAAGGTAAAGAAGAAAGGAATGTTTTCACTGACCAATTGCATGGTAATACCTATCGCGGTTAATGCCCAAACTACAATCAATAGGAACTTTCCGAGTTTACTTCTAAAATAGATGAGTAAGAATGGTGTATAGGTGCCAGAGATTAGCAAGTAAATAGAGCACAGGTCAAAGTAGTGTAAAATATCTCTAGTTACTTCATCGGGCATAGCATGAAACAAGGTAGAGGATAGATAAACAGCCAATAAGCCAAATGAAAAAATGACTGACCCCGTTATTTTTCTATTGTAGGCAGTTAAGACTGCCGTGGCAATCAACATCGGACAAAGCACCATAAACATCAGCACTCCAACCCCATGTGTTAAGGAGTTTGCAATGTTCTCTGCATACGGGTAGTCGGCGAAATTCATTTTAAAGTTTCTTTATATTTTTAATGTCCAATGCATTAAAGGCATTTGGCTTAGCTCCTTCAATATTGCTGTGTGTTATTCGAATCACCTCATCGTAGTATAAGAATACGACTGGGGCTTCTTCAATCAAGATGCTATCCATTTTTTCATAAAGAGGTAGCCTGTCGTTTAGTTCTCCAAGCCCAAAGGCTTTTTCATATAGTGCATCATAAGCTGCATTATCAAATCTTGTATAATTTGGCGGAGCACCATTTCCGCTATAGAACAAACTTAGATAGTTTTCTGCATCAGGGTAATCTGCGATCCAACTTCCCCTAAAGAAATCCACTTGACCGCTAACCATCCATTCCCTTAACAAGGAAGGCTGAACCACCTCCACTTTAAGATTGATTCCCACTTTTTCCGCTTCATTGGCAATATGGAGTGCCATATCTTTATAGGTTTCATTGGTATTTAACACCACTTCTTCTCCTTGATAACCGATAGCAGCTAACAAATCCTTTGCCCTCTCTGGCATGAAAGCATATCCATTTTTTGCTTCATCCTGGTATGGAGGTAATCCTTTAGGAATAAAACCGTTAAGCGCAGGAAAACCTACTCCTTTGCGCAGATACTTAATCATATTCTCTCGATCAAAGCAATAATTTAGAGCTTGGCGAAATTCCTTTTGATGCACCCATTGCGTTTCCCCTTCGAAATTAAAGCCTAAATATTCCGTATTCAAAAATGGCGCTTTATACAAGAATAATTTATTCTTCCATGTTGTTTGCAGTTCTGCATCTGCATTGAAGATATCATTCACAAAACTTTTATCAACCCCAGAAAGTAAGTCCAAGTCTCCTTTCATGAAACTCAAGAACTCCATCTTCTTACTTTCCATAAAGCTTACTTTAAAGCCATCGACAAATGGCAAGTTTTCATTCAAGGCATTCTTTTCGTAATAATTTTCATTCTTGAGTCCCACTAGAGCGGTGCCTTCTTCCCACACTTTGAAGACAAACGGACCTGTTCCTATGGGGTGAGCTCTAAAATCTTTTCCATATTTATCAATAGCTTCTTTCGGCACTACAAAGCAATACGGCATACTTAGAATTCCCATTAATGGTCCGAAGGCTTGTTGCAGCTTCAATTGAAAAGTGCTATCATCTATGGCTACAAAAGGCTGAATTGAATCTACTTTGCCATTAAAAATCCAAGCACCTGGAGAGGCTACTTTACTATCTATGATTCGATTGAAGCTATAGGTGACGTCATGCGCATTGACGATTCTGGACGATTCTGCAAAGACCTCATTATCATGGAATTCAATATCTGTTCTTAAATGAAAAGTGATTTGAAGGCCATCCTCACTAAAGTCCCAGGATTTAGCAATTGCCGGAGCAATCATCATATTAGCGTCAAGCTGAACCAAGCCATTATAAAATTGTGAAACGGCCCAAATATTAGCTTGATTTTTCGCAAACGCAGGATCTAAGGAAGTGATTCCAGATGCCTGGTTGTATTTGAAAATTTTAGCACTTGATTCTTGCTTAGGACTGCATTGCAGGAATGTGGATAAACCAAAGAGCAAAAAGAAGGTAAAATGCCTCATGAGTGGTAAATTTAGTTAATCTTAAAGAAAATTCGTATTCCACATGGAATTGTTTGCAATACGTTAATTAATAAATAGTGCAAGCACTTGGGAGGTATGGAAATTAAGTATCTTTGCTTATTGATTCAAAAGAAAATTTTCAATGAAATTCACCTATTTTGGTCATTCATGTTTTAGTATAGAAGTAAAGGGAAAGCACTTGTTGTTTGACCCATTCATTACAGATAATGAATTGGCTTCTGAAATTGATGTAGATAAGATTCAGGCTGATTACATCTTCTTATCTCATGGTCATTTCGACCATGTGGCTGATGCAGTGAGTATTGCGAAAAGAACGGGTGCTGTGGTAGTTGCTAATTTTGAGATTTATACTTGGTTGGGTAAGCAAGGCGTTAAAAATGCACACCCAATGAATCATGGTGGCTCTTGGAAATTTGATTTTGGAGCGGTGAAGATGGTAAATGCCGTTCATTCTAGTGAATTACCAGATGGGACATTCGGTGGAAACCCCGCAGGTTTTGTCTTTTCTACTAAAGATGGCAATTTTTATTACGCTGGAGATACGGCCTTGCACATGGATATGAAGTTGATTCCAATGACTTCAAAAGACTTGCATTTCTGTATCCTACCTATCGGAGATAACTTTACCATGGGTGTTAGAGATGCGATAATTGCTTCAGACTTCGTCAAATGTGACCGAGTGATAGGCGTACATTATGACACTTTTGGATTTATAAAAATTGACCATAAGAAAGCAGTGAAGCGTTTTGCTAAGCATGCTAAAGAATTAATATTAACAGAAATAGGACAAACAATAGAACTATAATATATGCACGCTAGAATTATCAGTTTTGCCAATCAAAAAGGTGGAGTAGGGAAAACTTCTTCAGCTATCAATCTTGCAGCTAGCTTAGGGGTTTTGGAATACAAAACACTCTTAGTTGATGCAGATCCGCAGGCGAATAGCACCTCTGGATGTGGATTTGACCCCAACAATATCACCACTAGCATTTACGATTGTATGGTTGGCGATAAACGGGCGAAGGATATCATCCTAAAAACGGATACACCCAACTTAGATTTGCTTCCAGCACATCTAGATTTAGTAGGTGCTGAAATTGAATTGATTAATCACCCTAATAGAGAAAAAGTATTAAAAGGCGCACTACAAGAACTTAGAAGCAAGTACGATTTCATTATTTTAGATTGTTCTCCTTCACTTGGTTTGATCACAGTTAATTCATTAGCTGCTTCAGATTCAGTTATCGTTCCTGTGCAATGTGAGTACTTCGCTTTAGAAGGTTTAGGCAAACTATTGAATACCATTAAGATTGTACAGAATCGTATTAATCCAGGATTAGAGATAGAAGGGATTTTATTGACGATGTACGATCAGCGTTTACGTTTATCGAATCAAGTATTAGAAGAAGTGCGCAAACACTTCCAAGATCTTGTGTTCGACACAATAATTAATAGAAATACACGTATTGGAGAAGCACCTAGTTTTGGTAAGCCAATCATCATGTATGACGCGGATAGCACCGGAGCGCGAGATTACATGAATTTAGCAAGAGAAATCTTACAACTTAGTGACCGTACAGATATTTCAGACAATGAAAAAATATTAGACCTAGAGAATGAGCAAGAGTAAAGAAGCCTTAGGAAAAGGCATTAGAGCCTTACTAAACAATATAGATGATGACGCTGCCAAAGTGGGACGTACCAGAGGTACAGAATATGAGCAGACGGGTACGGTGGTTAAAATTCCATTAACTCAAATAGAAGTTAACCCGTTCCAACCCCGTGTTGATTTTAACAAAGAGGCTTTAGCCGATTTAGCAGAATCCATTAAAATACATGGTGTTGTTCAGCCGATTACCGTGCGTAAGTTAGGCAACAAGAAATTTCAATTGATTGCAGGTGAACGAAGGTTACGCGCTAGTAAATTAGCCGGGCTTGACAATATCCCTGCTTATGTTCGAATAGCCAATGACCAAGAAAGTTTGGAAATTGCGCTTATCGAGAATATTCAGCGTGAAGACTTAAATGCTTTAGAGATTGCACTTAACTATCAACGCTTATTAGATGAGTGTAATTTAACTCATGAAGATTTGTCTACTCGTTTAGGGAAAAGTAGAACAGCAGTTACTAATTACTTGCGCCTACTAAAGCTTCCTCCCGACATTCAAAGTGCCTTAAAAAGCAAAGCCTTGAGTATGGGGCATGCTCGAGCATTGGCAGGTGTTGATGACGTAGTTATGCAGTTGTATGTTTTTAAAGAAATAGTAAATAAAGGCCTATCCGTTCGTCAAACGGAAGCTATGATTAAGCAAGGAAACAGCAAGCCTAAGAGCAAATCAGCGGCAAGCAAACTTCCATTAGCTTATCAAAAGCTTCAGGACCGATTAGCGAGTAATTTAAGCGCTAAAGTTCAAATTAAACCGAAGCAAAATGGCAGCGGCGAGATTACAATTTACTTTCACAATGATGACGATTTAGAGCGATTGAGCGAAGTTCTCGGTAGTTAATGCTGAATAGATGTACAAATTAGTCTTTTTCTTGAGCCTTTTGTTTTTGAGTCAGAATCTAATGGCTCAAATGGAAGATGCTCAAAATGAACCTTTCAAACAACCCTCAGATTCCACTTCCTTAATAAAAAGACATTCCCCTAAAAAAGCAGCCTTACTATCTGCTGCCTTTCCTGGTACTGGACAGATATACAATAAGAAGTATTGGAAACTGCCTATCGTTTATGGTGGTATTGGAGCACTTGGAGCATGGGTGGGAATTAATGCAAAGAATCTGCGAGGATACACAAACGCGTATAAATTGGAAGTGGATGACGATCCTAGTACATCAGGTTCTTATAAAGGCTTTTCAGGAGAAAACGAACTTAGCGTTAAGCGAGATGGTGCAAAACGAAATTTGGACTTGAGCATTATTTTACTCAGTGTCTTTTACTCCTTAAACATTGTAGATGCTGCCGTAGATGCCCACTTGTTCGATTATAGTATCACCGACGATCTTTCCGTTTCTTTAGAGCCTGACTTTAGTACCTACCAAAGTTTCAATGGCGCACAGCCTAAAATTGGATTAAATCTAGCGCTTCATTTCAAGCAAAAAGAGTAAAGATTAATATTAGCTATTCATTTAGAAGGAACAGCTGCTTCAAAATACTTTACAAATCCACCATCCTATTCTTTCATTTTTTTCCCTGCCTACCGGTCAGGCAGGCCTGATGAAAACTAAGCGAAGCGATCTCTTGAAAACCTTTGAAAACTATTGCGCTGAAAAAAAACGAAACAACCTGCCTGCCTGCAGGAACAATCAAGCTGTCAATTAAGTGTTTTCCTTATTCACTTTTTTTAACGCGAGCTTTCTAATAAAGAACTTCGCACCTCGTACTAGGTTTATTATTCGCCTAAAACTACCCCATGAAAACTGTTTTCCTATCTATTCTTAATTGTATACTATTTTTCAGTATTCAAGCACAAAAAAGCAAATCCTCCGAAAAAATAGACTACCAAGGTTTTAAAGAATTGACCGATAGTCTCAGCACTTATCGGGAAGATCGATTAATTGATCAACAAACATTCCTGAGATACAGTGATGGAGCAGAAACCATCATTTTAGACACTCGCTCGAAGTCGGCTTTTGACGAGGTTCACTTAGATGGAGCTGTCCACCTAAACTTCTCAGATTTCACTGCTGGAAAACTAGAAAAAGTCATCCCTTCAAAAACCACTCGCATACTTATCTACTGCAATAACAACTTTGAAAGTGATGGGCCTGCATTAGAAAATAAAGGCTTCGAACTAGCCTTAAACATTCCGACCTTTATCAATTTGTATGGTTACGGCTATAAAAACATTTATGAATTGGGCGGATACCTTGAAGAAGAAGAGAGTCTGATTTCTTTGATTAAGAATGACTAATTCACCATTCGCTTTTTACAATGTCCCCCATAGCCTATCTTTACCTTTATGAAGCAACATTTAGCCAATTTAGCTTTAGTCGTTAGAGACTATGAGGAAGCTATTGAATACTACACCAAGACCTTAGACTTTAAGCTAATAGAGGACACCGTATTGAGTCCTGAGAAACGATGGGTGGTAATTGCTCCCCCAGGCGCAAGTGAAACTGGTCTTTTATTGGCAAAGGCTGCCAATGAAGAGCAAGAAAGATCCATTGGCAATCAAGCAGGTGGAAGAGTCTTTCTATTCTTGTTTACTGATGATTTTTGGAGAGATTACAACAAATATCAAGAACGTAAGGTGAAGTTTATCCGGGAAGCGGTGAAAGAAGCACACGGCACCGTGGCGGTGTTTGAAGATTTGTATGGTAACAAATGGGATCTTATTGAACCCAGCAATGCAAACAAAGGACTTAAAAGCTACTTAGCATGAAGTATCTCGGTCTGTCCATCATAATTTCTGTTCTTATGGGCATTCAAATTCATGCCCAAGCTTCAGTGAAAGCCTATACCATCGAATGCTCAAATAATTCTTGTTACGGCACATATAAAGGTAAAGAGTTTATCAATGCGCAAGATGTTGCGCATCAATTCTCTAAGCACAGGGCAAACAAAGTCGGTGACCATCTCAAATCCTTGTTTAAAAAAGGGTATTACGTAAGAATAGATTTAAAGCATGTTAAAATGTCGACCTTGAATATGGGTAACAAAGGAGATGTGATTTACAAGCTAGTTATTCCATTTGAAAAAGTAGACAAGCCTTGCGAGGCTAGAACATCTTTTGATCATCGAGGAGGCTGGGGACACCAAATAACTAAGGAATCAGTCTTGAACACTTTCGGGAAATTGAATGGACTTGAGTTATCTGAAAAGAATACTCAAGAAGGTTTACAAGAATTTTGGATACAATGGAGGCATTCCGGAACACAAGTTGGCTGTAATCACTAGTTTACTAGTCAAAATTAATTTTAATAACAAGTACTGATTTAGTCCGTCTTACTTTTTATACTTCCCCCATTTCAAGGACATACATCACCCTCTTCAGGACCTTCAAAAAAGGCACTCAATGTTTCCGTCCTTTTTTCAGTCAAACTGGTCAGGTAATGTGCTTTGCACATGGGTAAAACGCTACTTTAATACCCCTGTTCTCTTTTTGGGTATTAATGCTAATGACAGGTGGGAGGATGTTTACAAGCTGTCATTTTCAATGCAGCTTATATAGATCATTGTATTAAAGAGGTGAATTATGCAAGTTTGATTTCAAGCATAGGTTGATCGTCTTGGGCTTTAATACCCGAATTATGTCCAAATTCTCCTATTGTGCCTATTACTTTTAAAGACAACCCGTTACTCTCACATAGATCTTTATAAAACTCTAAAGAGCGATTTGCTACGGGAAATCCCTGCCAATTTCCATCTTTTTGATTTCCAATATTAACGTTTGCATAAAAGATACCATCCTTAGAAAGGTGCTTACTGACAAATTTTAAACATCCCGCCGTAATATGATCTTCTAAGTGGATGAGAACAGAAAAGGCGAATGCGATATCGAATTTGCTTTCTAAATCAAGATCTTTAAAATCATTGAATGAGACTAGTATTGGATTCTTATGCTCAAGCTTATGTTCTTTTAATTCTTTTTTCCCTTCAGCTAACACATTCTCTCTTACTTCGATTCCACAATAATTACCGGAATCAAGAAAATCAATTATTGGTATACCTCCTCTCAAGGTCCCACAGCCAATATCTAACAAGGTATCTGTTTTCTTTAAATCACGATTGTGAAGAAAATTAATTTGAAAATCTTGTTTCATCTTCCATAACTTCGGAGGACCAACTAGTTCATGTCTTTTTTCAACGTCAGAAAGAAAAAGTCTCTCAAAAGAAAATTTGAGGCTTCCTAATTTTTTCTTTATCATATCTCTTGTTTTTATTGTTTTACTTGAGTCGTGTATACTACGACTTTAATTATCGAACAATATACGTAAGTTAAATCACCCCGTACCATTAAATGCTTAACTTTAAAGGTCGTTTTTCAAGCCTCTATTAATCCGAGTTTCTAAAATCCAAATAAGACCATTTTAAAATCTTGTACACCAATTTCACCTTTTAGTTTGGAGTTTTTATAACTATTAGTTTCTTATCAGCTTCCAATTAGGACTCAGCTGCTTCACTATTCATCTCTGCTTGAGTTTGCGAAAAACAATTCAAAGAAATTATCAAAAATAATATTTCTAATAATCGATTCATTATTTTTTGTTTTTAGCTGGTGTATATCAATTTGGCCATTGACAATTGTTAGCGGCGATTCTTTCTCTTTCAAATGTGAAGTTAAATACAGAATCATAAAATATAACAGCTCTATCCATGTCCGTAACTGGAATTTCAAAAAAACAACTGGATTGTATTTTTTTGTCATCTTGCTATTTTCTAATTGCTGGGCAGTATTTTTAAACGCCTAATTTAGAAATGCCAGAGGCAAGTTAATGCTCACACTCGAGAAACGTGAGCGAGGGGTTCACTTTTTCAAGATTTCATCAGCTACTTTCAGTGCGTCTTGGCAATACTTATCATCACCTTTAAGTTTCCATTCGCCAGTTTTTTCAATGTAAAAAGTAACAGTTTTCTCTACAACCTTGTCATAGCCACCAAAAGATGATAAAGCATCATGCACATCTTCCAAATAAACACTCTTTTCTAAGTTGCCATCTAACACTTGATTCCATAACCTATTAAAACGTTTAGACTCTTCCTTATAAATGGGTTTTGACTTTTTAAAAGCCATTAAGAAAAGAGAAAGTGCTTTGACTTCAGGTGTTGGTTTTTCTGTTCTTTGATTCATAGTAGTTCTTAAGTATGGGATAAGCAACAAATATAATTTAATATTTCCACTTCATATGAGGATAAGAGAGCAGCTACCACCAAACAATAAAAAGCCGCGAATAAACCCCATTATGTTTTTGCCAACACAAGGGCGCTTGTTTCTCTTCCATACAGGTGTTCATGTAACCTTCTACATCCTTAAAGCCCGCCCAATTTTTGTTTTCAGCTGGATCCATCCCCCATTCTTTTTTAGTAGGGAAGTAATAGGATTTATACAGGTTATCTAAGCGAATAAAGGTCTCTAAATTGAAGTAAACTCCCTTAATTGCTCGCTTATAAATAGGATCTAAATCATCCTTGAATTCATAAGGAACATAGAGTGAAACAAAAAAGCATAAGGCTTGACTTGCCTCATCAATATTTATATTCCTTAATCTTGATGCGGTGACGGGATGATGCAATAATGGAAATTGCTTAGTTTTTAATTTTTTCAATTTCTCCACTAGGGAATCATTCCTGTTTGGACCTACCCAGTTATTAATGGGTTCTGAAGAAATACTTGGATCAAACAAGTAAAACTTATAGGCAAGTTCTAAATGGATTATCTTCTTGGCAATGGTATCTTCAATAATAAAATCAATTTCTCCAATTGTATTTTTCCGCTCAATTATCTGAATATTTTCATAAATAACTTTGTAGTTGAATGATAATTTTATCAATTCAGAAAAAATGTTTTCCGCTAAATGGCCCAATCTTATATCATTTAGTAATGGAAAGTCTGGATCGGGTGCTAAGCTCAACTCAGTTAAGCTAAAGCATGGAAAACCCGTAACGGAGTAGTCCAGAATATTCGCTTTTAAAATTGATGCTATCCTTGATTTTGTATTCATTCTAATTACTTGAAATCTAATGTAGAATTTCTTTTGTTAGCTAGCGCATATTATCCAGTTACATCTGGAATTTCTTGTTTAAGTTCTCCTTTACCTTTGCTAAAAGATAAGTGAATGAATATTATCCATTCTTTTTTTGATTCCAAATTAATATCATGGAGCTCAAGTTCTGACGAATTAACTACAAGAGAAAGTACGCTGAAGTTCTTGAATCTTATTTGCTTCAATTTCAATAGTGCGGTTCAAAGCAAGATCTGAGAACATACTGAAATTAAACATACAGCCATCACTTGCAGAAATAGTATTCTTAACAATATCAATGACTTCATTTCGCTCCCCATCGGAGATTGCCTTCCAACTTAGTTTCTTTTGGATATGATAAAAGTAATTAATTGAATGATTTTATACTAATACTAGCTTGTGAAAAGGAACTATTTCTAATACATAAAAGAGCCATCACGCAAAGCGCAATGACTCTTTTGTATTAATCATTATACTGATATCCAGCAACAGACTACTTGTGTTATAAAAAGTAATCCATGAGTCTAAATATTTTCTGGTAAGAAGACCCAGTCATTGCATTTATAACTGAGACATATTGTCTTTATTCACGTAAACAAGCTCTTCATGCACTTTATAAGGCCCCTCAATAGAAGATGATTGATGAAAAGTCTGTCCACCAATCGAGCTTCTATAGCTCAATCTTCTCAAGACAAAACTGAAAGTAATTCTATTTCAAAGTCCAAAGAGTTAAGTCAGCCTATAAGTTTCACCTTGAGAAATACGAGTAATGAATCCACCCCACTAATAATACCAAGTGTAATGAGACGCAACTTATCTCCAGATTCTATAAGTGGAGTAAGTTTAAAAATTGGACAAGAAATCCAGTTCAGAGTAAAAGGAAAGAATTACATTCTCTTAACTGTGAATGATTAAATTACAATGAATAGTGAATTAGATGTTACACAACCCTTGAAGGAAAGGAAAGCATACTTCGGTTTAAAGTAAAATTATACTTAGATACCGCAATAGATATTGCGTTTACTCAGCATACTTATCAAAAGCGGTAATTATTTTACCTACTAATTTGTGACGCAATACATCACTGGTTGTCAGCTCAACTGTTCCGATACCTTTAATATTCTTCAATAAGTTGATAGCTACACCCAATCCAGATTTTTGATTTCGAGGTAAATCTATTTGTGTTCTGTCACCTGTAATAACGCATTTAGCACTTGGACCTATTCGAGTTAAAAACATTTTTAATTGGGCAACCGTACAATTCTGAGCTTCATCTAAAATGATAAATGCTTTATCTAAGGTTCGACCACGCATAAAAGCCAATGGCGCAACTTCGATCATTCGGTTTTCCATTAAATATGCCAGCTTTTCCCCTGGAATCATATCATGCAAGCCATCGTACAAGGGACGTAAGTATGGATCAATTTTCTCTTTTAAATCCCCTGGAAGAAAACCCAAACTTTCTCCCGCCTCCACTGCTGGACGAGTTAAAATTATTCGTTTCACTTGCTTTTCCTTTAAAGCACGCACTGCCAGTGCAACAGCTGTGTACGTTTTACCGGTACCTGCAGGTCCGATAGCAAAAACAATATCATTTTGCTCACTGGATTCTACTAATTTCTTTTGGTTGGCAGTTCTTGCTCTAACAATGTTACCATTAGCCCCATACACTAAAACATTCCTAGCGTCTACGGGCAATGATTCCCGTACTTTATCCGTATCGTTTAGTAACTCATCTATATCTAGCGCTGTGAGTTTGCCATACTTTTCCAAAAACTTCAAAAGCATGTTTACTTTTTCTTCAAAAAGCTCTAGCTCTTCGTCACTGCCTGCGGCTTTTATCTTGGTTCCGCGACTGACAACTTTTAAAAGTGGAAACTTTTTTTTGAGTACATTTAGCTTAGAATTGTTCACTCCGAAAAAATCTATCGGATTAACTTGCTCAATATTAATGGTTAATTCGCTCAAATGATTAATTTTGTTGTGTTAGATAATTAATTTTCTCCATGCCCTTAGTAAGCCTGACATCTGATTATGGTACAAAAGACCACTTTGTAGGTGCACTAAAAGGGCAGCTATACCATGCTAACAAAGATATAATTATAGTTGACATTAACCACGAAATCAAACCTTTTGATGTCTTATCAGGAGCTTATATTTTAAAAAATGCTGCAGCCACTTTTCCAGCAGGGTCCATACACATCGCTAGTATCAATATTCGGGAAGGAAACAGTCGATTCCTAATTGTAAAACGCAAAGAAAACTTTTTTGTAGTGCCTGATAACGGCATTATCTGTTTGATGTTTCCAGAGGAAGACTTCGAGGCATTCGCTTTTGAAAAGCTGAGTAAAGCTTTCACTTTTAAAGAACTACATGAGTCTTTAGGAACTATCATCCAACACATCTCTGAAGATCAAATAGAAGCGATAGCAGTTAAAACGAATTCATACAAGGTATTGAATAACATTCAAGCTATTGTTATGCCTGAACTGATTCGTGGGTCAATCTTTTATGTAGATGGATTTGATAATGTAGTAGTCAATATCAGTAAAGAGTTATTTGAAGAGTTTGTTGGAGATAAGCAATTTGTCATTTCTTTTCGACAATATAAAATTGGCAATCTAAGCAATCATTATAGTGATGTTGCCGAAGGAGAAGTTCTAGCCATGTTCAATGATGCGGGTTTCTTAGAAATAAGCATGAATAGAGCAAATGCAGCTGGTCTGCTTGGCCTAGCTTATGGAAGCTTGGTTATGGTGGAAGTGTTTGAATAAGTCTAGCTTTCAAGTCCTGTATCTAGAAGGCATCATTTCAATTTTTAAATAAATAATAAGTACTATCAATTGATTACTTTTAGCATAGGTGTTGTATCGTATAAATGTCTGAAACTCCTTTTTCTATGATGATAAAAAAGAAAACATACAAGAACATTTAAACAAGGCTAAAGAAGCCTTAGATAAATTTGGCCTTGCGCAAGCTTATGAATTGTATGAGCAGACTGAAGTGGCTCTGGGTGGTCCAGCAAAGGATGATACTAAAGAATTGCTTACACAAAAAGCCATGATCCAAGGTGCCTTAGCTAAAATTGCCGGGAAAGTAGGCAAATTTCAAGAATCATTAAACGATATGAAAAAGCCGCAACAATTAATGAAGAGCTGGGTGACAAAAGAGGTGTTGCTGATAATCTTGGAAACATTAAAGGCATTTTGATGAAACTTTCCTCTCCAGAGAACAAGGCCAGCGAAGAAAAACTGAAGGAAGCTTTAGCGCTCAGCCGTTCAATTGGGACAGGGGATCTTGAAGCAGAAAATCTTGAAAATCTTTCTGAATTATATCGTCTCCAAGAACGCTGGGAGGAAGCCTTAAAGCGTCATCAAGAATTCCACAAGATCACTGCAGAGGTATTTACTCAGGAAACTACGAATCAGTCCCAAAATTTTGATCATCAAAGAAAAATGCAAAATGACGAACGGGACCGACAGGTAAAACTAGCGCACCACCAGGAACAGGAAAAGATCCTGCACAATGTTTATATGGCTATGCTTGTGGACATTGTTTAAGTTTCGAATTTAGCGCTTCGGTATTCGAGCTTAACTTAACAATGTTGCATTATACTTAGAACCTGATAAGGGGCGCTAAGAAAATAGTATCTTAGTCTCACAATCCTAAACATTCATGAAAGTAACATTTTTAGGTACCGGTACATCCAGTGGCGTTCCTTTAGTAGCATGCAAATGTCATGTTTGTCGATCTCCTGATTGGCGAGATAAACGCTTACGTTGCGCTGCCTTATTAGAATGGGACGACAAAAAAGTAATTATTGATGTAGGCACTGATTTTCGCCAACAGATGCTTAGAGAAGATGTTATGCAGCTAGACGCTGTGCTTATCACTCACTCACATTTTGACCATATTGGTGGATTAGATGAATTGAGAGCATTCAATTTTTCTCAAGGAAAAGACATGCCTGTGTATGCCGATCATTTAGCAGCAAACATGATTACCAATATGTTCGCTTATGTATTTGCAGAGAATAAATATCCGGGCACTCCAAATCTATCTCTCTATACTTTTGATGAAGAGCCATTTGATTTATTCGGAAAGCAAATTATCCCGATAGAAGTCTTGCATGGTAAAATGCCCATTACTAGTTATAGAATTGGCGACTTCACCTACATCACCGATGGAAAGACGATTAGTGAAGAATCTAAAGCAAAAATAAAAGGGACAAAGACTCTAGTGATAAATGCCGTTCGAGAAGAACCGCATTACAGTCATTTTAATCTTGAAGATGCTTTGGCTTTCATTGAAGAAATGGAAGTTGAAGAAGCTTATCTCATCCATATATCTCATCGATTTGACCGACATTCGGCTATCCAAAAAAAGCTACCTGCTCATGTGAAAATAGCATTTGACGGGCTACAGCTAGAAGTTTAATCATTAATTAGTATTTGCTTACATATTTTATTTACTTTAGCACAAAATCAGATTTCGTATGAAAAAATTGCTCACTTTAGTTAGCGCATTATTAGTTTATTTCCCCTCATTTGCTCAAGAAACTGTTGGCTTAGATGAAAAAATCGATCAGATTTTTGGAATAGCTACTGGTTGGTTTGTGAAGATTATATTTTGGCAAATTCCAATTACGGACGAAGTAGGATTGTTTTGGGTATTGATTCCATTAATTGTAGGAGCTACCTTTTTTACCGTCTATTTTGGATTTCCAAATATTCGTTTTCTTCCCATCTCTATCAAGACTATAAGAGGAGATTATGAGCATGTAGAAGTAGATGAAAATCAACCAAATGTGACTGATCATGATAATCCAGATACGATAAGAATTGAAGGTACAGCCGGAGAAGTGACACACTTTCAAGCACTTACAGCCGCACTAAGTGCAACGGTAGGTTTAGGAAACATCGCAGGTGTTGCAGTAGCCGTAGTGATAGGTGGCGCAGGTGCCACATTTTGGATGATTTTGGCAGGACTACTTGGTATGTCGTCAAAATTTGTTGAATGTACTTTGGGTGTAAAATACCGAGAAGTTGGAGAAGATGGAAGAATTTATGGTGGTCCGATGTACTACCTGAAAAAAGGATTAAAGGAAAAGGGTCTTGGCGGATTAGGTAAAGTCTTAGCCGTTGCTTTTGCTATCTTATGTATTGGTGGTTCATTTGGTGGTGGGAACATGTTTCAAGCCAATCAGGCTTTTGAAATATTTCAATCGGTAACTGGTGGGCCTGAAAGCTTTATAGCTGGAAAGGGTTGGTTGTTTGGATTGGTTATGGCTGTTCTAGTTGGAATTGTTATTATTGGTGGAATTAAACGGATTGCTCAGGTAACGGAAAAGATTGTTCCTTTTATGGCATTGATTTATGTAGGTGCTGCCTTGATTGTAATCTTCATGAATTACACTTTGATTCCTGAAGCAATCCGCACAATCGTGGTGAAAGCTTTTTCACCAACAGCAATAACTGGAGGTGTTTTAGGGGTATTGGTTCAAGGATTTAAACGAGCTGCATTTTCAAATGAAGCGGGTGTAGGTTCAGCAGCTATTGCTCACGCAGCAGTAAAAACTAAATATCCTGCCAGTGAAGGCTTAGTTGCTTTGTTAGAACCATTTATTGACACGGTAGTGGTTTGTACAATTACCGCTTTAGTGATTGTGATTGGCAACTTAGAAGGTTTGTACCAATTTGGTGGTGCTAACGGTGCAACTTTGATTACTGGTACAGAGACGATGTTGTCTGGTGTGGATTTAACGAGTTTTGTCTTTGAGAAGAACATTCCAAATTCGTCATACGTATTGACTATTGCAGTTATTCTTTTTGCTTTTTCTACCATGATTTCTTGGTCATACTACGGATTACAGTCTTGGACATTTTTGTTTGGAAAAGGACCTAAAATTGAGATGACATACAAGCTTATGTTTTGCGTTTTTGTAGTGATAGGTGCTGCTGCGAAAATGGGTAATGTACTAGATTTTTCAGATGCCATGATATTTGGAATGATGGTGCCAAATATGATTGGTCTGCTAATTCTATTCCCAAGAGTTAAGGAAGAATTAGCGAGTTATCTAAGCGCAATTAAACATAAGAATGAATGATTTTATAAAAGAGTATTTCAGTCTAACAAATAATGAACAGAGGGGGATAATTAGCTTAGTGCTAATTATCCTTTTTGTTTTTATAGGCACCCGTTTGTACCTGTTATCCCTAAGTCCAAAAACCGCATTGCAGAACAATACGCATCTTCTTGCATTTCAAGCATTAGACTCTCTTGCATTGATTGCTACCGAGGAATCTATCTCGAATTCCCAAAGCGTGAAGCTGTTCCCCTTTGACCCGAACAAAGTCAGCAAAGAGAATCTTCTTCTATTAGGAGTAAAAGAAAATGTGGCAAGCACCTTGATTAATTATAGGAGTAAAGGAGGCCGCTTTTACAAAGCAGAAGACTTGTCAAAAGTTTATGGAATAAGCGACCCTGAATACCAACGATTGAAAGACTTTATCCATATCGAAACCCAATCCAATTTAACTCCCACCTACACGGCAGCTAAAAAAACAAGCCCCTATACAACTCAGACTTTTTCTCCCAGTCCAAGCAAAAAAGAACTCTTCGTTCCCATAGAATTAAATGGGGC
The DNA here is from genome assembly GCA_047621945.1 of Flavobacteriaceae bacterium. Lineage (GTDB taxonomy): Bacteria > Bacteroidota > Bacteroidia > Chitinophagales > UBA8649 > JAFMKE01. The sequence goes on from JBLHMK010000007.1 coordinate 42,751, forward strand.
AGATTCAAGCGCCTTAACTACCGTGCAAGGAATAGGGCCCGTGTATGCTTCTCGTATTATCAAGTATAGAAATCTATTAGGCGGCTTCTATAAAAAGGAACAATTATTAGAGGTCTACGGGATTGACGAAGAGGTGTATAATAATATTGCTAAGCAGCTAAAATTGGAATCAAACATAATTCCTTTAAAAGTGAATGGCGCAAGTTGGTATGAATTAAAAAGCCATCCGTATATTAGTAGTGATTTAGCGAACATCCTCTTGAATTATGTCAAAGCACACGGCATAATTGAAAATTTAGAGGACTTGGAAAGCAATCAACTAATAGATAAAGAAACCGTATTAAAAATAAATCCTTACCTAAGTTTTGACGAATGAGTTTAGAAGAAGAATTAAAAAGTATCATTAGAGACGTAGCAGACTTCCCAAAAGAGGGAATCATTTTTAAAGACTTAACCACGGTATTACTTTATCCAGAGTTAACCAGAAAAGTTGTTCATGCCCTAGCAGAAGCTGTTGAAGAAAAACCAGATGCCATTGCCGCGATAGAAAGCCGATGATTTTGGTTCGGAACTTTACTGGCCCAGCACTTAAATGTCCCCTTCATTCCTCTGCGAAAAAAAGGGAAGTTACCAGGTGCTAAGGATGAAATACATTACGACTTAGAATACGGTACAGCTTCCATTGAAATCCATCAAGGGCATGTTAATCCAGCTTGGAATGTAATGGTCCATGATGACTTATTAGCCACAGGAGGAACAGCAATTGCCGCCGCTAAACTTTTGGAAAGACAAGGTGTCAGCATTCATTCTTTCAGCTTCTTGGTAAACTTAAGTTTTTTAGGTGCTGGACCGATCATTGAGAAAGAATACCCTTCTACTCCATTGAATAGCTTGGTC
>JBLHMK010000008.1:0-38089 GCA_047621945.1 Flavobacteriaceae bacterium
TCATTAAGCAGAACGAGCAAATTTCTAAGAAAGTAATTATTAAATAAGATTAGTACTTCGTATTAAAACCTATACTCATGAAAAACATTAAATATATCCTCATACTAATTGCTTTAGTATTCATAAGCTCAAATATTTATGCTCAAACGGGTGGCCCTGGTCCTGCTTCGGGAGTTCCTATTGACGGATTGAGCGGTATTTTATTAATGGCTGCAGCTGCTATTTTTGGAAAGAAGATTATGGATAAGAAAGAATAATGCTATTAGCAATCGATATCTTATACTTATATAGAAAGGGAAGTTGTTTTGTAGCTTCCCTTTTTTGATAGCAGAAAAGAATTATCAAGTATAAAAAATACAGGTCAGCTTAAGTTTGGGTGCGTCCATTTCCCTGAAGTAGAAGAATGGGAACGCCCGCCATCTGCTTATAGAGTAAGCGAAGAATGAGCTTATGCCGCAAACTCAACTTTTTACATAATCAATTCAAATTATAACTATCCCACTAAATACCCAAACGCATATTTACTGCGTCTGACTGGGATAGCTTTGCGGTAAAAATACTACCGCTTATGAATGGAATGATTTTTTAGGAGATTTCCTACCGAAGAAAGCTGTCAGCTTGATTTTAAGAAGAAGAGTGCGCAGGAAGGAAACTTGGTAGAATCCGCAATTATCTTTTCATTAGGATAACGATCAATTTGCCAACTGTCATCGAAAACTAGATACTCATACCCGGCTTCTTTCAAGCCCTTAGTAGCCATAGCATCAGCTATTTCTTTAAGCGTATATTCATTAATGTTATAATTAAAATGATTCCAACTATTCCAAGCCATTGGAGGGCTAAGAGCGAGCTCCTTCTTCTGCATGTTTACTGAAGTAATACCAGGCTTAATCAAACAAAAATTAGGGATTTTTTCATCTATATAGATTTCTATTTTTTTCTCTTAATAACAGTATCCGCAATCTTCAATAACTCTTCTTTAGAATTGTTCGTTTTGATGCTATATAAACTTTCCAAACTAGCTGATAAATAGTCCTTCATTTGTTGATTACAATAAGCCTTTCCTCCGCTAGATTCAAATATACGTTTAACGGCAGTAATCTTATCCGCTTCGTTTCCATCTTTAGTTGAGTAAAGCTTAAGTAATTCTTTTTTTTCTTCATCACTAGCTCGCTCTAGACTGGCGATAAATAATAGAGTCTTTTTATTATTCAAGATATCTCCACCAATCCGCTTACCAAGTTGTGCATCACCAAAAGAGTCTAAATAATCATCTTGAATCTGAAAAGCTATTCCGAGAAAACGACCAAATTCGTAAAGGTGTGCTTGATCTTCTTTAGACGCATTAGCCATAAAACCACCCATTTGAAGACTACAAGCCAGAAGCACGGCAGTTTTGTACTCGATCATCTTGATATAGTCTTCCTCAGCCACTCTTTCCATCGACTCGAAGTCTACGTCCATTTGCTGACCTTCATGAATCTTAATGGCTGTTTCACTAACTAAATCGAAAAGTTCTGAATTCGTTTGACCATTAACTTTACAAGCTAGTTGTAAAGAAATGATAAACATAAAATCACCACTAAGGATACCAGAGTTTAATCCGAATTTTTTATAAACCGTTTCCTTTCCTCTTCGCACATCAGAGTTATCCATGATGTCATCATGAACTAAGGTGAAATTGTGAAACAACTCCATGCCGTAAGCATTCAAAATGACATCGTTTATTTTGCCATTAAACAGCTCATGTGCATAAATCAAAAGCAAAGGTCTTATGTATTTCCCTCCAGATTCCATGGCATAGGAAATAGGCTCATACAAGGTTTTAGGTGCACGTTTAAAATATGCTTGATGTAATTCTTGGAATTTCTCTTGTAAAACTAAATTGTAACTCATTTTAGGATTATATTAATTGTATGGATTTACTCAACAATCTCTAAATCTATTTGTTTATCCTTTAAGCTTGTTTTTTTAACGACAACTTTGACACTGTCACCAATTTGATACACCTTACTAGTGCTAGTTCCGGTTAATCGCATGTTATCTACATCAAATACAAAGTCTTCATCCATAGCATTAACAGGAACCATTCCTTCACATTTATTGTCTACTAATTCAACGAAGAATCCTCTGGCAATCACGCCACTAATGATACCTTCATACGTTTCACCAATTCGGGTAGATAAATATTCCACTTGTTTATACTTAATTGCTTCTCTTTCTGCTTTTTGAGAATTACGCTCCATTAAGCTAGAATGATTACACAACTCTTCCAATTCATCATTGGTGTATCGAGGGCGCTCTTTCAATAAGTTTTGAAGTAATAAACGATGCACTAACACATCAGGATATCTTCGGATAGGTGAGGTAAAATGGGTGTAATGATCATAAGCCAAACCATAATGACCAATATTCTTAGTTGTATAAACAGCCTTAGCCATAGAGCGAACTCCTAGCCTACCTAGAACCCCAAGTTCTGGCTTCTGCTGTATGATTTCCATTAAGTTATTTAAAGCATCTCTTGCTTGCTCTTCATCTCTGAAGGCAATGCTATATCCAAAACGCTTTGCAACGTTAGATAAAGTTTGAAGCTTAGAAAGATCTGGTTTATCATGCACCCGATACACACCTGCATTGTTTCCTTTCCCTTTTTCAGCCTTGGCTAAGAACTTAGCAACTGTAGTATTAGCAAGTAACATAAAATCTTCAACTAAAAGATTCGCATCTGTTCTTTCTTTAACATAAACTTCAATAGGAACTGCATTTTCATCTAATTTGAAGCGTACTTCATCTCCAGTATCGAAGTTAATAGATCCGTTCTTCGTTCTTTTCTCTCTAAGTGAATAAGCAATTCTATTTAAGAAATCTAGTTCCTCAAAGAATTCTCCTTCTTGATTATCTAAAATTTCCTGGACTTCACCATAAGTAAATCGTCTATCAGACTCAATTACTGTTTTGGCAAATGAATATTGAACAATTTTATACTTATCATCAAATTCAAATAGTACTGAAAAAGCACATTTTTCTTCATGTGGTCTTAATGAACAAACTAGATTTGACAACTTCTCAGGTAGCATTGGACAAACTCTGTCTGGCAAATAAACTGATGTAGCTCTGAGTTGAGCTTCTCGGTCTATTGCACTGCCTGGATAAACATAGTGTGATACATCTGCAATGTGCACACCTATTTCAAAATTCCCATTTTTCAAAGGTTTGATAGATAAAGCGTCGTCAAAATCTTTAGCGTCAACTGGGTCAATAGTAAAGGTTAACTCTTCTCTATAATCTAAACGCTCATTGATTTCATGCTTGGATATTTTTTCATTAATCTTATCTGTTTGAGCAATAACATCACTTGGGAAGACAATATTGAATCCTTTTTCCATGAGGATTGTACGCATTTCCAATTCATTTGGAGAAAGATTATCGAGTTTCTCCATAATCTTACCCACTGGATTTTTTCCAGCAGTATCGTGCCAATTCACAATGTGAACAACAACTAAATCACCAGTTTTAGAATCCATGGTAAAGCTTTCCGGCACAAACACATCGAAAGGAATTCGATCATTGGTAGGAATAGCAAATCCAAAGCCATCGGCTTCTTGGAACTTACAAATAAACTCACTTTGCGAATGCGTTACAATTCGTATAATCTTACCTTCAGGCTTCTTCTTATCGTATTTTGTAATTTCTATCTCAACGATGTCATTTGACATTGCATTCATAGTCAGTTTTCTAGGGATTTTAACATCCGCATCCAAATCTTCTATAATTACATACCCCACTCCACTTTGAGCTAAATCTAGTTTTCCTTGAAGGGTCTCATTCGGTTTAGCTAAGAATTTCTTCTTTGAGATTTTTCCAGTTTCACTAAAATTTACTAGATTTCTTTTTTCTAAGCGACTGATAGCGTGTTCAATTTTCTCAATACTGTATTTTTTAGAGAAATGGTTAAAGATAATGTCGGGGTTCAGCCCTGCTTTTCTTTTTGTTTCGATATATTTTAGAATTGCTCCATCAATTCCCGAGTTACCACTCTTTTTATTCTTCTTTGTTTTCTTTCTAGGCATCTTTTTTTCGTCCTCGTATTTATATTTTTTAAAGTGCAAAGGTAACAAAAGCAAACTATTGAGTTATTATTAAATCATTATGCTTGATTTAAACCCATAATTGGTAAATTCGGCATTTTTCTTGTTGAACACTTATAAAATCAACTTATGTTTAAATACGTCTTTATAATTCTTCTGATAAGCACAGCAACTAAAACTTGTAATCAAGAGTACACAGAAGAAAAAAATAGGAATGAAATGCAGGAAAAAACTACTTCAATCGACCCCCTTAATCGTTTACATGATATATGGGCTTTAACAGCTATAGAAGGTGAAGACATTAATAAAGAACGCTTCTCAGCGGGGGTGCCTACTCTGGAAATATTTGTTGAAGATAAAAGTATTGGTGGTTTTAGCGGATGCAACAACTACTTCGCTAGCATCGAATATTTAGACGAAAATAAAATTGTGCTTGGCGCAATTGCTTCTTCTAAGAAGTACTGCTTTGAAGTAGATGAGAATATATTCTTTGAGCAAATGAATAAGGTTCAACGCTACCACTTAGAGAAAATGCAATTATTCCTATTTGAAGGAGATGAATTACTCTTGACTTTCAAAAAAGTAGACTAAACACTCGCCATGCTCTTTAGACTCTTTTTAATCCTTAGTATTCTGTGCCGTTATCAGAGTCAAATTTATGCACAAGATTTAAGCTTAGTTGCCTTACTTCCTACTTCAATCAATGAAAGCTCTGGCTTGATTCATCTGAATGGGAAACTAATCACACATCTTGATTCTGATAATCCTAATGCCTTATTTGAAATAGATACTACCGATGGAACAATCATACGCACAGTTTATATAACTAATGCCTCTAATATCGATTGGGAAGACATCTGTTATGATGATGATTTTATCTATATCGGAGACTTTGGCAACAATAGTGGGTCTCGCACCAATTTAAGGGTATATAAAGTGGCAATTTTAGATTATCTCACCAGCGCTAATGACTCTATTTTAGCTGACACTTTATCGTATTCGTATTCAAATCAAGTAGACTTCATCTCTGGATCAAACAACACCAACTTTGATGCCGAAGCGATAATATCATTAGGTGATAGCTTGTATATATTCTCAAAAAATTGGTTAAACAATACTTGTGATGTATATGCTTTAAGTAAAAATCCGGGCAATTCATCTATTGCTAAAATTGATAGTTTTAACAGCGAGGGATTAATTACTGGCGCAAGCTATTTGAATAGTTCTAATGAATTGTTCCTATGCGGATATGGCCCTCCAATTCCATTCCTTATTCAAATAAACAACTTCACTGGATTCCCCTTATCTGCTAATCAAATCAATCATCAAATGGTGCAGGTTCCAACGGGTAGTTCTGTCCAGATTGAAGCTATTACCCATAAGGATTCAGAAACCTTATATATAAGTTCAGAAACTAGCGTATTAGGTTATTCTGCTCTATTCACTCTGCAAAAATCAAGCTTAGTTGGTCTCCAGGATGTTCAAAAATCAATTAGAAAACTCTATCCAAACCCAAGCACCTCTATACTGCATGTTGACAAACACATTGATGAATATATAGAGCTATACAATATAGGTGGACAATTAATCTCCAGTACGTTTAAGTCTTCTTTTTCTACTTCCTTTTTAGGTCCTGGGTTCTACCAAGTATTAATTAGAGATTCAAAGCATAATATAATTAGTCGGAACTCACTCCTTATTAAGGACTAATAAGCATCCATTTTTCTGTACACACAATACTAACTACTGTTAGTCGTTTAATAGGGTAAATCGACAAATCTAGCCTATCTGAGACTATCTTTACCTAAGCTTTTTTGAGCATCTATGAGAATGATAAAGAAGATATTATGGTTAAGCTTACTCGCCTTACTATTACTGATAATAGGTTTTAGTGTCTTTTTGTTTATTCAGAAAGACTTCATCAAAAACCAAAGTATAAAGGCACTCAATAGTCAATTAGAAACTCAGATTGAGGTAAAAGGAGCGATCGATTTAACCTTTATCTCTACCCTTCCTAATATTACCTTAAGTTTTAATGAAGTGTACATTGCGGATAATCTTCGCACAAATGATACGCTAGCTGCGCTAGATAATGTACGTCTACAATTGAATCCTTGGGCACTGTTAAAAAAGGATGTCACCATTGATGGTATTCACGCAAGAGATGGTTTCATTCATCTTTATATTGATGAAACAGGTCAAAGTAATTATGATATACTAAAGGCCAAAGAGAACGAAGGAGAAAGTAGTCTTTTGCAATTAAGTAAGATCGCCTTGCACAATGTGGATGTCGTATACGATGATGAGGATAACAACATATACACTCATCTGCTCAGTATTGAAAGTGAAATTGCTGGTTCGTTTTACGAGACCGATTTTGACTTGAACATAAAAACAGACTTATTCAATCATCAGTTACTTATAGATGGAACGCCCCTGTTTTCTGGAAAAAAATTAGCTGGCAAGCTAAAGATGACCTACACCGAAAAAGATGGATGCATCAATTTTGATCAGAACACGATTAGAGTACAAAATAATGATTTCTTGGTATCCGGAGCTATTTGTACAAAGACTAAACAGATTGATTTGAGTGCGTCTGCTGATGGTAGTAACTTAAAGGAAGCGCTAAGTCTTGTCCCTGAAGAATGGTTGGATGTTAAAGAAATTAATGGAAATGGCGCTTTTGACATCCATGCTCTTATTAATGGGGAGTTGAATAATCCAAACATTCAATTAGATTTTAGTATTAAAGAAGGCACCTTGTCTTTCGAAAAAGAAAAACTAGCCCTCACTAATCTAAATTTGAATGGATCTTTTGTTAAGTCCCCAAATAATAAGCAAAGCCTGATTATGAAGAAGTTTTATGCTGTAATAGACGGTTCAGAACTTCATGGTGATTTTAATATTCCGGACCTTAATAACATTAAGCTCAGGGCAAATTTAAACGGGAACTTAACTAAAACATTAATAAACAGTGTTCTTTCTGAAGCCATTCAAGTCACAAACGGTTCTATTGATGTTCAGGGCTTGTCTTTACTTATTCATCAAAACAAAGCAGATAACTTATGGCAATTGGAGAGTATTGAAGGTAGTTTGAGTTTAGATTCCCTTAAAGGAAATACAAATCCACTCTCTTTACCCTTCCTATGCACAGGTAAATTAATTGGTAAGGAAAATTTCCTTAGAGGAGAAAATATTCAATTGAATATTGGGGACAATGATCTTTCCTTTAATGGAGAGTTACGGAACCTGATGGCTATTGTTCTTAACCAAGACAAGGAAAGCATGCTTGATGTAGGTATTGAAGGAAGTTTACGAAGTCAATACTTTAATCTAAACGACTTTATTCAAAGTGGTCCAAATATTCAGGGTTTCGAAGAGAAAAAAGAAATTAGCTTCCCTCCTATTTATGGTACACTTGATCTAGAAATCGATCACTTTATTTATCAAAATCTTGATGTAAAACATGTTGATATAGATGTACTAGCAAATAATTCCGCATATACCTTCACTATTAACTCAGCAGAAGCTTTAGGAGGGGATTTCGATGGCCGTTTACTCACGAATGTTAAGCAAAATGATTTTGAAATCAATCTAAACTGCAATATCAATGATGTAGAGATTCAAGCGCTCTTTGATGCTTTCGATAACTTTGGTCAAGAAGATTTAGGAAGTGACAATATCAAAGGTTTAATGAGTTGCCACTTAGCTTTTAGTGCAACATGGAAAGACTTCACTCATTTTGATGCAGAGAATTTCATTATGCAAAGTCATATTGTATTGAAGGATGGTGAGTTAATCAATTTCGCTCCACTACTAAGCTTATCAGGAAAGCTAGAGCTCGAGCAGTTAGAACATTTGTACTTTACCGATCTAGAAGCAGATATTACTGTAAAGAATCAGTGGATTCAAATTCCTATGACCACTATTCAAACAAATTTATTGAGTTTAGAGGCTGGTGGGAGACATAGCTTTGATAACGATATAGATTATAAGCTGATTCTAAACTTAAAGAATCTGTTAGCCGCTAAGTTTAAAAAGAACAAAACCACGGAAGAAGATTATGTTAATGATGCTAAAGGGGGAATTAATCTTTACATAAGTATGACAGGGACAGCGGACAATCCAGTAATAAAATACGATAAGCATAGCGTTAAGGATAAAATTAAAAGTGACTTCAAAGAGGAAAAGGAAGAATTCAAGAATCTCTTTAAAAAAGACGAAAAGAGTGAATTTGAACAAAATGAAATTAAATTTGAAGAACTTAAGGAAGAAGACAAGTATTTAGAATGGGAAGATTAGGCATTCTATTTGAATAATAATATGGATATATACCAGCGAAAATCAGGAATTAAGGTGGCATTGCTTATCGCAGCAATACTCATAGCAGCAGGCTCGTTGTGGTATACCAACCAATTAGCTGGTAAGATAGCCAATGAGGAGGAGAATAAGGTTCGACTTTGGGCTCAAGCATTAGAGAAACGAGCTAATTTGGTTAAGATTACTGGAAACCTCTTTGAGAAAATTGCCACCAATCAACGGCAGGATATAGAGAATTGGGCAGAAGCTACAAGCTTAATCATCAAGACTGAGGATATGGAGTCCATTACCTTCTTGAGTAAGATAATTATTGGCAATACCAATATCCCAGTTATTCATGCTACTAATGATGATACTATTATTGACTATAGAAATATTACTATACCCGCTGATGTTGACACCTTGGCTTATATAGATAGTTTGTTTCTTTCTCCTACTTTTCAAACTTATCCTCCAGTTGAAATCAATTATATTACTGGTCAGAATTTCATCTACTACAGTGATTCGAAAATTTTCTCTGAATTGAAGAAAACCTTAAATGACCTTATTGAATCATTTATCTCTGAAATCGTAGTAAATTCTGCTTCACTTCCAGTTGTTTTAATTGATGAAAATCAACATGTTATAGCTAGCGGAAACATTAACAAAGAGCTCTTATCTCCTATTATCCTAGATCAAACTTTGTCTGAAATGAAAGCGGAGAACCAGCCTATTCAACTAGACCTAGGTGATGAACGAAAACGGACAGTTTACTATAAAAATTCAGTCATTCTAAAGCAGTTAAAAGCCTTCCCTTTCGTTCAATTATTCCTATTCAGTATATTAATGCTTGTAGCCTACCTGGGCTTTAGCAGTACTAGAAATGCCGAACAAAATAGAGTTTGGGTGGGAATGGCAAAAGAGACCGCCCATCAATTAGGCACTCCTATTTCATCCTTGGCTGCTTGGTTAGATTACATGAAAGAAATGCCAGATGACGCGGTTATGAATGAACAGTTCATTCATGAAGTTGAAAAGGATGTGGATCGTTTAGGGCTTATCGCTGAGCGATTCTCTAAAATTGGATCTAAAGCAGATCTAGAAGTCAGAGATGTACGCACAAGTATTGAGAAAGCGGTATCCTACATGGAAAAAAGGAGTTCAGATAAAGTAAGCTTCGAATTAGAAATTGAAGAAGAGGAAACTGAATTCGCCATCAATGAAGCATTGTTTAATTGGGTAATTGAAAACCTAATAAAGAATGCATTAGATGCCATGGAAGGTGTTGGCTCAATTAAAGTGAAAGTCTTTAAATCTGCCAAAAATGTAATCATTGATGTGATTGATTCCGGCAAGGGAATTCCAAGTGGTAAGTTTGAAACTGTATTCCAACCTGGCTTTAGCACAAAGAAACGTGGCTGGGGATTAGGACTTTCACTCGTCAAACGAATTATTGAGAATTACCACAAAGGGAAGATCTATATAAAAGAGTCAGACGCAAAAGGCACCTGCTTTAGAATTAAACTCCCATTGGTTTAAGCATTTCATTCAACATTTTAAATACAAGATTATTAATTACCTTTACACCACCAAATTTTAACGGATCATGACGGAAGATGTATTAGGCAATTCGCAGAAAGCGATTGAATTAGAAGACAAGTATGGAGCACACAATTATCACCCATTACCAGTAGTATTAAAGAAGGGTAAAGGGGTATTTGTTTGGGATGTAGATGGAAAAGTTTACTTTGATTTTTTATCTGCTTACTCTGCAGTAAATCAAGGTCACAGTCACCCAAGAATTATAAAAGCACTAGTAGATCAGGCACAAGAGCTGACATTAACCTCTAGAGCATTTCATAACGATTCTTTAGGAGAGTACGAACAGTTTATTACTAAGTATTTTGGCTTTGATAAGGTTCTACCAATGAACACTGGAGTTGAAGCAGTAGAAACTGCATTAAAACTTTGTAGAAAATGGGCTTATGAGAAAAAAGGAGTTCCTGCTAATAAGGCTAAAATAATTATGGTTGAGGCTAATTTCCACGGAAGAACATTAGGGATAATTTCAGGTTCAACAGATCCTGATAGTCGCGAAGGATTTGGTCCTTACCTACCCGGATTAGAAATTATTCCTTACAATGATACGAAAGCACTTGCCAAAGCTTTAGAAGATCCGAATGTTGCAGGATTCTTAGTAGAGCCTATTCAAGGTGAAGCTGGTGTGGTTGTTCCAGATCAAGATTACTTATCTACTTGTAAGGCACTATGTGAAGAGGCTAATGCTTTATTTATTGCAGATGAAGTACAAACAGGTCTAGCAAGAACAGGACGCTTATTAGCCGTGTGTGGTAATTGTAACTGTAAAGGCTTTTGTGAAAACAATTATGAAACTAGACCAGATATCTTAATCTTAGGCAAAGCCTTATCAGGTGGAGCATATCCAGTTTCAGCAGTATTAGCTGATGATGAAATCATGCTGTGTATTAAGCCAGGAGAACACGGTTCTACTTATGGTGGAAACCCCGTAGCCTGTAAAGTGGCTATTGAAGCATTGAAAGTGTTAGAAGATGAGCGCTTAGATGATAATGCTCGATTATTAGGTAAATACTTACGTCAAGAGTTAAGAAAGATCGATAGTAAATTGATTAATCTTGTTAGAGGTAAAGGCTTACTAAATGCTATCGTAATAAATGATAGCCCAGAAAGCAGCACTGCTTGGGATCTTTGTTTAAAGCTTCGTGACAATGGATTATTAGCAAAACCTACTCATGGAAACATTATTCGCTTGGCTCCCCCTCTAGTTATAACTAAGCAACAACTTGACGAGTGTATAGAGATTATTAGAAAGACTTTCGCGGATTACGAAGCGTAGTTGGCGTTAAATATAAAAAAAGCCCTTAGACATCGTTTAAGGGCTTTTTTGTTTATTGAATTTAAGCGAAAGTCCTGCTGATGCATTACTATGAACATAAGCGCTGAGGTGTATAATAGTTCAACTAAAAAATAGCGCCTAGCTAAATTATAAGCGTAGCTCCTACTCTTGAGCCATGAAGCCGCAGTGCGTAACTTTGCTTAAGTATTTATTATCGCTTGAACACTTATCCTATTCATAAGTATACACCCCTAAGTTCTCAATTTGTGTCAATGCTTCTGATAAAGGACTTATGAGATGTTTTAATGTTTTATCTGAGGCAGCAGCGATATTAGCCGTAGAGTGAATTTCGGTCTTACATACTTCAATATAGCTATCCCAAGTATAAATGTTATCCGTTCCCTATTTAACTAGTAATTCATTCGCTCCAACTGGCAAGCCCTCTCAGGTTTCTTCAGACCCATAATTTACCGATCCAAGAAACTCATTCGATATCAGCTAAAAATCCAAATCACCCGCGGGGATTGCTTGTCTGTCGTTTTGAATTAGAAGACTTCCTGTTTGATTCTCAACACATTCCTCTACGTTTTCTTGGTGGCAAGATTGGACGCCAAATAGTAAAACAGCACTGATAATTATTAATCTAAGTCTTTCATAAAGTTGCGTTGCACAAAATTAATAAAGCTTATAGGTATTAATCGAGAGACAAAATCTCCAGCATGTGCTTCGCTACCAATAAGAATCCGTTTCTTATTGCTTTTGATACCAGCTACAATTACTCGAGCTGCCTTCTGAGGTGAATTCTTGGTTAAAAACTTATCGTGAAATATTTGATTAAACGCTGAATCTCCTCCCTTTGCGTTCAAGGAAATCTTGGTATTTATCCCTCCAGGATGAACTGAATGTATAGAAAACCCCTTAACTGTATTTTCGGCTATTAGCGACTCTGTATAACCGCGTATAGCAAATTTACTCGCACAGTAAGAACTTTGATATTTAATACCTAAAAGACCAAACAAACTAGACACATTTACTAATGCTGATTGTGGCTTAGCTTTCAATTGTGATAAGAAAGCTTTACTCCCATGTACCATTCCCCAAAAGTTAATTTTCATTAACCATTCAAATTGTTCCATTGAAGTTTCTTCAGCGGTCATTTTACCTAAGGCTACCCCAGCGTTATTTATAACTACATCTGCCCCGCCAAATTCTTTATCTATTTCACTGGCAATTTTAACAAAAGATGGATAATGTCCTACATCAAAACAATAGGTTTTTAACACAGCTTCGCCTATATCCTTAGCTACTCTTTCTAATTCTTTAGCATGATTATCTGTTAAGCACAGTTTTGCACCTTCTTTGGCAAAATGATGAGCAAGGGCTTCCCCTATTCCAGAAGCTGCGCCTGTAATTACTACTAATTTATCCTGAAAGTTTTTCATCTTATCTGTTTTGAAGAGCCGCTTCGCGTAGCTTCTTCAAGAAATCTGAAGCGAATATAAATTCGTACAATTCCTTATTTTCCGTTTCTTCAAGAACTTCTTCTTTAGTCCCTTCCCAGTGTTTTAAGCCTTGGTGAAGAAAGATTACTTTGTCACCAATTCCCATTACTGAATTCATATCATGGGTATTAATAACTGTAGTAATATTGTATTCTACGGTTATCTCTTTAATCAAATCATCAATTACCATTGCGGTTTTAGGATCTAATCCCGAATTGGGTTCATCACAGAATAGGTATTTCGGGTTCATTACAATCGCTCTTGCAATACCCACCCTTTTCATCATTCCACCACTAATCTCACCTGGATATTTATTATTTGCATTAGGTAAGTTTACGCGACTTAAACAAAAGTTTACACGCGCTGTTTTCTCTTCCATGGTCATGTCAGAAAACATATCCAAAGGGAAACGTACATTTTGCTCAACGGTCATCGAGTCAAACAGTGCATTACCTTGAAATAACATACCCATTTCATTGCGAAGTTCTTTCTTTTCCTTAACGCCCATTGAGCCTATTGCCCTATTATCATACAGGATATCCCCTTCTTCTGGGTCAAAAAGTCCAACTAAACATTTCAAGAATACCGTTTTACCTGCTCCACTTGAACCGATAATCAAGTTACATTTACCGTTTTCAAATTCGGTAGAAATACCTTTTAAAATTTCTTGATCGCCGAAGCGTTTTCTAATATTGTGAGCTTCGATCATAAGAGTAAAAAGGCAATTAAAAAGTTAGCGACAATAATAACAATGGAGCTATTCACTACAGCTCTTGTACTGGCATTACCAATTTCTAATGCTCCACCTTTCACGTAGAAACCTTGATAGCATGAGATCGTGGTAATTATAAAGGCAAACACGTAACACTTAATTAGCATCACAACTACATAATACGTTTCATGTCCATCTTGCAATCCTCTTACATATTCGGCTCCACTATAGAAGCCTCCCATTGTACCAGCTATTAAACCTCCAATAATCCCTAAGAATACTGCCATGATAATCAAAAAAGGAATAATGATTAAAGCGCCAATAATTTTAGGGCCAATCAAGTAAGCAGTGGTATTTACACCCATGATTTCTAAAGCGTCAATTTGGTCTGTAACACGCATGCTACCCAACTCGGAGGCAATGTTTGAACCTACCTTACCCGCTAAAAGAAGTGCACAAATAGTTGGAGCCATTTCAAGAATTAATGAATCTCTTACAATAATTCCCATCCACCACATTGGGATTAAGCCAATTTCTTCTAACTGATAAGAAAACTGTACCGCTGTAACCGCTCCTACGAATGTAGACACAATCGCAATAATCAACACAGAACCAATGCCAATTTGATACACTTGACGCATCGTTTCTTTAGCATACATACTCAACTTTTCTGGTCGAGTGAACATGCTAGCGATCATCAAAAAATATTTACCTATGTCGTGTAGAAAACCCATTTTTTAAGAATAATGCCAAAGTTAAACAAGCCATTTTAAAATGAACGTATATTTACCAACAATTTTAAAATAAATCACTTATGAAGAATATTGTAGTTAGCGGAGCCAGTCGAGGTATTGGAAAAGCCATTGTTTTACACTTTGCCAAAGCAGGCTGGAATGTTGCCTTCTGTTCAAGAAGTCAAGATAAGTTAGATGCTTTAAAGGATGAGTTGGATAGTTTGGAATTAGGCGGAAACTATTTAGCCTTTGCTTGCGACATGTCTGTTCAAGAGGAGGTAAAAATATTTGCAGCCGCAGCCACTGACTTTTTAGTTTCTGTAGATGTCTTAGTTAACAATGCGGGTGTTTTCCTTCCAGGAAGCGTACATGACATGAATGGTGATGACTTTGAGTTAATGATGCAAACTAATGTGAGTAGTGCTTTCACCTTGACTAAGGCCTTAGTTGGAGACATGAAGAAAACGAAAGCTGGACACATCTTCAATATGAGCAGCATTGCCGGATTAGTGGCCTACCCGAATGGAGGAGCGTACAACGTGAGCAAGCATGCTTTGACAGGATATTCTAAAACTTTACGAGATGAGTTAAAGGAATTTCATATTCGAGTAACAACTATTTACCCAGGTGCTACCCTAACCGATTCTTGGTCGGGTATAGATTTACCTGAAAGTCGTTTTATTCCAGCAGAAGACATCGCACAAAGTATTTGGGATGTATACCAGCTAAGTGATCGAACTGTTGTTGAGGACATCGTATTGAGACCGCAGTTGGGAGATATCTAAACTTACCAAGTCTTTGAGACTTAGCAAGTTTATAATTGAAAGATATGAAGATTAGAAAAGCGACAGAAAAAGATTTACCGGCTGTTTTGGATATTTTCAATTACGAAATTATACACACGCCTTATGTGTATCTATACGAAGCCTGGACGCTTGAATACATTACAGCATGGTTTAAGGAAAAGCAAGAGACTAAGTTCCCTTTTCTCATAGCTGAGCATGATTCAGTCGTTTTAGGCTATGCATATTACAGTTTGTTTAGAGAAAAAGAAGCTTATAATACTTCTGTCGAGTATACCGTTTACATCCATCGAGATCATCGGGGTAAAGGTGCAGGCTACCAACTTGTACATGCCTTAATTGAGATTGCCAAGAAACAAAATATTAAAACCTTTATTGGAGGAGTTGATGCAGGCAATGCACCAAGCATCGCTTTTCATGAGCGAATGGGATTTACCCAAGTAGCACACATGAAGTCAGTGGCTAAAAAGTTTGACAAATGGCTCGACTTGATTTTTTATCAGTTGATGTTAGACGAAGAACTGTGGCACCTCTAACCCTACCTACTAGACTTACACTCATTTATTTAGAAGTTAAAAGAGCTTTGCATTTTTGACATAATTAGTTAACTTGCCGACATTATCTATTGTAGATATACCTAATGTCTAAATAATTAGGGTTTAAACTCGCACGTTGACAGTAATTTGAAACCACACGCATTAATCAAAAATTAAATTTCACCAAAATAGAGAATGCAATGATTAAATTAATTTACACAAATTATTCTAAAGAAAAGATAAAAAAAACATGCCAATGCGTTCAAAATATTTTCCTGTTTTTGATCATTATTGCATCTTCTCAAACTGCAAAAGCCCAATTTTCAAACGAATGCACTATTGCACAAAATGAAGCGGTAGAGCGATGGAAAAACATAGTTGACAACAGGAATAATAGCGACTTTTTCTATATTGAATACGACTGGTATGAAAATGGCCCGCAGTTGACCAGCGTACTAAACATCGTTGGCCAGTTTGATGGTTATTATCTGTCTGTTTCTGAAAAGGGTGAATCTCCTGTTCTTATCGACAAAGATGATTCTGGAATAAATATATACCGTTTTGGAAATTATAAAGATTTAGTACTCGTAATGGATACTTTAGCGAATAAGGCCTGTACATCAGAATTTGAATTGGGCTTTACTTTCAATGATTATCCCGAAGTTAGTTTATATATCATGAACAAAGACACTCCTCTTTCTGATCATATAACAATGAAAGACATCATGATAACGGAGGTAAAAGAAGAAGAGGTAGACCCTAGAACTAAAGAAGAAATAGATGCTGATCTTGCAGCGTACAAAAAAGCAGCTCAAGCGAGAGAAGCACAGGAAGAATTAGATAATTATGAAGCTATGAAGAGGAACCCTGCCTGGATCCAGGCTGCGCAAATGCTCTCTATAGAAGAACTAGAAGATTTAATTGAATATTTTGGGAGTGACGATTCTAAAGTTTATGAATTTCGGTGTTTTAATGATAGAGAAACAGATGCTTTATTTATGAAGTCAAAATATAGAAAAGACAAAGTCTATTATCAGGGGGAATACTATTACAATGTTTATTATGAAATGCAGCTCAAATTTAAAGATGTTAATTCAGTTTATGAAAGTGGTGATAAAATATATTTTAATATTGGTAGTGAAGGATATCGCCAGAAAGCTAAGCCTCCAGGAGAAGATTGGTCTGACTATGTAAAGAACTTTAATGACTTCACCATGACTATTTATAACGATGATAAAAGAAAAGAAGCTTTAAGCCATTTCAAATATTTAGTTGAGCATCCTTATAATATAGACGTGGATAGGTAGTTAGGATTTATAAAAAAGAAAACCAGTTATCTCAAGAAGTAATTGATGGCCATACTGTTCCAAAAGAGTTGATTGATAAAAAGAAGTGGGTTCAAATTGAGGCTTTGGATTCAAAGCAAATTGGCCTAGATAAAATCCTAGCTTCAGCATGTAGTATACAAGAAATGGAAACGGCCCGATCTGTTGGAACAACTCTCCGTCCTCTGCGCAACGCTCAAACACAGGCTTTAATCAAACATGGTGAGGTACTAACGGAACTTCAAGTCAACCTATACTTACCGCTCATATTACAGTAAATAACTAAGAAATAGCAGGTAATTCCGCACTTGTTTGCTCATACAATTGAGCTGGGCGAGGTTTCAATCCTAACAAGTTAAACATATAGTTATCCGTTCCGATTTCAGGATTAGGCGTTGTTAAGAGCTTGTTTCCAGCAAATATAGAATTCGCTCCAGCCATAAAGCATAAAGCTTGCTCTTCCATACTCATGACTTCTCTACCAGCAGAAATTCGAACAACAGCTTGAGGCATTGTAATTCTTGCAGTAGCAACCATGCGTAACATTTCCCAAACATCAACTCGTTTGTTTTGCTCTAATGGAGTACCCTTAATAGGCACTAAGCAGTTGATTGGAACTGATTCAGGTTGCTTAGGTAAGTTAGCCAAAGTGTGCAACATTCCTATTCGGTCTTCATCCGACTCTCCCATTCCAATGATTCCACCTGAACAAATATTCAAGCCAGAACCGGCAACAGCTTCTAAAGTCTCTAAGCGATCTTGATAGGTTCTAGTGGTAATAATTTTATCGTAGTACTCATCTGAAGTATCTACATTGTGATTATAAGCATTTAAACCAGCATCTTTCAATCGACCGGCTTGCTCGGGGTTCAACATACCCAATGTACAACAAACTTCTAAACCTTCGGCTCGAACAGCTTTAACCATCTCCAATACATTATCGAAATCATGATTATCTCTAACTCGAGTTCCCATACTTGAAATACAAAAACGAGTAGTTCCGTTAGCTTTTGCTTCTTTTGCTTTATCTTTTACCGCCTCTAACTCCATCATCTTACTAGCTTTTACATCAGTAACATACTTCGACGATTGAGAACAATACGAGCAATCCTCTGGACATCCACCCGTCTTTACTGACAAGAGTGTATTCACTACAACTTCTCCTACCATAAAGTTTTCCGTATACACCTTGTTCGACTCATACATGAGCTCGAGAAGAGGTTTATGAAATATTGCTGAAATCTGTTCTTTGGTCCACTTTTCCATTTTGACTGTTTAGTATTAGCAAAGATAAACGATGTTTTTTATTGACCAAGTGTTTTGGTACTAAGTACTGCCTATAAATTATAAAGAAACTCAGCTATCCATAAAATTGGATAAACCATCACTATCAAGCCGTCTAAAAAGAAAGTGTACGCATACTCGGAGCTATCTGAGTTTAACTGATAAATTCTTCTTCCACCTATAACGAATATGGGCAATAAGACAATCGCATAATAACTGTAAAGAAATAAGCAAATAAATGAAAGTAATAAATGTAATAGGGCAATAACTAAGGTACCTTTTAAACCAAAGACCATAGGTAATGTTGTCATTTTCTCATCGTGTTGATCGGCTTTCCAATCGCGAATATCAAATGGAATCGTTAAACCAAGAATAAAGAAGAACACCCCAGCAAAGAGCAATGCTAATAGTGCAAAATGAATTTGTGTAGATACATCTACCAAGGCGATTCCCATAATAAACCAAGCCCAAACAAATGCCACAATTTGTGTCTTCAAGAACCAGAATGAGCGTAGATTATAACGCTCTACTCCTATATAGATTAAGGACAATAAGCCTGCAAGAGCCAGGACGATTAATTGACCAATACTAATTTTACTAATACTATAGACAAATCCAAAACCTACTACTACAAGTAGAGCATAAACAATGTTCCGATGTTGCTTTAGCCATTGGTTAAAAACACCTTCATTACCTTCTAGGTTTAGACCTTTCAGTTTCAAGTAATTGTAAGCAATAAATGATGCAGAAAAAACGAGTATCCCTTCAAAGAAAAGTGGGGAAAGACCAAGAGTCAGTTTAAGGCCTAAATAAAGACTTAAGGCAGCTAAGCTGATCCATGTATTTGAAAAAACAATGGCATCTAGTGTTGGTTTTAATATGTTCCAAAACTTAAATGCCATTGTTTCAATTATTGTATTAGTTAGTTAACTGGTATACCAGTTAACTAAATCTTATAAATACTTAAAGTTAAAATCCGGAGTTAACTTCAACAAGGTATGATAAATTAACTTTGCAGCATTTTCCATATCCTCTAAATCAACCATTTCAACAGTGGTATGCATATAACGCAGTGGGAAAGAAATCAAAGCACTTGGTACACCTCCATTAGAGTATGCAAAAGCATCCGTATCTGTTCCAGTTGCTCTTGAAGCCGCATCCCTTTGGAAAGGGATTTTATTTTCTTCAGCCGTGTCAATAATCAAGTCTAACAACTTATTATGAACAGCCGGTCCGTAAGTCAATATTGGTCCAGTTCCGCATTTGAAATCACCTTCTGTTTTCTTATTAATCATTGGTGTAGTAGTATCATGCGCTACGTCCGTTACAATAGCCACATTTGGCTTGATAGTTTGAGTAATCATTTCGGCACCACGTAAACCCACTTCTTCTTGAACAGCATTTACAATGTATAAACCGAATGGTAATGTCTTCTTATTCTCTTTCAGCATTTTAGCTACCATAGCGATAACAACTCCCCCTGCTCTATTATCTAGTGCACGACCAACAGCATATTTCTTATTCAATATCATAAATTCGTCTTGGTAAGTGATAACACTACCTACATGAATCCCCATATCCAGAATTTCTTGCTTCGTGGTAGCGCCACAATCTAAAAAGATAGAATCAGTCTTTAATTCTGGATCTTTTCCACCTCTACGCGTATGGATAGCTGGCCAACCAAAAACTGCGGGAACAAATCCCTTTTTGGTATGAATATTAACTCTTTTAGAAGGAGCAATCATGTGATCTGAACCTCCATTTCTTTTTACATAAATGAACCCATCATCTGTGATATAACTAACATACCATGAAATCTCATCGGCATGAGCTTCAATCACTACCTTAAATTCTGCTTCAGGGTTTATTACGCCGTAAACCGTTCCATAATTATCTACTTGATGTGTATCGATATACTTGCTGATATAGTCTAACCATATTTTTTGACCATTCCACTCATAACCAGTAGGTGCTGCATTATTAATATACTTTTCAAAAAAAGCCAATTCGCTTTTACCAAACATCTTTGCCATACTCATTCATTTTTAAATTGAACGCGAAGATAATAAATTGTTTGACAAGTGGCCCTTGTCAAGTTATGTGCTTAGTGCTTGTCAACTACAAATGATTGTAAATTATCACTCTTTCATGCGGTTCTAATCACTTCAGAAGACATTTGATCTAGTTAAATCTGTTTTGAACCTAAATAATTCAAAATGAATAAATATTTGTCTGAAATGTTTTGCTTATTTCTATTCTTTGGGATTAAAGCACAGGATAAGGTAATAAAGAATCTTGAAACTAGAATTGAAGCCGCAGCATTGAAAGAAGACTATGCTAAGGCTGATAAGCTAACTAAAGAATTAGACGCTCGTGTAGAATTAGAAAAAGTAATAGTAGCAAAAGACTATAAGAGAGCCGCTGAATTAAAAGAGGAAATAAGTAATTTAGAAAATGCTAAACCATTCTATTCTAATATAATTCTAACAGCAGCAACAATAGTGAGGTAAAAACGAGTAATGTTAACACACCAAAAGTTTGTGCAAGTTCTAAACTGATAAACAACGGCTTCTTCGTAGATGCCCTTATTGGAATTAGTCCTCGGATTAACTTTGGAACTATTGGAATAAAACTAGGTACTAAATGGTATTTTGCAAATGGCGCTGTTTATCACCCTGGTTTAGGAATGGTGGAGGAGTTCTAATGGAAACGCTATTACAGATAAATGAGTAATGAAAGTAAATTTTTAATTTTCGAATAGCTTCTATAATGGAGCTTCCATCAACACCATTTCCCTTACTATTGGTGGAAAGTTTTAACTGATTAAAACTTAGGACATTTCTTACAAGGCTTGTCTTTCTTCTTGTATTTCTTGCAACACTTGTTCTTTTTCTTGCAGCAAGTGTTGTGACTATCCATAGCCTTTGGAAGAGATTCCAAAATAGAGAAAGGAGCTGATGATGTATCGAAGTGTATCAATGAATAGTTTATTTAGAACAAATATAAATAAGCTAAGTCACAATTCATAAAAAATCTAATATTGATTTAGCTTTTACGCATGTTTCCTCCCACTCTTTTTCTGGGATTGCATCATACGTAATTGCTCCACCTATATGCAAAGACAAGTAATGCTTACTTTCATCGTAGATGAGTGTTCGAATCAAGACATTAAAATCAAAGTCTAAATTGGGTTTTATGTAACCTAAAGCTCCCGAATAAACCCCGCGTTTAGTTTGTTCATATGCTTCAATAAGCTGCATAGCTTTTATCTTTGGTGCTCCAGTCATGCTGCCCATGGGGTATGCATTCTTAAGCGCATCAAGGGGGTGAATATCTTCTCGTAGTTCCGCACTTACGGTTGAAACCATTTGAATGATATTTTCAAACTCATAGATTCCAAATAGTTCATCAACATTAACACTTCCAGGCTTTGAACTTCTGGCAAAATCATTCCTTACCAAATCAACAATCATCACGTTTTCTGCACGTTCTTTTTCATCATTGAGTAATGCTTTTTTAAGCGCTTCGTTCTCTTCTACACTCTTGCCTTTTTTGACAGTTCCTTTGATAGGCTGCGAAATCACTCGTCCAGATTCATGCTTCATGAAGCGTTCAGGTGAGAAACAAAGTATTTGCTTATCCTCCATTTTAAGATAAGAGGAAAAAGGAGCTTTTGCTTTATGGTTAATTTGAACAAAGGCTTCTAAGGACTTAAAACTATTTGTATTCACGTAGATTTCTCTACAAAAATTCAATTCATAAACCGTGCCTTCAATTATATCATGCTGAATCTTCTTGATGTGATTTAAGTACTCCTTCTTTTCCATCCTACTTTCCCATTTCAATGGATCGGCATGAATTGGGTTTTGATTAATCTGGATTGCTTCGATTTGCTCAATGAGCTGCAGGGCTTCTAATGTGCTTCTATTAATTGTGCAACGCCCTTCATTAATTGAAAAAGTGTAGCGTGCTTCAAAAAAATATAGACTTGGGAAGTTTAACTCATCCGTATTTTTAGATTGCAGATCTTCTATCTCATTCTTTAAATCATAGGAAAGATAACCATAGATGGTGCTCGAAGTTGATTGCTGAAAAGCCTTCAATTGTTCAAATTGCTTTGACTCCGTTGACAGCGAGAGCTGTTTAACTTGATCGATAGCTACGAGAAATTCCTCTTGTTGGAAAGGGCTCTCTACCTCATTGTTATCCAAGCAAATAAATACAGGGAACTGATTAGCCCAATACAGTAATTTTTCCTTGAATTCAGGAATATTGTTAATAGGAAGGCTACTACTTTCGATCATTCTGATTAAACCAAAGCACTTTGCTTAAGGAGAAGTTTTTCTCTTTCTGGCCCAGTTGAAATCATACTTACAGGAACAGACAGGTAATTCTCTATGTGGGTCACAAAACCTTGTAAATTAGGAGGTAAGTTATGGTAAGCTATACCTTCTAAATCAGACTCCCATCCTTTAAATGATTGGTAATTACAGTTGATACTATCTGTTACTTCAAATGGAAGCTCTTCAGTTACTTTGCCATTCACTGTGTATGAATCACATGCTTTTATCTCAGCAAAATCATTTAACACGTCAGCTTTAGTTAAAGCTATTTGAGTAACTCCGTTCAAGAATGAAGCATAGCGCAAAGCTACTAAATCTATCCACCCACATCGCCTTGGGCGACCAGTAGTTGCTCCAAATTCAAATCCTGATTTTCTGATTCGTTCTCCAACATCATCATGTAACTCTGAGGGAAAAGGTCCACTTCCTACTCGAGTACAGTAAGCCTTGGTGATACCAATTACTTCTTTAATTTTATTAGGTGAAACCCCTAAACCATTACAAGCACCAGCACTAATAGTATTTGATGAAGTAACAAACGGGTAGGTTCCAAAGTCAATATCTAACATAGATCCTTGTGCCCCTTCTGCTAGAATTTTCTTTTGATTGCTTAGCGCATTATTGATATAATATTCACCTGAAACGATGGTGTATCTCTTCATTTCTTCAATACTAGCAAACCACTCTTTCTCTTCTTCTTCAATATCAAAATCAAAGTTATGCATGCCAATAATTTGCAAATGCTTTTCCTTTAATTTCTGATATTTAGCCTTAAAGTCTGAGGACAAGACATCTCCTACTCTCAGCCCATTACGACCTGTTTTATCCATGTAAGTTGGCCCAATACCTCTTAAAGTAGAACCAATTTTGGCTTTGCCTTTAGCTGCTTCTGAAGCGGCATCTAGCACTTTATGCGTGGGTAGGATAAGGTGTGCTTTTTCTGCAATGATTAAATACTTTTCAATATTTACTCCCCAAGATTTAACTTGCTCAATTTCTTGACAAAGCGTAATTGGATTAATAACTACTCCATTGCCTATTAAGTTATAAGTATTGTCATGTAATATTCCTGAAGGGATGGTATGCAACACAATTTTTTCATTGTTCACAACAAGTGTATGCCCAGCATTGGGTCCACCCTGGAAACGAGCAATAATATCATAATTAGGAGCTAGATGGTCGACAATTTTACCTTTGCCTTCATCTCCCCATTGCATTCCAACTAATACGTCTACATTCATTTGATTCTTTTTATAATGAAGCAATAGCTTCTTCCTTGGTATCCGCTTGTGGAAACACATCTGTCAACTTGGTTATCGTTAACAGATTACTTAATTGCTCAGGGATTGATACAATGACCATTCCTCCTCCAGCATTTTTACTCTTGGTTAGAATATTGAGAAGTACAGATAGACCCGTACTGTTGATATAATTCATACCAGATAGATCAATCACGAATTGATTACTATCATTTTCTAAACTGATGCCTACAGCCTCCAAAATTGGGCTAGCATCTTTTTCTCCTAATAGATTACCACTTAATTCTAGAATGGTAATTTTATTTTCTATGACTCTATTTATTTCCATTTTGAATCGCGTTTTTATTAATTTTACTAATTCTACAACTGCTACAATAACCAAACATATTTAGCGAATGATGCGTTATTTCAAAATCTAGCAAGCCACCCATTAAATTCTTTATTTGTTGTATTCTAGGATCACAAAATTCGACAACTTTACCGCATTTTGCACATATGATATGATCATGCTGCTTATATCCATAAGATTTTTCATATTGCGCTAAGTTTTTACCAAACTGATGTTTTCTAATTAAGTCGCATGAGTTTAATAAATCTAGCGTATTATAAACCGTTGCTCTACTCACATTGAAATTTTTATTCTTAATATCAATATACAAGGTTTCTGCTTCAAAGTGATCTTCTCTTGAATAAATCTCTTCCAGAATGGCGATACGTTCCGAGGTTTTACGCAATCCATTTTTCTCCAAATAAGTGGAAAATATATCCTTAACGGCTTCTATTGTATCTGTGTTTGCTAGCAAGGCACAAATTTAAAGATTTTTATAGAGTTAGTTATCAAAAGTATTAACATTTATACACTTTGCTCTTCTTCTACCTCAAAGCGAGTAATAGATACTAATCCTTCAATAGCTTTCATCTGGCTTATTACAATTTCAAGTTCCTCACTATCCGTAACATATAGCATAATCTTTCCTTCATAAATTCCATCTTTACTTTCGAAAGAAATAGATTTCATATTTATGGATAGGTTGTTAGTAATTATTTCGGACACCCTACTAATGACTCCCATACTATCTATTCCGTTTAATTTAAGTCCCGTAAGGAATGCTACGTCTCGTTGGTTGTTCCATTTCGTTTTCACAACTCGATAACTATACTTAGACATTAATTGTACCGAATTAGGGCAGTTAGTTCGATGAATCTTAATGCCGTCATTTATGGTAATAAAACCAAATACATCATCTCCTGGAATTGGATTGCAACAGGGAGCAAATGAATAATCTAGCTGATCGGAACTTTGTCCCATAATAATCAGCTCTGCGTTCTTGGTAAGTGTTTTAGCTACAGTTTCCTCAAAATTATATTTCTTACTTTGAACTTTTGGTTTGTTAGCCTTAACCACACCATGAATGACTTCTAAATTCTTTAAATCTCTCAGTTTTATCTTGTTCTTAGCTACCGCAACGAATAAATCTAAGGGAGAAGTAAATTTGAAATAATTGGTTATCGTCCAATAATTTTCATCTATAGAATTGATTTTAAGTTGTTTGAATTTTCTTTCGAGAATTTGTTTGCCATCATCCGCTACTAGTCGCAATTCCTCGTTAACAGCCTTCTTTATAGCCCCTTTAGCTTTCCCCGTAACAACAAAGCTTAACCAATCTTCACTTGGCTTTTGCTTTTTTGAGGTAAGGATTTCAATTTGATCTCCTGTCTTTAGGACATAACTAAGTGGTACTAATTTTTGATTCACCTTAGCTCCGATACATTTATCTCCAATATCAGAATGGACATCATAGGCAAAGTCCAATGACGTGGCATCTCTCTTCAAACGTTTCAAGTCACCCTTTGGCGTGAAAACAAAAATTTCGGCACTGAATAAATTCATCTTGAAGTTGTTTACCATCTCCAAGGCATTTTGCGATTTATCGTTTAATAAGGATTGTATACTAGCCAACCATTGGTCTACCCCGTCATCTGATGATATATTTGTGGCTCCTTCTTTATACTTCCAATGCGCGGCAACTCCTTTTTCTGCAATCTCATGCATTCGTTTTGAACGAATCTGTACTTCTACCCACTTCCCTTTAGGGCCCACCACAGTGGTATGTAAAGCTTCATATCCATTTGACTTAGGATTAGAAATCCAGTCGCGCAAACGATTTGGATTCGGTCTGTACATATCTGATATAACAGAATAAACATTCCAACAATCACTTTTCTCTTTCTTTTCTTTACTGTTTACAATAATTCTAATGGCAAATAAATCATAGACCTCCTCAAAGCTTACGCTTTGCTTCTTCATTTTATTCCAAATAGAATGAATAGACTTAGGTCGACCAAATATTTCTAAATCTAACTTCTTTGCCTCAAAGAGATCATTTAGTGGCGTAATAAAGTTATTAATGAATCTATTTCTAGATCGTTTGGTTTCATTTAATTTATGGGCAATAAACCTATACATATCGGGCTCCCGATACTTCATTGACAAATCTTCTAACTCTGATTTAACCGCATAAAGTCCCATTCTATGAGCAATTGGAGCATAGAGAAAATCAGTTTCTGATGCTATCTTCAACTGTTTATCTCTTGGCATACTATCCAGCGTACGCATATTGTGCAAGCGATCAGCGAGTTTAATCAAGATTACTCGTATATCATCGGTAAGCGTAAGTAAAAGTTTTCTGAAATTTTCAGCTTGGATAGAACTATTCAAGTCAAAGACTCCTGATATTTTAGTTAAGCCATTTATAATTTTAGCCGTGTTTTTGTCAAATGCATTCTCTACATCTTCAAGAGTAAGCTCGGTATCTTCAACCGTATCATGCAGCAGTGCACATATAATAGAAGTATTACCCAAACCGATTTCCTCACTTACAATTCGCGCTACAGCTATTGGATGATAGATATATGGTTCACCAGACTTTCGACGCATCCCTGCATGGTATTCAATAGCCATTTCAAAGGCTTGACGAATCCGTTCTACATCCCCTTTTTGAAGCTTATGTTTAACCTTTCCTAGCAGGTGCCGGTATTGCTTAGCTATCTCCTTTTTCTCTTCGGTACTGAGGGTTATGTCTCTTGTTTCGGGCATGTAATTGTATAGCTTTGTAATTACTGCTAAACTAATAAATAAAGCTCAACTAGAAAATGCTTTTATTCAAATTCTAAAAAAAAAGAAAGAAAAGAGGAATTTTAATGCATAAAAACAAAAAAAAATTATCTTTGCACCCGCTTAACAAGCTAAAATCTTTTACATGCGGGTATGGTGGAATTGGTAGACACGCTAGATTTAGGATCTAGTGCCGCAAGGCGTGGGGGTTCGACTCCCTTTACCCGCACTCTTTAAAGTAAACTCTCAAGAATTATTCAAAATTAAAATTACTATCTGTGCAAATTACTCAAGAAAATGTAGATAGCTTAAATGCTATTCTGAAACTTAAAGTAAAGAAAGAAGATTACGAATCAAAGATTCTTCAATCTCTTAATGATTACCGTAAGAAGGTGGACTTGAAAGGTTTCCGTAAAGGACAAGTACCCTTAGGTGTTATTAAAAAGATGTATGGTAATCACATTATGGCTGATACCGTTAATGACATCCTCAATGAGCAAGTGAATAACTACATCATTGAAAATAAATTAGACGTACTAGGTAATCCATTACCTAAAAATGGACAGTCTTTTGATATTGAGATTAACGACATTAAAGATTTTGACTTTGAATACGAAGTAGGACTTGCTCCAGAATTCGAATTAAGCTTCTTGAAAAAAACACCAACTCTTGATAAAGATGTAATTGATGTTACCTCTAAAATGATTGACGAGGAAATGGATAGAGTCCGCAAGCGTTATGGTAAAGTAGAAGAAGTTGTTGGCAAAATGCAAGACGACGATATGCTTACCCTACAATTTGACGAAATCGATGATGCTGGTGTTAAGGTTGAAAATGGAATTAGTCATTCTGCTCCTATCGCTTTAGATATGTTGAAAGACGAAAAGATTCGAAAGGAAGCAAAAGGATTAAAGAAAGGAGATACCTTCACTATTGAGAACATAGAAAAGACTTTCGAAAAGAATAAAGAAGAATTAGCTAAACAAATCTTAAACTTAGATTTAGCGCCTGAAACATTACCTGCTGTTCAAGCTACTTTAGTAGATGTTAAAAGAGTTTTACCTGCAGAGATAACCGAAGACTTTCTTAAAACCGTATATGGTGAAGGAAGCGATGTAAAGGACGAAGCTGGAATGAAAGCAAACATTGAAACAGAGATCAAATCTTACTTCGCAAAACAAGAAGATTCTAGATTATATAATAAGCTAGCTGAGACTTTAATTGAAAAAACAGAGATGTCTTTCCCTGATGAGTTTTTGAAAAGATGGATCAAACTAACCAATGAGAAGCCAATTTCAGAAGAGCAAATTGAAACAGAGTACCCTGCATTCCAAAAGAACTTAAAGTGGAGTTTAATTGTTAAAAAGGTAAGTAAGGAAAATAATGTTGATGTAAGTATGGAAGAAGTGAAGCTAAGAACAGCTGATCAAATCCGTCAACAAATGGCAAGCTATGGTATTCCGGACATGCCTGAGGAGGAAATGGAAAAATTTGTTCAGAATATGATGGCCAAGAAGGATCACTCTAGTCAAACGCGTGAAACCTTATTAGAAGAAAAATTATTTGATTTCTTTAAAGGACAGATAAAAACTAAAGATAAAAAAGTTAGTTTAGAAGAATTTCACAAACAACAGTAGAGCTTTAATATGAAGAATTTTGAAAAAGAAGTAAGGGATTTTGCAACAAAACATAAAGGGATCAGTGGGTCTGTTTATGATGATTATGCATCTATTCACAACTACATGATTACTCCAAACATTATTGAAGAACGTAAGATGAACGCCGTAGCAATGGATGTTTTCTCTCGTTTGATGATGGATAGAATCATTTTCTTAGGTGTTCCAATAGATGATACGGTAGCTAATATCGTTACTGCTCAATTATTATTCTTAGAATCAATTGATTCTAAAAGCGATGTTCAGATATATGTGAATAGTCCAGGTGGTGGTGTTTATGCTGGTTTAGGTATTTATGATACCATGCAGTATATTTTGCCAGATGTGGCAACTATTTGTACAGGTATGGCTGCTTCAATGGGAGCTGTACTATTATGTGCTGGTACTAAAGGAAAAAGAACTGCTTTAAAACATAGCCGTGTAATGATTCACCAACCTTTAGGTGGTGCAGGTGGTAAAGCAAGTGATGTTCAAATCACTATCAACGAAATTAGAAAGCTTAAAAAAGAATTATACGACATTCTTAGTGAACATTCAGGTCAATCTTATGAAAAGATTGAGCAAGATTCAGATAGAGATTTCTGGATGAAAGCAGATGAAGCAATGGAATACGGTATGATTGACGAAGTTTTAATTCGAAAAAAATAAAATCATTATATTCGTAGTCATCCAAACCTTCACATGAATAAAACCAATAAAATATCAACATGTTCGTTTTGTGGTAAGTCAAAAGCAGAAACCAAACTTTTGGTTTCTGGTTTAGACGCGAATATTTGTGATGCTTGCGTTGAGCAAGCTCAGCTTATCGTTATTGAAGAGATTAGTAAGAAAACTACCAAAAGTTTTCGATTCTCATTACCCAAATCAATTAAGCCAAAAAATATTTCTTCTTTTCTAGATCAATATGTTATTGGACAAGAAGAAGCGAAGAAGATAATTGCCGTTGCGGTTTACAACCATTACAAACGATTGAATCAACTTAAAGATGAAGAAATTGAGATTGAAAAATCTAATATTCTTTTAGTTGGTCGAACTGGTACTGGTAAAACATTACTAGCCAAATCAATTGCTCGATTCTTAAACGTTCCTTTTACCATTGTAGATGCAACCGTATTTACTGAAGCAGGATATGTTGGAGAAGATGTAGAAAGTATTTTATCTCGCTTACTTCAAGTATCTGATTATGATATTCAAGCTGCAGAAAGAGGAATCATTTACATAGATGAAATTGATAAAATAGCTCGTAAGTCAGATAATCCATCTATTACGAGAGATGTGTCTGGTGAAGGTGTTCAGCAAGCACTCTTAAAGTTATTAGAAGGAACTGAAGTATTGGTTCCACCTCAAGGAGGAAGAAAGCATCCTGACCAAAAGATGGTTAAGGTGAACACTCAAAATATCTTATTTATCTGTGGAGGAGCTTTTGATGGCATTGAGAAAAACATTGCTAAGCGAATCAATACCTCTGTGTTAGGATTTCGATCTGAAGAAAAATCACAAGAAGCCGTAGATAAAGATAATCTACTTCAATACATTAATCCAGAAGATTTAAGAAGATTCGGTTTGATTCCTGAGTTAATAGGAAGAATACCTGTTGTATCTCATCTTAATCCTTTAGATAAAGAGGCTTTATATAATATACTTACTGTTCCAAAAAATGCTTTGGTTAAACAATACCAAAAGTTGTTTGAATCTGAAGATGTTGATTTCACATTCTCCGAGGGAGCTTTACAGTTCATTACAGACAAAGCATTGGAATACAAGCTTGGAGCAAGAGGATTAAGATCTATTTGCGAAGCTATAGTTACAGATGCCATGTTTGAGCTTCCTTCAGAAGAAGACATCAAAAGTTTTGAAGTTACTTTAGATTATGCTAAGGAAAAACTAAGCAAGTCTAAGTTAAGTAAACTGATTAAAGTAGCTTAATTAAATAGCTTCTAACTCATTACTATTCTGCTTATTATAATCCATTATTAAACGAATGCTTGCATCGCTAGGCGAAGCTTTGCGCTGATCTAACAAACTTTTTATTGTCTGTAAACTATCGTTGGCTTCACTCAAGAACTCGTCAAAATTCAAGCTTAATTCGAAAGCTTGAACTTCTTCAGGAGCAAGTTCGTTATAATGGTAAAGGAATAAATCGTCGAGGGTAAAGTTTCTTTTCATAGAAATATTTTTTGAGTAGTTTTAATTAAGAACGTCTCTTCAAAAATATATATTGTATAATGGGAAAGAAAAATTAAATTTTCATCCCCTAGAAACCTTCTTAGCCAATTTAATTATTCATTTTTGTACTCACTATGAAATTCGAACTTGTATCCAAATTTGAACCTAAAGGCGATCAACCTAAAGCGATTAATGAGCTTGTTAAAGGTGTTGAAACTCAAGTCGAAGCTCAGACCCTACTTGGAGTTACGGGTTCAGGTAAAACCTTTACTATTGCTAATTTAATAGAGCGTACCCAAAAACCCACTTTAATACTTACGCATAACAAAACCTTAGTAGCCCAGTTATATGGGGAATTCAAACAATTCTTTCCGAATAACGCCGTGGAGTATTTTGTATCCTATTACGATTACTATCAGCCAGAAGCCTATATGCCTTCTTCTGACACTTATATCGAGAAGGACTTACAAATCAATGAGGAGATAGACAAGCTTCGATTGAGTACTACCGCTTCCCTCCTATCAGGAAGACGTGATGTTATTGTTGTTGCCTCTGTATCATGTATTTATGGCATGGGGAATCCTTCTGATTTTGCCAACGGGATCATTAAAATAGCAATTGGACAAATCATTAGTAGAAATACATTTCTATATGATTTAGTTTCCAGTTTATACAATCGAACAATCACCGATTTCGCCCGAGCTACCTTCCGAGTAACAGGAGATACCGTGGACATCAATGTGCCTTATGCCGATTATGCGTATAGAGTAACTTTCTTTGGAGATGAAATTGAAGAATTAACCCGCTTTGATGTAGGAACTGGTAAAACGGAAGCTGAATTAGAAGACATTACTATTTTTCCTGCCAACCTATATGTTGCCCCTAAGAATCAAATGACCTCTTTAGTTAACAACATCCAGGACGATTTACACAAACAAGTAGAATACTTTAATAGCATAGATAAACACTTGGAGGCTGCCCGCTTAAAAGAACGAGTGGAGTTTGATTTGGAGATGATTAAAGAGTTAGGCTATTGTTCTGGAATTGAGAATTACTCTAGATACTTAGACAAAAGAAATGAAGGTGAGCGACCATTCTGCTTAATTGATTACTTTCCCGATGACTTTTTGTTTGTAGTAGATGAGAGTCACGTTACGCTTCCTCAGGTTAGAGGGATGTATGGTGGAGATAGATCGAGAAAGACTAATCTTGTAGAATACGGATTTAGATTGCCCGCAGCATTAGATAATAGACCTTTAAACTTTCAAGAGTTTGAATCTATGATGAAGCAAAGCGTCTTTGTAAGTGCTACGCCCAGTGATTACGAACTAGAACGAAGCGAAGGTGTCGTGGTAGAACAAGTAGTTAGACCTACAGGCTTATTGGATCCTCCTATTGAAGTTCGACCAACACAAAATCAGATCGACGACTTGTTAGAAGAGATTCGCAAGCGTAGAGAGGTCAATGAACGAGTTTTAGTGACTACGCTTACTAAGCGAATGGCTGAAGAACTTGCCAAGTATTTTGCTAAAATGGGTGTTCGTTGTCGCTATATTCACTCTGATATAGATACGCTAGAGCGAGTTGAGATTATTCGTGATTTGCGTTTAGGTAAATTTGATGTACTTATTGGAGTTAATTTACTTCGTGAAGGTTTAGATATACCTGAAGTTTCATTGGTAGCTATTCTAGATGCGGATAAAGAGGGCTTTTTGAGAAATAAACGAAGTATGATTCAAACGTCTGGTCGAGCCGCTAGGAATGCAAAAGGTTTTGTAATCATGTATGCTGATAGAATGACGAAAAGCATGGCTGCTACTATTGAAGAAACTGAGCGTAGAAGAGAAACACAGATCAAATATAATTTAGAGCATAACATTACACCGGAAACTGTTTTTAAATCAAGAGAAGAAATTATCAAATCAGGTTCGGTATTAGACTTTATGCACGGAGGGAAAGTTCCTGACATTATTGAGGCTAACCCAAATATAGCTGCCGAAGATGGGGAATCATACAAGTCTCCTACAGTCCTTCAAAAAAAGATAGATTCTGTTGAGAAAGCAATGAAGAAAGCAGCTGGCCAAAAAGATTTTTTAGAAGCCGCCCGTTTGCGCGATATGTTGATGAATTTGAAGGTGATTTACGCTGAAAAATTCTAGTAGTATAATCCAGTTATTTTAAATTCTGTACGACGATTTAATGCTCTCCCTTCAGGATTGTCGCTTCCATCTTCGTTAGTGTTCGGTGCAGCTGGTTCAGACTCCCCAAACCATTTATTTTTAATTCTGAATACTTCTATCCCTTCCGACTTCAGGAAATTCACCGCGGCATCACAACGGCTTTCACTTAAATTTAAGTTGAATTCTGCCGGTCCTTTTCCATCAGTATGAGCTCGAACTTCAACTTGAGATTTAGGATTTAATTTCAAGTAAGCAATGATAGTCTCAAGAGTTGCTGGTGCTTCTGGAGTTAATCTCGATTCCGCATATTTATAATAGATGATTCCAATAAACTCTTTGTGTATTTCGTTCTTTTTATCTGTTAAAAACAAATCATAATACAAAGTATCAGATTGATTCGAATTTAAAGTATTGAACTCAACTCCCTTGCTCTCATATTTTTCACTTAAGGCGGTAATCCTATATTCACTTTCAGTATTAATTGATACGAACTTATCCTTTATATCAATTTTTATCGAATCAACTTTTCCTGTATTTAAGTCTTCTAGAACTAACAGACCGTCTTCCAATACTTCCCTTCCACTTGGCCCTTCAACATATACTGCAGAAGAAACAAACAATTCAATTTGTGTAGAACGAACTTCGAAGATATCATCACAACAAGTAGGCCCGGTTAAAGAAGTGGTTCCCGTTCTATTAGATACTAAAAACCCTCTTTCGCCTTTGGCATCTAAAATGAAATCATAATCATCTAAACTCGTGTTAACAGGCGTCTCTAAATTTTTCGGTTCTTCCCACCCATCATTAGATTTTTTTGCAGCAAAAACGTCATATCCGCCTAAACCAATTTCACCGTCAGTACTATAATACAATGTTTGCGTAGCTGGATGATAAAATGGAGAGATATCATCAAATCGAGTGTTTACGGGTGAGCCCATATTTTTAGCTCGTCCAAAATCCCCATCCTCATTCATTACCGCATACCAAATATCCTTTCCACCTCGTCCACTTTCTCTATTTGAAGTAAAATAAAAAATAGTATACCCTTCTTCATCCTCAACAATTTGTGGATGCGAAGAAGAACTATTCTCTTCGTTAAGATTTCCTTCTAGTTTAACTGCCTTTCCCCAAATTCCTTCAACTAGAACACTTCGATATATGTCGCAGTGACTTTCAGATTTACTGACTAATTGGCATTTACTAAAATAGATGGTTTTACCATCAGCACTAAATGAAGGATTACAAACAAAATCATTTCCTTGATTCAGAGTAGATGAAAAGTCCTGAGCAAGGTTAAACTTCATATCATACATATCTGAAGTATACAACTTCGCAATGTCCTTACTTTCTTCTTCACTACAATCGGAAAGGATCTTTGCATAGATTAACTCTTTCCCTCGAATTTCAGGACTAAAATCAGCATAAGGTCCATTTACATTCTCACCTGGGTTCTCTATCACATACGCCGGCTCTTCTACTACTAAATCCATAGCATACGTACATCCTTTAGATGCAATTCTTGATTTACTTTTTTCTAAAGCTAAAGAAGAGTTATTTGCTGCTTTTAACATAAACTTACCATACCAATCTTTAGCTTCCACATATTTAGCTTGGTACTTCAAAGAATTGGCAAGATAAAAATAGGCTACATCGAATTTCTTCTTATTACTATTCTGAATTAAACAATCTTTAAAGTAAACTTCAGATAAGGCGTAGTTTCTTATCATTAAAGCACTTTCTCCTGCCAGCAAATTCAATTTTGCAAGCTTTCGCTTTTTCTTGGTTCTAAGAAGAGCAGCTTGATAACTATTCATTGCATTATAATGTGCCCCTGATTGACCATATTCATCTCCTTTCTTTTTAAACTTGGAGGCAGATCCTTTAAGCTTTTTATTTTTGGTAAGATCAAGCACGTCAGATACATTGACTTCAACATCTTCTTTAGTTTTGACAACTTTCTCTTTTTTTACCTTAGCTATTTTTTCGACTTTAACTTTCTGCTCCTTTTCGACTTTAACCTTCTTATCTTTAGTTTTAGTGACAAGGTCATTCGGTTTTGATTGCTCTACTTCAACAACACCCGTGTCATTCAACATGTTTTCGATTTCTTCTTGATTCTGTGCCGATATACTGGACAGCACTATAAAGCCAAGTAGAACGAAACAACATTTTAAGGTATTCAACATTTTAAGGGTTTTAGATTTGTAAATTAACCTACATTTAATGAGAAACTGAAATCAGCCAAATAATTGTTATCCACCATGACACGTGAACAAACAGTGTAGAATATGTCACTTAACTCATTTATTTTTGTGTAAAATTTATAACTATGAATAAGTTAAGTGTAATAATACTTGCAATGCTTTTAATGAGCTCTTGTGTTTCGTCTAAGAAATTTCAAGAACTCAGTGCATTAAATGATAAATACTTTTCAGATCAAATGGATGCTGAGGAAAAATTGGGGGAAGCCGCAGGCGAACGTGATGACTGCATCAATGAGATGGAAGCTTTAAAAGCTAAAATCAATTCTTTAGAGGCTGAGAAAGCTAAACTCTTAGTTAGCAAGCAGCAGATGGAGTCTTTAGTGGAAGAATATAAAACATTAAACGACGAGTTATTCTCTTCAAAGAAGAATATTTTAAATGAAGCGAATTCAAATCAGAAAATGTTAGCCAACAAGTTAGCATTGAAAGAAAAAGAATTGGATGCTATTTCTGTTGCTCAAGAAGCCTTAGATGCTCAATTGAAAGCCAGAGAAAAAGAGTTAGACTTATTAGAAGAGAAGAATCAAAGTCAAAG
Source organism: Flavobacteriaceae bacterium (assembly GCA_047621945.1). Lineage (GTDB taxonomy): Bacteria > Bacteroidota > Bacteroidia > Chitinophagales > UBA8649 > JAFMKE01. The sequence continues at coordinate 35,697 of JBLHMK010000008.1, forward strand.
TGCTCGAATCAAAGAGTTAGAAGATAACTTGAAACAAAAAGATGAGGCATTAAAAACGCTTAAGTCCAATATTTCCAATGCGCTAAAAGGATTTAGCTCGGAAGATATTAAGGTAGAGGAAAAGAATGGTAATTTATATGTTTCTCTTTCAGAAAAGTTATTGTTTTCTTCTGGAAGCTTTGCTATTGATGAAAAAGGAAAAGACGCTATAGCTAAGTTAGGGCAAGTTCTCAGCAAACAGGAAGAGTTTAAAATTGTAGTTGAAGGACATACCGATAACGTGCCATACAATGGGTCTGGAGTGATTATAGACAATTGGGATCTTAGTGTAAAAAGAGCAACATCGGTTGTACGTATCCTTACAAATGAAGGTGGGGTACTTCCTCAAAATGTTTCTGCCAGCGGAAGAGGGGAATTCTTATCTTTGAACGCGAATAGCACTCCTGAAGAAAAAGCAAAAAATCGTAGAACTGAAATAATTTTATCTCCTAAATTAGATAAGATTATGAATATTCTAAACAACTAATTAACGTGTCAACAGAGCAAAAAGAAATGTCATTCTTTGACCATCTTGAAGAATTAAGATGGCGTATTTTTAGAACAGGAGGAGTTGTTCTGCTATTTTCTCTATTCGCGTTTGTTTTCAAAGGCTTTGTATTCGACAACATCATTTTCGCTCCTACATACAGTGATTTCATCGCCTACGAGTATTGGTGTGATTTGATTAATTATTTAGGATTGCCAACAAGTCTTTGCTTAGGCAATTTAGATTTCATTATTATTAATACAGAGATGGCTGGACAATTTATGGTTCACATAAAAATTGCCATGTCTATTGGAGTAATCATCGCTTTTCCTTATTTAGTATGGGAGTTGTGGCGTTTTATTAGTCCAGGCTTGCACAATGAAGAAGTTCGAGCATCCAGAAAAGCAATTATGGGAAGTGCTATTTTATTTTTCATTGGAGTTCTTTTCGGCTATTACGTATTGACTCCATTTTCTTTGGACTTTCTCTCTAAGTATAATGTAAGTAGTATAGTTACAAACACTTTTACTCTTACCAACTACATAAGTTTCATAAGTACGATGGTTTTGGCTAGTGGTATTATGTTTCAGTTACCAATGGCCGTATTCTTATTGGCTACAATGAATATTATTACCGCTCGAATGATGCGCGAATATTGGCGATATGCGCTTATTATTTGTATAATTCTATCAGCGATAATTACCCCGCCTGATGTCGCATCCATGATGATGGTAAGCATTCCTTTATTTGGTTTGTATTTAATTAGTATTTTAGTAGCTCAAAGAGTAAACCCATAAACCACCAATATCCATGAAAATAATTATCGGTTCAGATCACGCAGGTTTTGACTTAAAAATAGATGTAATCGATTATCTAACTAAGTTAGAATATGAAATAATAGATAAAGGAACGTATAGTAAGGATTCGGTGAACTATCCCGACTTTGCGCATGCTGTAGCAAAATCAGTGGCGAAAACAAAAGATAGCTTGGGCATTCTAATCTGTGGAAGTGCAAACGGTGTTTGTATGACTGCAAATAAGCACAAAAACATCCGTGCCGCTATCGCTTGGCATCCTGAAATAGCTGAATTAGCAATACAACATAACAATGCAAACATCATTTGTTTACCCGCTAGATATTTAAACAAAAACAAGGCGATGACGATCGTCACAGCCTATTTAGATGCTGAGTTTGAAGGTGGTCGACACCAAACAAGAATTGATTTAATCTAGTGTTATCAACACTTATTTATACTTCATATAAAGAATAAGCCCTAAATACTTGACTCTTGAGGCATTATTAGCTATTTTTAAATGCTAATCAATGTAGCATGAAAAAGATCATATTTTTAATCCTCACAATATTTTCCATTAATTCAGTAGTTCATAGTCAATGTTCTGTGACTCCATTGATTACGGATTCAATAATTGATTGTGGTGATTCAACTATGATAACTATCACCGGATTTGCATTATCGGCAATCTCAGACACATTCTCTGGAGTAGGACCTACAGATCCAGGATGGCAGACCACTGCTGGTGCAATTTATACTAATCCATATATTCCTAGTCCACCGATTCTAGGTTCAGGCGATCCAGATGGTGGGACTTATTTTTGGATGGGAGCAACAGCCGTTCTTCCAGCTGCGTTAACAACCGTTCCTTTCAATGTTTCTAATGGTGGTCAAATTTGTTTTGACTTCGTATACGCCGTTCAAGGTGGAGCAGCTCCAACTGAGGGTCCAGATTTATCTGAAGAAGGAATTACCATACAGTATTCACCAGATGGTGGAATTACATGGATTGATATTACTTACTTTATGCCTAATGGTCAGCAACTCCCTAGTAACCCAGGTGCTAACTTTCC
>JBLHMK010000009.1:0-36657 GCA_047621945.1 Flavobacteriaceae bacterium
ATGTACATCGCCTTGGTTGCGCTTTGGCTTTATGGCTTCTCAACCATTTTATTCAACTGCATAGCAAGTATTGGAGCTAGCCTACACAGCTTGATTGTTGAAACGATTACCATTTTAGTCTATTTGATATTCGTTTACATTATATTTTACATCCTCGATGTAAATCTAACGATTGCTTGGACCACAGAATTATTCTATTGGGGCTCATTGGCCATCTTGTCCCTACTTTATTTAGGGTTCTTTAATTGGAAAAAGAAATTGAACAGTTAGATATCAAGAGGGTGTCGCTCAAAGAATGGGCGTTCATCTTCCACAAATAGTTCTTGAGGTTTCACGTAATCTTTATAGACATACAGCGCTAAAATTACGCCTATTATAGCACCTGATAGGTGACCTTCCCAACTCACATTAGCTTTAACTGTAAATGGAGTAAGCCCCCAAATCATACTTCCATACATCAAGATGATAAAGAAGGTTAAGGCCATGGAATTTCTGTTGCCTTCTCGCACACTTGCGACAAATAGAAAGAAAGCCACGGCATAAATTAATCCGCTAGCACCTATATGATTAGTTCCCGACTGGCCAATAAACCACAATAAGATTCCAGAACCAAGATATAAAATCAAGAGATAGAGCAATCCTCGTTTAGCATGAAAGACAAACAAACCTGTGAATAAAATGAGTGCACTTGAGCCGTTAGACAACAAGTGATTCCAATCACCGTGAAGAAACGGGAAGGTGAGAATGCCAATAAGCCCCTCGACGGATTTCGGTTTCAAGCCAAAATTCTCTAAGCCCAGTTTGAACATACTATCTAAAAGCTCAACGACAAACCAAGTAAACACAATTAGTGCGGCCAATTTTAGTTTGAAATAAAATGATTCGCGTTCTTTTAAATTCTTGATATTTGCGCTTATATTAGCCATTGCTTATTGTTCATATACAAAAACCTTACCCTTGAATATTTTTCGCTTTATCGTGGTCTTTTTGCTGACAATCTGTCTAGTTGTTGCTTTAAACATCCGAATTGGAGGGAAGCCAGCATTTGGTAAACTACTTAATCCATTTTCGGGCTTCTACAATTTAGGAGAAAATTCCAACACTTTACATCTGGCAGATGAAATATTTGCGGAGCAATTAGAGGAGTCGGTTGAAATCTATTTTGATGAACGAAGAATCCCTCACATTTTCGCAACAAATGAAAATGACTTATACTTTGCTCAAGGTTATATAGTCGCCAGTTTACGTTTATGGCAAATGGAATTTCAGGTACTTGCCGCTGAAGGACGAATAGCTGAATTATTGGGTGCGGGTGAGGATAATAAGTTTATCAATTTCGACAAACAACAACGTCGCATAGGGTTAAAAATGGGTGCTGAGAATAAGTTAAAAGTTATTGAGGCGGATCCATTTTCGAAGAATTTAATGGGGCAATTCACTGCAGGAGTTAATGCCTACATGAATAGTTTGAAGAAGAACGACTTGCCTATAGAATATCAGTTGATGGGCTATCAACCAGAACCATGGAGCTCATACAAGACTGCTTTGCTTTTGATGAACATGAGCAATGTCTTAACGTCTACTGAATACGATATAGAGAATAGCAATTTTGCCATTAAGTATGGTGAATCTTTATTCGATTCTTTGTTTAATGATTATTCTGACCAGTTAGAACCTATTTTCCCAACTCCTCAAGCAGGATGGCCGGCTTATTCTGAAGAGGATACGACCTTAAACATTATTGACCTACCAGTGAACGCTGAAAACTTGCAAAACTTAGGCTCCCTTTATGAAAAGAGTGATGTACAAATTGGAAGTAACAATTGGGCGGTTTCCGGTGCGAAGACCGTTTCAGCTTATCCCCTGTTGGCCAATGACCCACACTTAAAATTGTCCTTCCCATCGGTTTGGGTAGAAATGCATTTGAACACGCCAGATTTAAACACTTATGGAGTTGTTTTCCCAGGAGCTCCTGGTATAATCATTGGCTTTAATGACTATATCGGTTGGGGAGTAACTAATGCAGGACGAGATGTGAAAGATTGGTACAGTATAGAATTTAAAGATGTTACCAAGGATTTTTATAAATGGGAAGAAGGATGGCGAGCCACCACTAAAGTTTATGAAGAGATAAAAGTGAAGGGCTGCGATTCCATGTTTGACACCATCATTCACACTCATTTAGGACCGGTAGTTTATGAAGAATTCCCTACGCAAGATGGACCCAAGAATTTTGCATTACAATGGATGGCTCATCAAGCAGGTCAAGAGTACATGACTTTTTATTTACTCAATAGAGCCAAAAATTTCGAAGACTATTTAGATGCTTTGAGGTATTATGAATGTCCGGCACAAAATTTTGTTTTCGCCTGCGTAGATGGAGATATTGCTTTACGTCAACAAGGGAAGTTCCCGATCTTAGAAAAAAATCAAGGTGTTTTCTATATGGATGGTTCAGAGCGAGAAGCTTGGGAAGAATTCATTCCTTTCGATGAGATTCCAATGATGCATAATCCAGATAGAGAATATGTTTATAGTGCCAATCAACATGTGGCTGACAGCACCTACCCTTACTTTACGAATGGAGTATTTGAATACTATAGAAACCGAGTTATCAATAAGGAACTGCGAGCTATGCATAAAGTAAGCAAAGACGATTTTAAGGCTTTGCAGTTTAATGAATACAATCTGATGGCTGAAGAAGCTTTGCCTTTATTGTTAAGTTATGTAGATCGAAGTTCTTTAGATGAAAAAGGGAAAGAAGTGCTCGACGCTTTAAGTTTATGGGATTTCGTCAATGATGTGGATTCCAAAGAAGCTACTTATTTTCAGTTGTTTAGTGAAGGCTATTACACCTCGCTTTGGGATGAGTTTGTAGAGACTGAGGTTCCAGGTGGTTGGGATCCATACAAATGGAAAGATGGCTGGAAGGCTCCAAATGAATATCAAACGTATCGCCTATTGGCTGACAGCATTGACCATCGATTCATTGATATGGAAGAAACCAAAGTAGTTGAAACTACTGATGTACTTATAAATTTTGCCTTTTCAGATATGCTGGAAGATGTAGATACTTTAGACCAAGTAGAATGGGGTAAGTACAAAAACACATTGATTGAGCATTTAGCTATGATACCAGCTTTCTCTACAAATTTAGACATTGGAGGAAATTATAAGATTGTCAATGCCAGTGGAAAATTTCACGGACCTAGCTGGAGAATGATATTAGACTTTGATGGTGGAAAGATAAAAGGTTATGGTGTTTATCCTGGCGGACAAAGTGGAAACCCTGGAAGCAAGTTCTATGACAACATGTTAAGTGAATGGGCTACTGGCGATTATCATGAATTAGTTAACTCAACAGACCCTAGTACCTATCAAAATAGTAACTACCAATCTGTAACTTTAAAAAGACCTTAAGATGAAAGCTGTATTTGCTTTAATATTAATGATTGTGTTTGGAGCGATAGCTTCACTATTCCTCCCCTGGTGGACCATTGCTGTTGTGTGCTTCGTAATAGGGCTAACCTTCTTAGATAAGGGCACAGAGGCCGCTTTAATTGGATTTGTGTCTGTATTTCTAGTGTGGGGTGCCTTTGCGCTAATCAAAAGTTTTCAAAATGACTTCATCATGCTTAATCGGATGAGTGAGGTACTGCCTCTTCATAATCCTTGGCTGCTGCTTTTGGTAACGGCTGGACTTGGAGGAATAATTGGGATGCTAAGTGCACTAAGTGGAGTGTTCCTTCAAACGATTAATGAGAAGCCAATACGAAAAAAATATTATTCTTAGGCTTATTTAAATTCAATTAAGCCAAATTTAAAATCCATTTTTCGTTCACCCAGAATCAAGGTTCTTTTATCATCTAGTTCAACAGATGCTTTCGCTCTAAAAATTGTTTCTTCATCAGCTATTGAGAATAATGGTTTTTCAGATTGATTGCCTTCTGCATCAACTGTAACAGATTTAGTTACAAATCTTTCGTCTACTTTTTTAGTCCCAGCTTCCTTTCTGGACTTCATCTCCGCATAGAAAAACTCTATTTTATTTCCATTGTCGTACAATTTAGAGACATAAGATGAAAGATAACCACCATCATTGGTGGTATGCTGTCTTTTTTCAATTTTAGTTAACCAAAGTACTTCTCCTGACTTATTGAATTTTGTTACTAAAATATCTCCATAAACATAGTGATGCGTGGTAACCGTTCTAGTGGAGGTTCCTCCATTCCCATTGGAAGTCGTATAGGTATGAGTGGTCGTATAGTAATCATATTGCTCAGCCACCATAATACGTTCATCTGAGTCTGTTAAGAAAACTTCACGCACTTCATAATCAGGAACACCCTTATCACTCTTCTTATCCTTCTTGATTTGTTTCTCTGAACGATATTCATCTTTTAACTCTTGATCGAAATCTTTCTTCGCCAAGGAAATAACAGATGAACTTACTTTGTCAATTTCCAAATGAAAAACTCCTGCATCTGATCTAGTTTCTTTATCCGAATACAATCCAGTTACCAATAAGTTTTCATCATTAAATTTAAACACCATATCTGTTGGGTAAACATCCCCAATTTCAACGGTATACTCTTTCATCTCTCCGCTTACAGAATTATGCATAAATATCTTATAGGCATAATCATCACTACTCGTTTTGGTATCATTCTTTCCTTCGTACAATCGACCGCCCAAGTATGCATTTCCATCATTATCAACGTTATAATCCCAAATTGAAAACTTTCTATCTGAATAAGGCAAGCGTACTTCTTCACTCCAAATTTCTTTTAAATCTGCATCTAAAACTTTCAAAGCATAGTTTTCTTGTTCCTTATTTACAAAAGGAGTAATTCGAGAAACCATTACTTTAGATTGATCTTCAGACACATCAAAAGAAAAGTAACCATACGATCTCTTTTTTTCCATTTTCATGGCATCTAACTCGGTAAGGTCGCTACTTAACACCCCATCTTTAGACAATTCAGAAATGAAACCATAATTAATGTCTTGCGAGTTGTTAAAGTAAGAAGTTCGAACAAACATCTTACCGTTCAAAGCCACACTCCCATTATAGGCTAATTCATTTTTACCATAAATTTTGAAGTTAATTGGAGAGGCTGAAACTACGTTCATCTTGTCATCCAATTTAAATAAACTATAAACTGGCTTCTTTCTAGTACCATTGAAGATTACAAAATAGTGATAACCATCTTCGCTCATCATATAATCAACTTGTCCTAAGCGTTCTTTTTTCGATTGCTTATCATTCAAAGACGACCAGATTAAATCAAAATCTTGTCCGAAGGAAAAAAGCATGAAGTAAGTTAGAATAAGGGTAGATAAAAATTTAATTTTGCTCATAACGTACTTATATTTAATGCTAAAGATAATTCAAATATTCATTTTATTTATATTTATAAACAATATTTTTGGACAAAATGATTCTACAGGAATTGCACATTATTTTGAAGAAGATAAGGATCGAGTCGTTTCTCAAAAAAACATACTGAAGCTCAATTACCTGAGAGCCTCATTAAATGGGAATGCTGTTCTTTCCTATGAGCGCTACTTGACTCCTTTACTTAGTTTAGAAACCCACGTGGGAACAAGCTATTGGGATCTAGTTTCAAATTTCTATTATGGAATATTTGTTGATGATTTAGATATCGACAAACGATTTAAATTGGGTTACTCTTTAGGCGTAGGGATTCGAATCTATCCTAAACGAGATGAGATGGATGGCTTTTATATTAACCCGATGTATAGATATCTACGCTATAATTTTGGACAAAAGACAGACCATTCAAATGTATACGATCGCTTTCACACGCATGATATATTGGGGAATGTTGGGTATCAACTAATCTTAAGAAGATGGACTCTGGATTACTATATTGGTCTTGGAGTAAGATTTGTTAATCGAAAACAGCAATCTTTGAACAATCCCTTCACCGTCACTGAGTCAGCAAATTATGTTCTTCCCATGCTTCCTATTGGCTTTCGCTTAGGTTATAGCTTTTAAGCTCTTCTACCGCTGTTCAATTTGAAGCTTCAATAGTTTTGCATAAAAACCATCAGGGTCTTTTAACAAGGCATTGTGCGTTCCTCTTTCTACAATATCCCCTTGATTTAAAACCAGAATTTCGTCTGCACTTCTCACCGTACTCAATCGATGTGCGATAATAAATGTGGTTCTATTTTGCATTAAGTTTTCTAATGCATCTTGTACTTGTTTTTCAGACTCCGCATCTAAAGAGCTTGTTGCTTCATCTAAGATTAGTATCGCAGGGTTTTTCAAGATTGCTCTAGCTATAGCTACTCGTTGTTTTTGTCCACCAGAAAGCTGAACTCCGCGTTCACCTACAAGGGTATTAAACTGTTCAGGAAATCCTTCAATAAAATCTAAAGCATTTGCTTGTTTAGCAGCGGCCTTTACTTCTTCCAGACTAGCATCCAATTTTCCGTATCTAATATTCTCTAAAATACTCCCGCCAAAAAGGATAACTTCTTGTGGTACAATACCGATAATTTTTCGGATTGACCTTACTTCTAAATCTTGAATATTCTTATTGTCTACAAGTATCTTTCCTTGCTCTAAATCATAGAACCTGCTTAGCAGTTTTACAATAGTTGATTTACCCGAACCACTGCTTCCTACTAAGGCAACTTTCTGTCCTTTTTTTACAGTAAAACTAATTTTGTGCAAGACTTCTATATCTGATCGTGTTGGATATGAAAAAACAACATCCTCATATCTAATTTCCGAGTCAAATGAAATTGGATTTACCTCACCTTCTTCTATACGAAGCTCTTGATCTTCGTCCAATATTTCTTTAACTCTTTCCGTTGCTCCTAAGGCTCCTAAGAGTTCCGTATATTGATTACCTAAACCAGCAATTGAGCCTCCAATTACCATCGCATAGAATATAAATGCCGTAAGCTCTTCCACTTCAATACTACCTTCGTATACTTGAATGCCACCCATCCATAAGATGAAGAATAACGCACCGAAAAGCCCAGTAATTATGAAGGTAAAGAATATGCCTTTTGCTCTTGCATATTTCAAAGCAATTTCCACCAACTCCATCATTTTAGCACTGTAACGATTTAACTCAAAGCGCTCATTTACATAGGCTTTAACTGATTGGAAAGATTGAAATGTCTCGTCGACAATTACATTCGTTTGAGCTAAATATTCTTGTCTATCTTTAGATAAACGCTTGATGTATTTTCCGAAAACAAGTGCGAGTCCAATTACGACAGGAAAAACCGCTAGCATCACTAAAGTTAGCTTAACTGAGTATAAAAGAAGGAGTACTACACCAACAACAAATACAATTATTTGACGAAGAAATTCGGGTAGAGTAATAGAGAAAGCTGTTTGTAATTTTTCAACATCAGTTGACAAGCGACTCACTACATCTCCCACTCTATTCTTCTCGAAAAATGCCATGTTTTGCGAGAGTAATTTGTTGTATAAATCCATTCGGATTTGAGCTAAACTATTCTCGGTTACGACAGCAAAAACATTCACTCTCAAATACGAAAGTATTCCTTGAGATAATAGAATGGCTAAAAACAACCAACCATACTGAAAAATGTTCATGTGGATGTTGAGATAAGGGATTAAGGTATCCCCTTTTGCAGCCTTTAGCATTTGTCCTACAGCAGCAGGTACCACCATAAAAATTAAGCTCGATAAGGCGAGGAAAATTAGTCCTAAAATAAAATAGCCTTTGTAAGGCTTAATGTACTTCAATAAATCTTGGGCAGATTGAATTTGCTTCTTACTTGCTCGTTTTGATTTTGGTGTTTCTTCCATGCTTTGTTAAAGTAATGCCTAGAATTCTAGGTCTTGGAATACCGCTATTAAAATTAGAATAGACTTGTTAAATCCTTCACCCCAATGTGTCTTTGAGCAACAAATCCTTCAGCGTATTTTACTCCAGCTATTTGTCCAAACTCTTGGCATCTTGCTTTCAAAAAATCTAAAAATTCTGGTGAGCTAATGAAGGTATCATTCTCTGCTGAATTCGGGTCAAAAAACTGAGACTTGTACGCTAGAATAGCTTTCATTTTGATGTCATAACTATCAGACACATCCACTACGAAATCTGGCTTGATATGCATGGCTTGAATGTAGTGATATACATTTCTTGGTCGCCAAGCTTTTTGAGCTTTCCCATTATGTTCCGTTTCAATTTTTACTAAACCAGAAAGGAAAGCAGCATCAGATGCTAATTGTGCCCCTTTACCATGGTCGGGGTGCCGATCATGAGGTGCATTAATAAGTAATACATCGGGTTGATACTTTCTTATGGCTGTTATCAGTCTTAATTGATGTGCTTTGTCATTCAAAAAGAATCCATCATCCATTTCTAGATTTTCACGAACAGCTAGCTTTAAAATTTTGGCTGCTTCATGTGCTTCTTGAATTCTAATTGCTGGAGTTCCTCTAGTGCCTAATTGCCCTGTTGTTAAATCTACAATACCTGTCTTCTTTCCAGCCAAGGCATGTTGATACATAGTAGCTCCACAGGCCAATTCCACATCATCAGGATGAGCGGCTATTGCTAGTATGTCCAGTTTAATTTGACTCATCTATTCTGCCAAAAGCTTGTCAATTGCTCTTCTCACTTTTTTAGAATTAGGATTAGTAACTGTGTAAAAATAATCCACTACTTTTCCTTCTTTATTCACTAAGAACTTATGAAAGTTCCATTTTGGTGTAGAGTTTAGCTCCCCATTTAAATCCTTATTTGACAGGTATTGGAATAAGGGAGAGGCGTTCTCTCCTTTAACTTCAACTTTATCAAAAATCTTGAAAGTAACCCCGTAGTTAATTTGACAGAATTCATTTAGTGCTTCACCTTCTAAAGGCTCTTGATCTTGGAATTGATTACTAGGAAACCCCAGTATTTCAAAATCCTTATCCTTATAGTCTTGGTATAGCTCCTCTAAATCTCCAAATTGAGGCGTAAATCCACATTTTGAAGCCGTATTAACTATCAACAACACTTTCCCTTCATAATCGCCTAAATCCTTTGATTTACCGCTTATTTCTTTAACCTCAATATCATGTACTGTTTGCATAGACTTAATTTACAAATTCAATTAAATTTTCAACCATATTATATGGTGTTTTTGTTGCAGCTCCTTGAACCATCCAATCAGGTACACTTCCACCTGGATCAGTTTGATATTCCAAAACTACCTTTACTCCTGCACTAGTTTCTGTTATATTCCAAGTACCGAAGTAAATTGGAATTCTAGTGGCATTATCTTTCACTTCGATATAGTTTGACTTATTAGTCATATCAATTCGAACTCCGTTCGCAATAGTCACTTTTTTAATACTAACTACTAAATCACGATCTGCGGCTGGCCAAGGGGCATTAAAAAGTCCGTAGTAAATTAATTCATCACTACCGGTTCTTTTAAGAATATCAATTTTCGCACAATCCGGCACATAATCTTCGTAGTTCTTTACTTCAAATACAGCTTCAACTACTTCGTCATAAGATGCACTAAATATAGCAATTACCTTAGACGCAGGCATGCTAAAATCATCTGAACTCTTTGTATATACTTGAATACCACCTTTGTCTTTTTTGAGTACCCAAGACTGTGCTTGAATTCCCAATCCGTAACATAGACTTAATATTATTACAATTATTTTTTTCATAGGTTCTATATTCTAACTTATTAAAAGCCAAGACTATGCCAAACTAAATGATTTCTTTCTCAGCTAAAAAACGTTCAGCTTCTAGCGCAGCCATACATCCAGTTCCTGCAGCTGTAACTGCTTGTCTAAATACACTATCTTGTAAATCACCACAAGCATATACTCCTTCAACATTAGTTTTAGAAGAATCTGCTTTAGTTAAAACATATCCTACATCATCGGTATCTAAATATTCCTTAAAAACATCAGAATTTGGTTTGTGACCAATAGCTACAAAAAATCCTTTTATAGGAATCTCCGTCTTTTCGCCAGTTATATTATTGACCATTCTTACCCCTTCCACTTCTTCTTCACCTAAAATTTCATCTGTTTCTGAGTTCCAGTATACTTGAATGTTTTTTGTTTTCAGTACGCGATCTTGCATGATCTTAGAAGCTCTCATTTCGTCTCTTCTAACCAACATGTGCACTTTTGTGCATAGTTTAGAAAGATATAGCGCTTCTTCCGCTGCTGTGTCGCCTGCCCCTACAATACCTACTTCTGTATTCTTGTAAAAGAAACCATCACAAACAGCACAGGCAGATACTCCTCTACCATTCAATCTTTTTTCAGAATCAATACCCAACCATTTAGCCGAAGCTCCTGTTGCTAAAATTACGGTTTCCGCTTGAACTTGTTTCTCATCATCAATAGTTAATGTGAAAGGTTTCTTCGAAAAGTCAACCTTAGTGATCATTCCGTAACGGATATCTGTACCAAAGCGCTCTGCTTGAGCCTTGAAATCATTCATCATCTGTGGTCCCATTACTCCATCAGCGTAGCCTGGGTAATTTTCAACATCTGTTGTTTGCATTAACTGACCGCCTGGCTCCATGCCCATATACATAATAGGCTTCATATTTGCTCTAGCCGCATAAATTGCTGCAGTGTATCCTGCGGGTCCTGATCCTACGATTATTACATTGTGTTTTTCCATTCTTCTAATTAAGTTTTATTGTATAAGGATTGTTGTATAGCTTGTATTATATCCTGCCCATGTCCCGAATCCATCCGTGATATTACTCTGAATCAAGGTAGCTGCAGAAAAGGGGGTATCTCCTCCATCGTTGAAGACTGAGAACCAAAAATTATAAGTGGCCTCATCAATATTCTGCCATTTCAAAGTTACTTTATCTCCCACTTCAAACAGACCTAAATCGCCTATTTCTATATCTTCTTCGGTTCCGTATCCTCTCAATAAAGGTAAAGTAATTGTTCCACTCCCAGCGTAGATACCGTTATCTGACAATCCGCCAGCAAAATAATCAGGAATATAAAAAGCAGTAGTATCACTTCTTCTAGTTGAAATCAATACGAATGCATCAAAATTATTAGGCACGGTAACATTGATCTTCACTTGAGCAAGATTAGCGTTGTCTGAATCAATGTCGTAAGTCAAGAAATTAATATCCTGCTTAACTGGAATAGTCGTAACTGCACTTAGCAATTCCCCATTCACATCAATATCTAAGGAATAGCTTGAACCTCCTTGACCAATTATTGAGTTAGTCGTATCGATATAAAAATTAAGGCTATTCACATACTTCACAAAAGCAATATCGTCTTCTTCAGTAACAAATGCTAATTGTTGGTCAAGCGTTAATCCGGCCAATTGACTAGCAAACTGCGCAAAGATTCTAGGGATTCTATTTGCGTCCAAAAATTGTTCTAATAGATCTATAGGTAATTCAAATAAGTTCTGCTCAACCAGCTGAACAGGAGGTCCTCCATCTTCAGCTACTTGTATAATCGCTCCTCTGATTGCCAATGAATCTGAAAGGGTGGTTTGATTAAATGTCCCATACCCTGAAAACTGTCTAGAAAGCATAACCAAGGGACCGGAACTATCATAAATCCAAGCTTCAACCACGGGGTCATCACTACCTGGAGGGATATCTAAAATGATTTCCTTTTCGCATGAAAATACAAGCGCAGAAACTAAAAGTGTTGATAGAACAAAAAGGATATTCTTCATGATTAATATTTAAAGTTCCATGTTATAGTTGGCAAAATAGGAAACAAAGAAACTTGCCTCGCTTGAATGGTAATGTCTCTATTATCACTAAAATTGATATCATCAAAAATAAAATAAGGATTTTGTCTGCTATACAAGTTGTAAACGGAGAAGTTTAAATCTGAATAGAGTTTATCATCATCTTTCATTATAAATGAGGCTCCAACATCTAAACGATGATATGCTGGTAAACGTAAGCTATTTCTATCTCCATACTCATTCACAATCTCACCTGCAATTACATATCTATTGATAACCGGCGTAGTTGTTTGTCCTGAGCCATATACAAAGGTGGCATTCAAGTTCCAACGTTTATTAATATTATATTGGAACACAACAGACAAATCATGTCTTCTATCATATTTATTAAAGAAGGTTTTTCCATTATCAATGTCAGGGAAACTTCTATTTGTCCATGCTAAGGTATACCCTACCCAACCTGTAATTTTGCCTTTTACTTTAGCCACATAAAACTCTGTACCATAAGCCTCACCTTCGCCAAAAACGAACTGATCTTCTATCTCTTCATTTGCAGATACCACGGGTTCATTTCCATATTCAACTTGATTCCACATTTTCTTGTAGTAGCCTTCAATAGAGGTTTCATACATGTTGTCTTTAAAGTTTCTAAACACTCCCAAAGAAACTTGAGAGCCGATTTCAGGTTTAACAATATCCGTACTAGATACCCAAAGATCTGTTGGCAAGGTAGTGGTAGATTGAGAAACTGAATGAATGTACTGATAGTTCAAATTAGCTCCTACTTTTACAGAAGTTTGATCATCAATTTTAAAGCGAGCGTTGATTCTTGGTTCCCCTCCAAAATAGGTAGCGTAGGATTGAAACACTCCTTTACTAACGGTATCGATAGGAATTGCTCCATCGAAGTAGACTCTATCATTAGGTCCAGTACTTGCATACATAGAACCTCTTAGGCCCACATTAATCTTCAACCAAGTAGTTACGTCAATCTCATCTTGAATAAATAGAGCAAACTCATGTCCGTACTTCACATCAATATCAGAAGTAAATTCAGTATCCTCTAGATTAGCCTCAAAAACATAAGGCGTAAATTGATGGAAGATATATTCATATCCTGCTTTAAACTTATTGGTGATTTTAGGGAAGAATTCAATTGCCCCTTTCAAACCATAATCTCTAATTCCAGAATTTAACTGAAAGCTGTTGTTTCCAAATCCCGCCTTAATTTTAGAAGTATAGTCATTAAATACAAAAGTGTTATTCATAAATACTTTTCCATTAAATTGATGGTTCCATCGAACACTTGTAGTTGCATTTCCATAAGGAAGTTCAAAGGATAAACCATCTCCTCCTGAGCTAAATGAAAATTTATCTCTACCAAAGTAGGCACTTACAAATAATCTATCTTTCTCTCCTAGTTTAAAATTCATCTTTGCATTGATGTCAAAGAACCATGGAATAGCAATTGGATTATCTTGTTTTTTCAAGATTGGATTTAACAAGAAACTTAGATAAGTAAATCGACCTGACACAATGAAAGCGGCCTTGTCTTTAATAATTGGACCTTGAGCGGTTAATCTTGATGATATAAAACCTATTCCACCTTCAAATTCATACTCTTTCATGTTTCCTTCACGCATGGTAATGTCCAATACGGATGAAATGCGTCCTCCATATTCGGCAGGAATTCCGCCTTTAATAAGCGTTGAACTTTTAATTGCATCTGCATTAAATACGGAGAAGAAACCTAACAAGTGTCCTGGGTTATAAACAGTGGCATTATCTAGGAGCACTAAATTTTGAGCTGGACCACCACCTCTTACGTATAAACCAGAGTTTCCTTCCCCAGCACTGGCTACACCAGGCTTTAATTGAAGTGTACGAAATATATCAGCTTCGCCTAATAAAGCAGGAAGCTCCTTAACCGTTTTCATATCCAATTCGATAACACTAGTTTGTGCATCGTCAACATTCTTATCTTCCTTACGACCAGTTACCGTTACTTCATCAGTAACAATTTCATTTTCTGAAAGCTCAATATTTAAAGTGGTGTCTTTGTCTAGTGTAATTACTCTTTCTACGTCCTCGGTACCGATGTAAGAGAATACAACCGTGTATATTCCTGGATCAGTGGAAAGTGAATAAAATCCGTAGACATTTGTGGTTGTTCCTTTCAGTAATTCCTTAATGTAAACATTTGCTGCAAAAAAGTCTTCCCCACTTTTAGAATCCTTCACATAACCACTAATCGTAAATTGTTTTTGCGCATTTAATTGACTCGTGAAAGACAAGCTAATAAGAAGAATCCAAATGAGATGTTTGCGCATTGCAATAATTTGTTCAAAGATAAAAAATAACTTCGTGCTTGTAACATATACAGCGCTCAAATTGTTCCTTTTTATCAAGATTAAATGATAAAAAAGTTTAACAGGAATTTAGGTCCGAATAACTCTCTTGCTTTGAGCAGATTGGTTTAATAAAAATGGGCTCCCAACGGGAGCCCAAATTATACATTTTCATTTTCAATTATACCTTGAAATTTTACATCATACCTGGCATTCCACCGCCCATTCCACCTGGCATTCCACCTGGTGCCGCTGCACCAGCTTCTTCTGGCTTATCAACTATAACACATTCAGTAGTTAAAAGCATTCCTGCTACAGAAGATGCATTCTCTAAAGCAACTCTTGTCACTTTAGTTGGATCAATAACACCAATCTTTTTCAAGTAATCATACTTATCGTCTCTTGCGTTGTAACCAAAATCATTTTTACCAGCTCTTACTTTGTTTACTACAACACTACCTTCAACACCGCAGTTTCTTGCAATTTGACGTAATGGTTCTTGAATAGCTTTTTTAATAATCTCGATACCAAAATTTTGGTCGTCATTATCACCTTTCAATTTATCCAAATCGTCTATAGCACGGATATAAGCAACCCCACCACCTGGCACGATTCCTTCTTCAACAGCAGCTCTAGTAGCGTGTAAAGCATCATCTACTCTATCTTTCTTTTCCTTCATTTCCACTTCACTTGGAGCACCTACATATAGCACGGCAACACCTCCCGCTAGCTTAGCTAAACGTTCTTGCAGTTTTTCTTTATCGTAATCTGAAGTAGTTGTTTCAATTTGAGATTTGATTTGACCTACTCTTGCTTTAATACTTTCTGCTTTACCCGATCCGTTTACAATAATCGTATTGTCTTTATCAATCACTATTTTTTCACACGTTCCTAAATCAGTTAACTCAACCGCTTCTAAAGTTCTACCCGTCTCTTCTGCGATAACTACACCACCAGTTAAAATAGCCAAATCTTCTAGCATCGCTTTTCTTCTATCTCCAAATCCTGGAGCTTTTACAGCAGCTACTTTGATCGTTCCTCTTAACTTGTTAACTACTAAAGTTGTTAACGCTTCACCTTCTAGGTCTTCAGCGATGATAACTAAACCTCTTCCACTTTGAGCAACTTTCTCTAAAGTTGGCAACAAGTCTTTCATTGAAGAAATCTTCTTGTCGTAAATTAAGATAAATGGGTTCTCCATTTGAGTTTCCATTTTCTCCGTATCCGTTACGAAGTAAGGACTTAAATATCCTCTATCGAACTGCATACCTTCTACAGTCTCTACGTAGGTTTCAGTACCTTTTGCTTCTTCAACTGTGATAACTCCTTCGTTGCCTACTTTCTCCATTGCTTCTGCAATTAGACTTCCGATTTTTTCATCATTATTCGCTGAGATAGTTCCAACCTGTCTAATTTTTTCAATGTCGTTTCCTACAACTTCACTTTGCTTTTGGATATTTTTAATAACCACTCCAACAGCCTTATCCATTCCTCTTTTCAAATCCATTGGATTAGAACCCGCTGCTAAATATTTTAGACCAGGAGCAATTATCGCTTGAGCTAAAACAGTTGCGGTAGTGGTTCCGTCACCAGCTAAATCATTGGTTTTAGAAGCCACTTCTTTTACCATTTGAGCCCCCATGTTTTCAATAGGATCTTCTAATTCAATCTCTTTAGCAACAGATACCCCATCTTTTGTAATTATTGGAGATCCAAATTTTCTATCAATTACTACGTTACGCCCTTTTGGACCTAAAGTAACTTTTACGGCATCCGCTAATTGGTCAACACCACTTTTAAGTGCATTTCTAGCTTCTGTATCAAATTTTATAATTTTTGCCATTTCTTTTTAGTTTTTAATTTTATTAAATCAATTATACGATAGCCATGATATCCGACTCACGCATGATTAGGTATTCAACACCATCGATATTTACCTCAGTACCAGAATACTTTCCGTAAAGAACCATATCGCCATCTTTAACTTTCGGCTTCATCATTTTTTCATCTTCTTCGCTAACAGTAATTACTTTACCTCTTTGTGGTTTTTCTTTCGCTGAATCAGGAATGATAATTCCACTTAGCGTTTTCTCTTCCGCTGGAGCAGGAAGAACTACAACTCTGTTGTTAGTACCTGCTATTGGTTTAATGTTAATCTTACTCATAAGTATATCAATTTTTGGTTTTTAATTCTATACTGCTCTCTTAGCACTTTCTATGCCAAGGCATAAACGAGAAAGTTTGTCAGTCAAGTTGGCACAAAGTGTCAGTGTTGGGGATAATGGAGGTGTCAGATGGACAGCTTATTATAGTCACGAGCTACAAGCTCGCGCCAGCGTGGAAATTTGACATGCTAAATGTTTAACAGCTTATGACCATCTAAAATATATTTTCACTCGTGCGCAGCTTTGAGCTCCGGCGCAATAATCGTCGTGAAATAAAATGATAGAATAAGTTGTCCCGTCTTTATTGAAAGAATACTCATCCATTGTAAAGCTGGAAAGCGTCTTTTCCCCAACATAATCATCTTTTAGGCTTTCTACAAACAAGTCAATTTTATTTTGAACTTCTATTTCAAGTGATTCTTCTCCATTGCTAAAAGCGCCGAAATCCATTTCAATATAGTTTCCATCACATTTATGGAATGCGTAATCCATATCATCTATTTCATTCGAAGCATAATAAACACAGTCCTTTGATAAATTTGCTCTTTTTGTTTTTTCCAAGCCCAATTCAATCATAGTATTTGCCCATTCCTTATCACTTAGTTTAGCCCATTCTAAGAATTGAGATATTGAAGGTGATGGAACAACTTTCTCATAGGAAGTTTCCAAAAACTCCATACCTTCTTGGGCGAAGCTCGTATTATTAAGAATTAACAAGGAGGTAAAAAGAAAAAGTTTAGAAATTCTCATAATTAATACGGTTTCAAATTGAATATATAATTGAAAATTAATGAAAATTAATGACTATCTCACTAAATACCCAAAAGCATATTGACTGGGCTTGCTTTGCATTAAAAATACTACCGTTTATGAATTTAATGAATTTTTATAGGAGATTTCCTACCGAAGAAAGCTGTCAGCTGGATTTTAAGAAGAAGAGAGCGAATGAAACACCTCGTGTTTAAAGGTTCTAAAATTCAAGCCATACTTAGCCATGAAATTAGCATAGTCCGCTCCAATTGCCTATTTACATCTTTGATAGCGTCCGTGTTAGTCATATCCAACATTGCTGGTCCGACATGCCTCTGATGAATAACAATAAGTTTAACCTCGACAGCAAGCAATAAACTAAGAATGAAAGAAATACCGAAGATAAGAGCCCTATTGCCTCCTTTTATCTCTTTCTTCAGTAAAACCACATGCCGTCATCCAAGCAGTTCCAAGCACTTTGGGGTGATCCCATATAAATCCAAGTAACATCGGGATTAGTGCAGCAACAAATACTGCGATAAAATTAAAATTCATGTTTTGAGAGTTTAGTGAATTTTAAATATAATAAAAGAGGTTCGGAACCCTAAGTGGGTTCCGAACCTCTTAAAACAAATAAGCCCTCCATGATACCAAATCAGGGAGGGCTTATATATGTTATTAAGTCGAATATTTATTCTCCTTCAGTAGGAAGAACAGGTAAATCTAAGGTTTCTACTTCTTGGCTTGGATTAAAAGCACCTTCTTCGTTAAACATTTCTGCATCAGAACGTTGAACCTCTTCAGTATTTGAACCTCCACTAATAAAGATGACTGAAGACATACTTAAAACTACAATAGCCATAGCTAAGTACCAAGTTACATTTTCAACCAAACCTGCTGAGTTTTTAGCACCAAAAACTTGAGAACTAACTCCACCTAAAGATTGAGACAATCCCCCACCTTTCGGGTTTTGTACAAGGACTACTAAGCTAAGTAGTACACAAAGTATCAAGATAACAATTGAGATTACGATATACATGATTAATTAGATTTTAATTTTTCTATTTGACGTGCAAAACTAGAACTTTTTTTCGGATATTTTATACTTAACTCCTTATAAATAGCAATTGCTTCTTGTATTTTGCCTTGATCCACTAAGATTTTTGCATAGGTTTCACTTACAGTATGACGGATTCCCGAAGAAAACCCTTCCTTTCTATCTTGTTTGCGTTGTATTTGATTCACTAAGAAATCTTCCAATTTAAATGAAGAACGCTTCGCCTCTAAAATAAGCTCCGCTTCGTTACTTGCGGTTAAGTCTATAGGTACTTTAGCTTTTTCATTAGCTTTGACCTTATCCACCGGTTTTTGATGTTTCAACCAATCTACAAATGACCCCGTTGGTTTCTCTTTTACAAGGACTTTTTTCTTCTTTACAGGAGATACGACCTTCTTTACTGGAGGTTTTTTTGAAACTTTTTGCTTCGAAACATTTTTGTTAACTGCACTTTCAATGTTCTTTGCTTTTCGCTCTACTTTAGATTTTATTGGCTGTTCTTTTCGTTTTGTGCGAATCGCGTCAACTAGAGATTTTAAGTCTTCACTACCTTCGGTCGATATTTGTCGTTCATGAACAGCAGGCTTAACTTCTACAGGTATCTCTTTTGCACCTTTGCTTACTACCTTTTTGATCGCTCCATAGTTCTTCTCGTGCACCCTATCATAGAGAACTGCTCGATTATTCACTCTGAGGGCAATATGAGGAAGCCCTTCTTCAAAAAGCTCTTCACCATCTTGCTTCAGGTATATTCCTTTTAATAAATGAGCTCCATGAAAACAAGGATATTTATTGATCATATCTTCCAGCCATGCGGAGTCCAGAGCGGGCAATTTTTCACCCTCAATATCATTGAGCACCGATATGTACGTCCCCTTTACCATTTTACAAATGCCGCATTAAAAATATCATCAACTAGCTGTGTGCTAATTTCAGTAATTATAGTTTCTTCGATAGCTGTTAAGTCCTCACTTACGGGATAATCTGCAAATCGGGTAAAAGTCTTTTGCTCAAAACTTTCTATTTCATCAATTCGATTATAGTAACTAACCGTAACTGCCATAGTAATCCTTCTCAAATCTGAAGTAGTGTTTCCTGAAGGCGCTTGAATAGTGTAGTTGTAGTTAGAGATTTCTCCAGCAAAATAGACATCCCCATTAGTGTTCGTCATTGTGAGGTTGGTATTTGTAATCATTTTATCCTTAAGCAAATTGGTGAAAATATCACTTGCACTTGCTGGACCGTTTCCACTTTTATTAAAGATGTATGCTACCGATATCGTTTTAATATCTGGGTTAATATTTGCCCCAGAAAAACTATAAATTTTACATGCACTCATTAAGACTAATATGCTCAATATGCCGATTGCCTTTCTCATAAGTTGATTTCGTATTCCTTTATTTTACGATAAAGCGTTCGCTCAGAAATACCAAGTTCGTCAGCTGCATTTTTTCTTTTCCCTTTAAATTTTTCCAATGATTTAATAATCATCATTTTCTCCATATCTGCTAAGGAATGTGTTTCTTCAACTTCTTCAGTTTCACTAAAATCTTCATTCTCGCGAATCAGAACTGCCTCTCTGCTAGCGTTAGCTTCTGCTACATTAACGTCATAATTTTGGGGTAATTGTTTCATGTGGTGATTGGTAACTTGACCAACATTTTGAATAGAATCCGTAGAAAGGTTATTTGATTTTGCCATTTGCAGAACGAACTTCTTCAGCTCATTCATGTCATTTTTCAAATCAAACATAATCTTATACAGAATTTCTCTCTCTGAAAAATTATCTGGTCCATTACCTCCATCTAACAACTTTGGTAAATTAGATTGAGAATTGTCAGGAATGAATCTTGCCAGTTCATCTGCATTCACTTCTACTTGATCGCTCAATATAGTACTTTGTTCAGCAACATTTTTAAGTTGCCTAACATTCCCTGGCCAAGAATAACGCTTTAACAAAAGCGATGCATCTGGGGTCAATCTGATATTAGCAGTTCTGTTCTTTTCAGCAAAATCTGAAGCAAATTTTCTAAACAACAACTCCATATCTCCTCCTCTATCTCTAAGAGCCGGCATGTCAATTTGAACGGTACATAAACGATAATATAGATCCTCTCTGAACTTTCCTTTTTGGATATCCTTCAATAAGTTTTTATTGGTTGCCGCAACCACTCGAACATCTGTTTTTTGCACTTGCGAAGAACCTACTTTAAAGAATTCTCCTGTTTCTAAGACTCTTAACAATCTAGCTTGAGTACCGATAGGCATCTCGCCTATTTCATCTAAAAAAATAGTTCCTCCATCAACAGTTTCGAAGTATCCTTTTCTTTTGTCATTTGCCCCTGTAAATGAGCCTTTCTCGTGTCCAAAAAGTTCTGAATCAATGGTACCTTCTGGAATAGCTCCACAATTTACCGCAATAAACTTATTGTGTTTCCTTGCACTTAACTGATGAATGATTTGAGAAAAAACTTCCTTTCCCGTTCCACTTTCACCACTAATTAAAACAGAAAGATTAGTTGGTGCCACTCGCTCTGCTATACTAATCGAATAGTTAAGAGCTGGTGCATTTCCAATTATGCCAAATCGTTGTTTTATACTTTGTGTACTCATTTTTTTATTAGTTGACTGGTTTACTGGTTTACCACTTTCCCAATTAGCACATTTGAGCTACAATCTATAATCTCGCATGTCACATAATCCCCTGGCTTGTGATTTCCTCTTGGGAAAACGACCATATTATTTTGATCATCTCTTCCACTTAAATCATCATCACTTTTCTTTGAATTTTTCTCAACTAGCACCTCTACAACATTCCCAATTTGCTTCTTATTCAGTGCCAAAGAGCTCTTTTTCTGAATAGAAATTACTTCCGTCAATCTTCTTTTCTTCACTTCTTCAGGTACATCATCATCGTATCTTTTTGCAGCCAATGTACCTGGTCGCTCAGAATAAAAATACATATATGCCATATTGAACTTCACTTCTTTCATTAAGGAAATTGTTTCCTCATGTTGCTCTTCTGTTTCTCCACAGAATCCAGTAATTATATCTGTTGATAAACCACAATTCGGAATGATTCTATTGATCGCAGCAATACGATCTAGGTAATACTCCCGAGTATAGCCTCTATTCATTTTCTCCAAGAGTTCACTGTTTCCACTTTGAACAGGTAAGTGAACGAAATTGCAAATATTTTTATGCTTGGCAATGGTATACAAGACATCATCTTGCATATCCTTTGGATGAGAAGTTGAAAAACGAACACGTAAATCTGGCGCGACTAATGCTACTGATTCGAGCAAATTGGCGAAATTAAAGACCTCATCGGTATCCTTTAGGTCAATAAGTTTTTTTCCTCTGATCTTTTCATCCTCACTCCATCTATAAGAATCTACATTTTGCCCTAACAAAGTCACTTCTCTATATCCATTATCGTGCAGATTTTGAACCTCTGCAACAATACTATCTGGGTGGCGACTTCGTTCTCTACCTCTAGTCTGTGGAACTACACAAAAGGAACAAATATTATCACATCCTCGGGTAATTGATACAAAAGCATTCACCCCATTTGAAGCCAGGCGTACTGGGCTAATATCGGCATAAGTCTCATCTCTAGAGAGTAGCACATTTATTGATTTCTGTCCAGATTCGGCTTCCGCTATTAAGGTAGGCAGGGATCTATAGGCGTCTGGGCCTATGACCATATCTACTAATTGCTCTTGTTCTAAGAATTTATCCTTTAGGCGTTCTGCCATGCATCCTAGAACTCCAACTAGGGCAGCTTTATTTCTTTTCTTTACACTTTTGAAATGCATCAAGCGCTTACGCACTCGTTGTTCTGCCTTATCTCGAATAGAGCAGGTATTAATGAAAACTAAATCAGCTTCATTATAATCTTTAGTCGCATCGTAACCATTTTGACCGAGAATTGAAGCCACGACTTCACTATCAGCAAAATTCATTGCACAACCATAGCTTTCTATATAGTATTTCTTTCCATTGCTAGGAACATCCTTAGGTCGCGCAATTTCTAGCGCGTTCCCTTGCATAGTTTCATCTATGCTTTTGGTTTTGAGTTCAAATGGAATTTTATTGTTGTACAAGTCAGACATTGATCAATTAAATGGAAATCAAAGATAAGTAAAATCAGAAGCACAACTGACACTTTGGCAGATTATTCTCGACAATTAATATTTTTTATGACCGCAAAGAATATAATTTTGTAAGCTAAGAATGAACCATTTATGTTAAATCATAATTATCATTAGCACACGAATACAAAATCATGAAAAACTTTAACAACAACTCCCCTATTTCTTTACCGTGCGGAAAAACATCACCTAATCGTTTTATGTTAGCTCCAATGACCAATACTCAAAGTAATGAAGATGGAAGTCTAAGCAAAAATGAATACAACTGGTTGGTGATGAGAGCCAAAGGTGGTTTTGGATTAGTTAGTACATGTGCTTCGCATGTAGACCCTTTAGGTAAGGGGTTTCCTGGCCAATTAGGTATTTTTAGTGATCATCAAATAGAGGGTCATAAACGTTTAGCAAAAGGGATACAAAATGAGGGTAGCTTGGCTATCGTTCAATTGCATCATGCGGGTATGCGATCTCCAGAGAAGTTAATTGGACAAAAACCTGTTTGCCCTTCTGACAATGAAGAAACTGGTGCTCGTGCTTTGAGCCTAGAGGAAGTAATAACGCTAAAAGACCGCTTTATTGAAGCAGCTGTTCGAGCAAAAAAATGCGGATATGATGGCGTTCAAGTTCATGGTGCTCATGGATATATTCTCTGTCAATTTTTAAGTGCAGCGCATAACTACCGAACAGATGAGTATGGTGGGAGCCTAGAAAATCGAGCACGTATTATTAAAGAAATAGTAACTGGAATTCGGAAGGAATGTGGACCCAAATTTTTATTAAGTTTAAGACTTTCTCCTGAACGCATGGGTATGAAGCTTTCAGAAATAAAAGAGCTGTGTCTAGAATTTGAGGAAGAAAAGTCTTTAGACTTTTTAGACATCTCTTTATGGGATTGTTTTAAAATGCCCGAAGAGGAAGAACATCAAGACAAGACCTTACTTGCTCATTTTACCGATTTAGGATTAAAACATACGGCATTAACTGTTGCAGGAAAGATTAGCTCCGCGCAAGATGTTGCGAAAATATTAGAAACGGGAGTTGATTTTGTGAGCATTGGGAAATCAGGAATCTTACACCATGACTTTCCAAACTTAGTCATGAACAATTCAACATTTGAGCCTACAGCAACTCCTGTGACAAGAGCATATTTAGCTAAAGAAGGATTGGGTGAGAAATTCTTGGACTACATGAGCAGATGGCCAGGGTTTATTGAATAAAGCCCTTAAAGTGAGAACTTAAAACTTGAATCAATGGCTAGTTTTGCAAAAGCACTATCGGCATAATCAAGGATGAATTTTTCTTGATATTCTTTCAAGTTTGAAACAGCCAAATTGAAAACCTTATACCCTTCTGCTTCTTGAATATTAGTTAAGCTAGTAAAGACAATTTGATTATCTTTTAAGTAAGCAATAGTATTTCTATTGAATGCATCAAAATTATATCTCACACCTAAATCTTTTAGCATTCGTGCGCTACTATCAATACTACAACCACTAGCGGCTTCCTGATTCTCATCAACAGCTAAAACTATAAAGCAAGACCATAAAATTTGAGCGCTTGCTTTTAAGGCATTACCATGAGCAGCCCATTGAGCCGTAAAAGCATCAATGTCGCCTTTCACTTGCGCTTCTTCTTCTTTACTTAACAGTCTATCAATTTGATAAACCCAAACTCTATTATTTGCTGCTTGTATTTCCATAATATTATATCCCTATGTCTTCTAAACCTTGTCCATGTGCAATCAGTTCGGCAAGATCAAATACTTTAACAGTATGCGCTTTGGGGTCGTCTGAAGTAACTCCATCTTTCATCATGGTCATACAGAATGGGCAAGCTACAGCTACAATGTCAGCTTTAGTATCCGCCACTTCTTCAGCTCGTTTAGCATTAATTCTTTGTTCACCAGGCTCATCTTCTTTGAACATTTGGGCTCCACCTGCACCACAGCATAAACCTTTTGATTTGCAAGACTTCATTTCTACCAATTCAGTATCCAAAGCTTCCAATACCTTACGTGGAGCTTCGTAAACACCATTAGCTCTTCCTAGATAACAAGAATCGTGATAAGTAATTCTTCTTCCTTTGAATTCTCCTCCACCTTTCATTTTGACTTTACCTTCATCAATCAATTGTTGAAGAAAAGTACTGTGATGGATCACTTCGTAATTTCCTCCAAGTTCAGGATACTCGTTAGCGAGTATATTGAAGCAATGCGGACAAGTAGTAACGATTTTCTTTACTTCATAGGCATTTAACACCTCAATGTTTTGATAAGCTGCCATTTGAAAAGCAAATTCATTACCAGCTCTCTTTGCAGGATCTCCCGTGCAACTTTCTTCCGTTCCAAGAACGGCATAGTCAACACCAACCTCCGCTAAGATTTTAGTAAATGCCCTTGTAATCTTTTTGGCTCTATCATCAAAACTTCCTGCACATCCAACCCAAAATAAAATTTCCGGTTTTTTGCCTTCGGCCATCATGTTTGCCATTGTAGGTATACTCATCTTTTATATTTTTCTTTTAGCTATTTGCTTTTGGCTTCTAGCTCAATTTAATTCTTATTTCTTACTCTTCGTTAGCCCAATTTAATCGGTCTTGTGGACTAAATTTCCATGGGGCTCCATTGTTTTCAATGTTGCTAAACATTACATTCCATTCTTCTGGAGAATTAGATTGCTCTAGAATTAAATTTCGACGTAATTGAACAATAATATCTAGTGGTGAAATCATTACAGGACAAGCTTCCACGCATGCATTACAAGTTGTACAAGCTCTTAACTCTTCAACTGAAACGTATTCATCACTAATTAAAGATTTACCATCATCAACAAACACACCGTTTGCGCGAATATTCAAGGCAACCTCTTCCAATCGATCTCTAGTATCCATCATCACCTTTCGAGGAGACAACTTTTTCCCTGTTTGTGAAGCGGGGCATTGCTCTGTGCACCTTCCACATTCCGTGCAGGTATAGGCAGCTAATAAATTGGTCCAAGGTAAATCCTGAACATCCTTCGCTCCAAAGGTTGGAATTTCTGCCTCTGCTCCGTCAGCCGGAGCTGCAAAAGCAGTATCAGGGTTCATCATTAGCTTTATCTCCTTAGTTACCTCTGGCATATTTGGCAAGAAGCCATTTTCCTTCAAACTGGCGAAGTATACATTTGGAAAAGCCAGCATAATATGTAAATGCTTAGAATAAGGCAGGTATACAAAGAAGGCTAGGACTCCTAGTATATGTCCCCACCAGCCAATTCGTTCTATTGCATGCAAAGCGCCCTCTCCTAAACCTGAGAATAAGGCACTACTTAAGGCCCCAGAAAGCACAAATGGGTATGAATTATTATGCAAAGCCTGGTCACCTCCGTTCATCATGAAGATGCAAGTCACTAAATAAATTTCAGCAAACAAAATGATGTTTGCATCTAACTTAGGCCAGCCATTCATTTCTGAACGAACAAATCGTGGCACCTTTAATAAGTTTCTTCTATATAGAAAGATGAAAGTTGCGATTAAAGCAAATACAGATAGTATTTCAATGCTATTTATTACTAAAACATAAAGTCCAGTTAAGAAACCACTGCCTTCAAACAAATGGTAAAGTACTCGATGACCACCAGTAAATCCATCAATGAAGATTTCTATTAACTCTATTTGAGTAATTAGAAAAGCTACATAGACACATAAATGCAACAACGCTGGACCAACTTCCTTAAACATCTTCTTTTGACCTAATGCAATCAAGATGACATTTTTCAGTCTTTGCAGTGAATCCCCTTCGATGGCTTGATCTTTCCCAAGCTTCACATTCTTATAAATATGATAGAATTTTTTTCCACCAAAGTAAAACACCCCGATGTTTACGATGGTAAAAATAATAATTTGAATTAACTTAGAAATATCCATTAAAGTACATTTTGAACTTCAAAAATATTGTATAATAATTACTTCACGTAATTTTGCTTAATAATTAATCAAAAAAAGCTTAATTTTAAGTCAATCTATATACGAATATTTTTCTATGAAGCACCTCTTTTCTAGTCTACTTTTAACTCTATTTTTCGCTCATTCTTTTGCGCAATTTGGAATTCGAGAAACCATGCATTTGCAGGAAATCGAGGGCACAGATATTGTATCTATCCTTGTAAAAGGTAATGTTGCCGATATCAAAAAGGCATGCCTACTGATGGATGTTAATTTGAAGTATGCTTATCAAGACCTTGCTGCTGTGCGAATTGAAAAATATAAATTAGAGGAGTTTACTCAAATGATTGGAAAAGCTAAGATTGAGATTCCTTTGGGAAAAGCAACTAGCCTAATGGACACCGCCTTGATTCATAATAACATCACTCAAGTGCACAGTGGTTTAAGTCCGCTAATACAGTCTTACAAAGGGTCGGGAGTTATAATAGGAATATTAGACTCTGGGATTTACTTTGAGCATGAAGATTTCAAAAATGCAGATGGTACAACAAGAATTCGTTACATCTGGGATCAAAATGTGACATCTCCTTCCAATCCACCTGTTCCATATAATTTTGGACAAGAATGGACTTGGCAAGATATCAATAATGGTGCATGTAACCATGTAGAGCCAGTCAATCAGTTTGGACATGGAACTACGGTTGCTGGAGCAGCATGTGGAAATGGTCTAGCGACAGGAACACATGTAGGTGTAGCGCCAGAATCAGAGATAATAGCTGTTGCAGTAGATTATTACAGCAATGACTGGTTGAGCAACACTGTAGATGCTATTGATTATGTTTTTAAGAAAGCTGATGCACTGGGTAAGCCATGTGTTATTAATACTAGTTATGGCTCTTACTATGGATCGCATGACGGAAAAGATTTTGCTTCACAATTGATTGATGCGCTTATTGAAGAGCGCCCAGGACGGGTAGTCGTAGCTTCTGCTGGGAATGGAAATAATATTGATAACACTTCTGGAAGTTTTACTCCAACTCACTTAAGTTACACCCTAAGTTCGGATACAAATTTCACTTGGTTTAAGACTATGTCAAACGGAGAAGCATTTTTTGAGATTTGGACGGATACCGCTGACTTCAATGATGCCTTCTTCTCTATTGGCAATAACAATGATACTAGTTTTGCGGAAAATGGGCAAATAGATTTTCTTAATGTAGCCGATTTTGTAGGTGATTTGAGTCTGGGTGTTTATCTAAGTAAATTTGTATTTGACGACATGGGAGTCAACCAGGGTTCGGTTGATATGTATCTAGAAGAAACCGAAGGGCGATATTTTTTACAGTTTTTAATTACTCCAGCACGCACACAAGATTTTTGGCGTTTGATGCTAACTGGTTCTGGAACATTTGATGTTTGGAGTTCAGTGACTTTTCAGGGGACTTCAAACATGGTCTTTTCTAACTTGCCTCCAAATTTTGTTCTTCCTGCAATTGATTTCTATAAACTTCCGGACAACGAGAAGTGTATAGTAAGTAATTGGCAATGTTCAGACAAGGTAATAACTGTGGGTAATTTTGCTAATCGCTCCCATTACTACGATGTAGATTCAGTATACCGTCCTTTGAATCTTAAACCTGGTGAAATCTACTATAAATCATCAGAAGGACCTACAAGAGATAATCGAATGAAGCCCGATATTAGTGCAACAGGGAATATCATCTTTGCCTCTGGAAATATAGATTTCATTGCAAGTGCTTTAAATATTAATCGTAAAAAAGTAGCTCCAGGAGCTAAACATAATTACAATGGTGGAACTAGTATGTCCTCTCCTATCGTAGCTGGTGCAGTAGCTCTATACTTGCAAGAAAACCCCAACGCTTGGTGGTATGAGGTAAAGGCTGCTTTAACACAAACTGCACGTCGGGACACTTTTACAGGTCCAGTTGAAAACAATATCTATGGTTACGGAAAGTTGGATGCTTTTCAACTCGTGCAATATGATGCAGTTTTAGCTTGTATGGACGATACCATGTTCAACTATAATCCAAACGCCAACATTGATGATGGCTCTTGTATTCCATTCATTTATGGTTGTACGGATACGTTCTCGCTTAATTTTGATACCATCGCAAATACTGACGATGGTTCTTGTATACCTATTGTTTTAGGATGTACGGATAGCTTAGCACTAAACTACAACTCTCAAGCTAATACCGATGATGGTTCTTGCCAATACCCTACAGACACTACTGGAATTAAGGACTTGAATCAAGCGAAGTTATTTAGCATTCAACCTAATCCAGGACAAGACATTGTTGCTGTTCAATTGAACAGTTTTGACCAACAAGGTAGTTACACCTTAAGCTTAAGTGATCTTGCGGGAAGACAAGTTGCTCTTTATCAACTTAGCTCTGACAATTTGCTCATTGACATCAGTGATTTAGCTTCAGGACTATATGAATTCATTCTCTTTGATAAAGGAATGGCGATTGACTACCAAAAATTAATTAAAGAGTAGATGAAAAGTTTAATACTAGATAAGGCTGCGTTAAAGCAGAAAATAGTTCGCTTGGCCTATGAGATTGTAGAAGATCAATTTGAAGAAAAAGAGATTTGTTTAGTTGGCGTGTTGCAAGGAGGTTTTCAAATAGCTAAATTATTGAAAAAAGAGATTCAAAAAATTAAAGGCATTCCAGTGTCTATCTCATCAATTAAAGTACATAAAGAGAATCCGCTGGTTTCGCCTACGGAACTAAGCGAGGAAATTTCATATTACAATGGAAAAGCAGTGATTATAGTGGATGATGTAGCCAATTCTGGACGCACCATTTTCTATGCCTTCCAACAGTTTTTAAATATTATTCCTAAGACGGTTAAAGTTGCTGTTCTTGTAGATAGAAAACATAAAAAATTCCCTGTTCATTGCGATTATGTAGGAACCTCATTAGGAACTACAATCAAAGAGCATATCGAAGTTGTTTTCAGTGGTTCTCAAGTTGAGGCTGCATATTTAAGTTAGTTTTATATGCTAATTTTTAGTTTAAGATTGAAAGCTCAACTTTTTACTTCTTGCCAAATCTTCCAACTTTCTTCTGCTTGAATTTCAAGCATCTCTAATCCATTTTTGATTGTTGCTCCTTGAGCTTCGGCCTTTTTCAATAAAGTTGTTTTCTCAGGATTGTAAACTAAGTCATAAATCAAATGACCTTCACCAATGCCATTAAAAGATTCTAAAGGACATCCATCTTCATTAGGGAAAGATCCCAAAGGAGTTGTATTTATTATCAAGGAGTAATCCATTAAACTTCCTTCAGCTTCTTCATAAGATAAAAACCCTTGCCCTTTTTGTCTAGAAACAAAGCGAAAAGGAATCTCCAACTTTTTCAAGACAAAAGCCACTGCGTGAGCTGCGCCACCTGCACCCAATATCATCGCATTACTATGCCCCTCGTTTAAAAATGGAATTAATGACTGTTCAAATCCTATTATATCCGTATTATAGCCAATCAATTTACCTTCATCAAATGCAATACAATTCACTGCTTGAATTTCACTTGCCTCAGCACTCAATTCATCAATAAATGGGAGTATCTCTTGTTTATAAGGAATGGTAACATTCAATCCTGAAAGCGCATAATCCTGAATTAGTGCCGGAAATTCTTCAATATTTTCTAGAGGAAACAATAGATACTGAGCATCACTTATATCCTCTCGATCAAACTTTTCTTCGAAGTATTTTGGTGAAAATGAATGACTCAATTTCTTCCCAATCAAGCCGTATGATTTAAGCTCGTCGTTCATTTAAGCTTCCGATTTATTCATTTTCTCCATAGCAAAAAGCAAAAAGAAACCAACGGCCATCATAATAATCGCTCCTATCAAATAATTATCTGCAGGCTGATAGCCGACAATGTTTGCTCCTTCACGAAGAAAGGCATCATGGTTAGCAGGTAAGACACTTCGTTCTGTTATGGTTACAACTTTTTCATCTATCTCTCCAAGATGCTTGACATAGATACTTTCTACATGTTTCCATGGCCATACTTTATTTAAAGAACCCAAAAGAAAGCCTGTTAGGACAGCTAATGTAGGCGATTTATACTTTTTAAAAGTCCAAGAAAGCACTCTTGAGAAGCTCAATAAGCCCGACAAACAACCCAAGGCAAACACAGCAACTACTAATAAAGAATCAGTATTGAAATCGCTTAATAAAGCTTTAACATTGTCTGTAACAATGTATTGATACATCCCTAGTAACAAGAGCAAAAAGCTTCCTGAAACGCCAGGCAACATTAAGGCACAAATAGCAATGAAACCTGAGATGAAAACGAACCATAACTCCTGAGGTCCTTCACTAGGAGCTGCAATCGTGATATAATAAGATAAGGCGGCACTTAACAAGAATAAAAGCACCTCTTGAATTCGCCATCGATTGATTTGCTTACCTACATACCATACAGATGCGACGATTAATCCAAAGAAAAACGACCAAACTAGAATAGGAAAACTAACTAATAGTTTTGCGATGGTAAAAACACCTAAAACTAAACCAGTGGCCATACCCACCAATAAGTAGAGCAAGAAATTACCATTAATTGACGACCAAAAGGATTTAAAACCTTCATTTTTGAGCACCAATAATTTATTAGGAGTCAATCCTTTAATGGTATCTAACAACTCTTCGTAAATACCTGTAATAAAAGCAATGGTACCTCCTGATACGCCAGGGACAACTTCGGCCATTCCCATAGCCATTCCCTTAAGCGCTAGTAAAATTGATTGTTTCATGGCTCAAATATAGGCTATCAAATTTTACTTTTGATAGTTTACCGTCCAGTCTTATAAGTAAGATTCAATTAATGCCATAACTGCATGATCTTTTTCCATTTCTGGGAGAAGTTCGAACAACTGAGCATAGCCACTAGAATTCTGCTCTAAGGCCGTTAAAAGCGTGTCAAACATTTCATTCTTTTTCCCAAGTTCGTATAGAAAAGCCGTTTTGATATACAAGAGGTCTGCATGGTCATCAAAAAATGACAGACACAAATCAATGGTTTCAATTGCATCTCCTACTCTACCTTGTTCGTAAAGAATACTAACAATATTTAAGTAGATACGTTTATCAGACTCATTTATCTCGAGCATTTTATAATAACAATCCAAGGCAAGTTCTTGCTTCTCATTTAAGAAATAAGACGCTGCCAAACTATTCAGGTATTCATAATTGCGATTATCAATTTTAACTGCACGCTCTAAAGGTGAAGTTGCATTTTTAGGCAAATTACTTTCCAAATAATTCAAGCCTAATTTGTGAAAGGCTTTTGCATAGTAAGGATCAATATTGATACTCTTCTTCAAATACTCTCGAGCCTTCACGTATTTATCTATATGCTGGTAGGCTTTGGCAATTTGGTAATAGATTTCTTTCTTAGCACTTCCCTTTTCAACAGCTTCGTGATAATACTCAATGGCCTTATCATACTTTTTCTGCTTGTATAACAGGTCTCCAGCATCTATATAAGCCAAATCATAATCTTCATCTATTGCTATTACAAATTCAAAGGCTTCTAAGGCCTTGTCTGAATTTTCCAAGCCATTGTATGCATGAGCTAGATTATACCACGCAATAGTGTTATAAGGATGCTTGTCGACCAAATTTGAATGGAACGCCACGCTCTCAGCATATCGCTCGGTAAGTTCTGTACTAAACCACATTCTATTTAAGGCTTCCTCATTGAATGGATCAAGCACAAGGCATTTTTGCAACTGCATAATGACCTCATGATACTTCTCCCACTCTTCATAGACATCTGCTAATTCCAGATACAGATCAATTCTATCTGCAGCATCCGCTTGTTCTAATGCAGAATTTACTAAATCAACAGCCTTAGCATACTCCCCTTTTAAGGTGTATACATCTGCTTTCAACAGAAATATACTCGTTTCAGTTGGCGAATAAGTACTTGCCATTTCTAGGTTTTCCAAAGCTTCATCTAAACGATTCATTTCCAACAAAATCTCCGCTTTCTTTTGATAAAACGTAGTAGAAAACTGAAACAAATCTAGACCAAGTTCAGCTACTTTAATTGCATTATCTAACTTATCTCGTTCGAGATAATAGTCTATTATTTCTTCTAATTCGGCTTCATCAAAATAACTGCTTTCATTTGCCAATTCCGCATTTTCGTACCTTCTAACTAACTCGTTAGTATTTTGAAGGTCATCATCAAATTCTTTATCGTACATTCAATTCGTCCTTTAGTCAGATTTAAGGTAAAGTTTCTTTCTCAAAAATCAGTATACTCAATTATACTTTTTACCTTTACTCTTGTTGAAAAACTATGCTCCATACGCGTTCAAAACGATTCTAACAAGCATTGTGTT
The DNA here is from genome assembly GCA_047621945.1 of Flavobacteriaceae bacterium. Classification (GTDB taxonomy): domain Bacteria; phylum Bacteroidota; class Bacteroidia; order Chitinophagales; family UBA8649; genus JAFMKE01. The sequence continues at coordinate 32,497 of JBLHMK010000009.1, forward strand.
GTGCATAACTTTTCAAGGGCTATTCTGTCAAGTAAACAGCACAGCGGCCAATTTGGTTTCAGATAGTGCAAAGGTACATTCAAATTCTTTACAAATCTTAGACAAAGCCTACCAAAGGCTTAAAATTCCCGTCCTTAAAAAAGACGATGAAAAGCGACTATGGTTGTTGCCGGCAATTGCTTGGAATAATTACGACAAGACTCAACTAGGCTTAATCATTGGACTAGAGAAAAAAGATAACTATAGCTTAATGGCTATTCCCATGTACGCAACTGGAAGTGGGAATCTCACAGGTTTGCTTAAAGGGAATTATACTTTTAAAACACCACGCATCAATCGTTGGGATATTGGCTTGAAAGCCAAGCGATTTTCTTATCTGTTGTTTCCCGAAGATTTGACTTACAATGTTATCGAACCTAGCTTGCGGATAATCCCCAATTTCAAAGCAAAAGGCGATTTAAGCCTAACTATTCGCAGTCGCTATATTTGGCAAGAATATCTTCTAGGTGGTAGACAAACCCAAGCGTTTAATATCCATCATATAGCCTTAGCCTATAGCACTCAAAAAAGCATCCTAGTCTACAGGTCAAATTTTGAAATAGACGTAAACAAGTCTTTTGGATTAGCGAAATGGACAAATGATCTTCGAATTAGCTATACTAAGCACAAAAACAATGCAGCTTACATCAGAGGATTCATGGGCAGCTTCTTATTCAACAACTCTCCATCCTCTAACATTGACCCTCCGTTACCCATTTTTCAATTAGGTGGCTTATCTAATTCTGGTGTTTACTGGTTGCAAAAAGATTATGAGTTTGAGGACTTCTACCTAGACCGTAATGCTCAAGACAATTTCTTGCAACGTCAAGTAGCTGATTCAGAAGGAGGATTTAAGTCGGTAATGAGCATAGGGAACACCAATCAATTCTTAGCGTCTATCAATGTGCGTAGTGATATATTGATTCCAAGTCGAATAAAACGATGGTTTAACATACAACCGTTCGCTAATGGGGCAATTTCTAAGAACAAAGGAATGAAAGCAGATTGGTATGCTGAAGGAGGAGCTTCTCTTTTATTTTTTAATGAAGTAATTGGATTCCATGTTCCATTCGTGAGTACTACCAATATCAAGCTGAATCAACAAACCGCCTATGGCATTGCCAATAACGATTGGACAAAACGAATAAGCTTCAGTATTGATTTAATTTCGATAAAGCGAATGCTAGAGAGTGAAATAAATTAATTATTCTTCATAGAAGCGTAATTTGTTTTGCCATTGAGTCAATTCGTTTTGCATGGTTTCCACTTTTTGTAGAAGATTAAAAACAACATCAATTCCCTCTATATTCAAATCCATTTCTTGTCTAAGTCGAATCATTTTTCCAAATTAGCGATATGTTCTTTATCAATATATCGAACTTCTTGATCCTTTATAAACTCAATAAGTCCGAATTCATGTAAGTCATTCAAAAAATATTCTTCAATTTCGTAATGTGTACACAAGGTCTGTATTAAAATTAATTTATGCTTAGTCATCTTACCTTAATTTTAGAAGTTCACCAATCAATTCCTTCTCTTTATCACTTAATTGTAAAGACATTTTTATGTGAAAGGTGATAATTAGATCGCCATACTTTCCGTCCTTTTTATAAATTGGAAATCCCGTAGCTTTTAACTTGACTTTAGCATCATATTGAGTTTCCGGAACCACTTTCAACTTCACTTTACCCGTGAACGTAGATAAGGTATATTCAAAAGAAAGCATGTTACAAAAGTTAACGAATACAATTCGAAAACGCTTCCTAAATACTTTAATATTACTATAAGAAAAATGTTTATCAAGCACTTGACAAAAGACAACAACATCTTACAAAAAAAAAGTTGGAAGTAAACTTCCAACTTTTTAAATATTAACTAAAGCAGTTTTTATTAAAGATTAAATGCAGCTTTTACTTTATCTACAAAATCAAGTTTTTCCCAGGTGAATAATTCCACGTCCATGTTAACTACTTGACCGTCTGGAGAAGTGAATGTTTTATTAACGACTTCGTAGTCTCTTCCCATGTGACCATAAGCAGCTGTTTCGCTGTACATTGGGCTTCTTAGCTTTAATCTTTGCTCAATGAAGTAAGGACGCATATCGAAGATAGATTCTACAACCTTGCTAATTTCTCCATCAGTCATATCCACTTTAGAAGTACCATAAGTATCCACATTAATAGAGGTTGGTTTAGCAACTCCAATAGCATAACTTACTTGAACAAGTACTTCATCACAAAGTCCTGCAGCTACTAAATTCTTAGCGATGTGACGTGTTGCGTACGCAGCACTTCTATCTACTTTACTTGGATCTTTACCACTAAATGCTCCACCACCGTGAGCACCTTTACCACCGTATGTATCTACAATGATTTTTCTTCCAGTTAAACCAGTGTCACCGTGAGGGCCACCAATTACGAATACGCCTGTTGGATTAATGTGATAGGTAATGTCCTCATTGAATAAGTGAACATGTTTTGGAAACTTAGCTTTTAATCTTGGGATCAAGAAGCCAACTAAATCACTTTTAATTTTAACTAACATTTCGTTATTTGCAGCTTCTTTGTCTTCTGCACTAGAAGATTTAGGCCGAATAAAATCGTCATGTTGTGTTGAAATTACAATCGCATCAATACGCACTGGTTGATTATCATCATCGTACTCTAAAGTAACTTGACTCTTAGCATCAGGACGTAAATACTTGATATCTTTAAGTTCTCTTCTCAACTCAGCTAACTCGATTAATATTTTGTGAGATAAATCAAGCGCCAAAGGCATGTAATTGTCAGTTTCATTAGTTGCATAACCGAACATCATTCCTTGATCTCCTGCACCTTGGTCTTCTGGATTTTTTCTTTCTACTCCTTGATTGATATCAGGACTTTGCTCATGTATAGCACTTAACACCCCACAGCTTTTTGCTTCGAACATATATTCGCTCTTCGTGTATCCGATTTTTTCAATTACTTTTCGAGCGATATTTTGAACATCCAAGTATGCTTTAGACTTCACTTCACCAGCAAGAATAACTTGTCCAGTTGTTACTAAAGTTTCGCAAGCAACTTTTGAATCTTTATCAAAGGCTAAAAAATTGTCAATAAGAGCATCTGAAATTTGGTCTGAAACCTTATCCGGATGACCTTCAGAAACAGATTCTGATGTAAATAAGTATGGCATAATTATATTTTTCTATTGGTATTTAAATTGAAGTTGAGCAAATGTATGACAATGTTTATTTAATTTCAGTACGAAAGCACCTTTTTTCTTCTACGAAACCTTCAAAAACGTCTCCTATTTGAATTTGTCCAACCCCAGCAGGTGTGCCTGTATAAATTAAGTCCCCTTTTTGTATCCTAAAGAATTGCGAAATATAAACGATTAGTTCATCTATGGAGAAAAGCATATCCTTGCACTTTCCATCTTGTACCAATTCACCATTCTTACGAATAGAGAAATTAACTTGATCTAATTCTCCAGTTAGGGGTATGAAGTCTCCTATAACAGCACTCCCATCAAACCCTTTTGCTATTTCCCAAGGATGTCCTTTCGCTTTTAACTCGGCTTGAAGGTCTCTAGCGGTTAGATCCATACCAATACTTATCATGTCATAGTAATCACGTGCAAATCTTTGCTGAATGTGCTTTCCATTTTTTGATATTTTGACTACAATCTCTCCTTCATAATGAATATTAGAAGAAAACTCAGGGATATAAAATGATTTGTTTCCATTTAGAATTGCCGTCGGAGGCTTCATAAATACCAATGGTTTGGTGGGAATCTCATTTTTTAACTCCTTTACGTGATCTGCATAATTTCTTCCGATACAAAAAATCTTCATACTTAACTCTTTACAATTATCTCGGCAGCCTTTTCAGAGGCACCAGAATTTCCTAATACTTCAACCATTTGTTTGAAGTTTGCTTTCATTTCTTTATTTGTTACTTCGCTCAAAATATCTTTCAAGTTTGCTTCCAAATTTTGAGGATTCAAATCATTTTGAATCAACTCAGGGACTATTTTGCGTTCTGCTAGGATATTGACCAAAGCGATGTAAGGTACTTTTATTAAATACTTCCCCATATGATAAGAAATAAAATTCCCCCTATACCCTACTAACATCGG
>JBLHMK010000010.1:0-36524 GCA_047621945.1 Flavobacteriaceae bacterium
ACATTCCGTTCTTGTATCTGTTCCGGTACTAGAATTGTTAATAGTTAGATTCAATGTAACTAAAGAATCGCATCCATTAGCGGCACCAGCTAAAATGTTAAAAGTAGCGGAAGAATTGTTTGCTGTATAGGTGTTTGAATCAATCCAAGTCAATGAATCGCATGCTGTTTGAGTGTCTGTTCCTGCACTCGAATTATTGATGGTAAGATCTAGCGTGACTAAGGTATCCCCACTGGCAATTTCAAAAGTAGCGGTGCTATTACTCGCTGAGTAAGTGTTTCCGTCAATCCAAGTTAGCGAATCACAAGTCGAAATGGAATCTATCAATATTCCTTCGTAAAGGCTTGTAGAAGGGCCTAGGATAATTGCCCCAGATCCTCCAGAAAAACTAGTAATTCCTGTAAGTTCGGCGTAGTTGACACTATTGGCTGTAGTACCATTAGCACCCGATAGTTGCATGCCATCATAGTCCGGAGCAGTATAGTTGGATCCTAAATTTTTAAACCAATAAAACCCTAATGGATTGGCGTATTTATAAGTGTATGCGCAAGCAGGGAATGTGGATATAAAATTCGCAGCAGCGGATTCAATTGCAGTTCTTTCAGCTGGAGTGTGGTAAAAGCGAACACTGTATGGAGGACTAGGAGCGCCTCCGCCAAAATTGACGTCCCAACTTCGCTCCATTTCAAAACGATGTTCGCCTGGGTTCAATGAATTTGCACAATCGCCTGGGCTGTTTGGTCCCTGATTCTCTTCATAGTAAACGCCATTATCTGAAATCGTTACAAGTGGAAACCCTGGTCCAGCTACCGATAAGTCACCTTGTATAGAGAAGATGATCTCATTACTAGCATTGAAGAAGTGATTCCATCCACTATTGTCTGTGCAATAAGTGTTAGATGTTGTTCCATCTAAAGCATATATAAACGGTCTTACATTTACGGTTACTGAATAATCGTTTGTTGTATTACATGGGCCTTCTCTTCTCGCATAAAAAGTTTGTGTACTGTCTGCGGTAACAGAAACAATGCTTCCTGTCCCTAGAGATGTTCCTGTGCCGTTTGGTCCAGTATACCAGTTAATTGTTGCGCCAGGCTCGCTTACTCCACCGCTAGCAATTAGATTTACTGTTGTATTTGGACAATACACTCCGGGAACAGGCGCAATAGTAGGGGTAGTTGAAGCAGTACATGGCGCATCAAAACATATTTCTAATCCCCAAGAATCCAAGCTTCCGCCATCTTGATTAAAGCGGTCTTCGACAGTTAATACCCAAGTTCCGTTAGCATCTTCGCTATTAAAGGCTGCTAGAGATTCTTCTGGTATATAAAACCCTCCATCCGTGGGTGGACAGGGGTAGTTATTATTAGCTGCAGCATCATCAAAGTTAATATCGAAATCATTCTGATTGTTACATATTTTATCAAGTAAGATAACGGAAGTGGCACTTGGACTGCTTAGGGTGAAAATGAGGTCGCTGATGTATGTATGATCACCAGTAAGATTGATCACGTTGATATCATTAATTATCCCTAAAGCTCCACTAATAAAAATATTAGAGGTAATGGTTGGTGTACCTGATCCGGAAATGGATACAGGAATGTCTGTGCTAGAGTATATAACGCAATTAATCGTAGTAAATGAGAAGATGTTGCTTGTTACAGTGTCACATTCATTCCAGGCTTCTACTTGCCAGTAGATAGTTGTATTGGGAGGCAGGGTTCCTGAAGTATAACTTTCAGCAGTCAAGCTATCTTCTGATTCCAGTGTTGTTGACAATCCTGAATGAGTTGAAAGTACGATATCATAATAACTAAAGTCTGTAATTGTGGACCAAGTAATATTTATTGGGGAGCTGATGCCCGTAGCAGTGTTTGCTGGAGTCAGCGCATTAATTGTTCCAGATAAGTTTGGAAATATTTCTATACTTGCATTGATTGTTTTCGTTCCAAATGTACTGGTGGAAGCCAATAGGCTAAAGTTGTAAAGACCTGGAGTTACTGCGTTTGTATTAGAAATTGTGAATATTGAACCATAAGCCGGCGCTTGGGAATTATTTGAAAAATTAAAAGACAATCCTGCCGGAAGCCCCGTGGTACTTAGGGTTACAGTGTCTGTAATAACACCCAAGAAACCTACCGTCAGGTTATATATAGCATCATCTCCTGGACATAAACTGATGTTGGAATTAGAGCTAGTAAAAGTGAAATCATTAACAAGTGCTGTAATCGTAAAGGTATTGTCTGAAACATCGTAGAAGGTGCCGTTTGCGCATTGAACAATGACTAACGCATCTGTTGTACTTATATTAGGAACAGAAATTAGTTGACTACCATCATTTGTTACATTATTGGCTAAGGTGTCGGGAAATGAAACGCCTCCATCATAGGAGATTAAAATATTAACGTTCGCACAACTGATAGGGGAGGCATCTGTATTGGCAACGTTCCAGGTTACCGTATCATTAGAGTTTCCTGTCCATGTTATTCCTGTGGCACTTGGATAATTTACGACAAAAGGGCCGGCAGAACCTACTACGTTAACCGTTATGTCTTCATGATCATTACATCCGCCGCCTGGATTGTTATCTCTGACTAGTACTCTAAAGTCCATACTTCTGGTTACTGACGGAAGAACTTCCCACGTAGGTGTTACGCCTGCTATAACATCGGGTAGCCTTGGAAAATATCGAGTGGGGTTTGTGCTTGGGTCAAAACTTCTAAAAGCTGGACCGTCAGTATTTGTAGATACTGGAGGCATGGTAGCCGAGGCATTATCCATTTGTTCCCAGCAATAAGTTAAGGTATTGGCTGCATTAGGGTCTGTCGCAAAGGCCGTTAAACTAAAGGGGGTATTTGCCGGAATACTGACAGTTGTAAAAGGCACACTTACGGAAGGCGCTAGATTTCCTAAGGGAGTTTTAACGGGGCACAGATTTCCTGAACCCAATATGAAAGAACCCATTTCCTCTAAGCTTATTCCGTGAAAATAATCGTCGCTATTACTTTGAACGTTAGGTGCGCAAATTCCTGCGTAGCCCATAATGGTTGATGCACTTCCTGGCTCCATAGCCGTCGCATTATTCCTATTGCAAGAATTGTTTTGGGTATGGTTAGCGCCAAATTGATGTCCCATTTCATGGGCTACGTAGTCAATGTCAAAAGGGTCACCTACCGGGGCTCCACTTCCGGTTACTCCTCTGGCTTTGTTTCCGGAACAAGGAGAGAATAACTGCGCTAAACCACCACTGTTAGTGCCGAATATGTGCCCTATGTCGTAATTAGCAGATCCAATAACAGCATCCGTGTTGGTCTGATTCTCGTTAATCATAGCGTTTGTATTCCCATTAGAAAAAGGGTCTGTTGCTGCGTTAGTATATATGATTAAATTGTTATTAGCAATGATATTCATGTGAATAGCGATGTCTCTTTCAAATATGCCATTCACTCTATTCATGGTGGTTACTTGAGCTGCTAGAGCTTGAGCAACCGTTCCTCCATGGAAAGTCGTATATTCCCCAGTAGCGGATACCGCTAAACGGTAAGTCCTTAATTCGCAAGAACCAAAACTCTTGTGCGTTCCATTAGAGTTGCTTGTACTTGGTAATGAAGGAAGTTTGTCATCTAAATGGCAAATTAAGGCTTCATTTTCTCGATGGAAATCTTTTTTATAGTAGGAAAAGTAATGATTGAGGTCTCCCAAGTGCATAATTGGATCAATAAAAACGGTTCCTTTATCAGTTCCGAGAATCATTCCATGAAATCCTTGCGGAGTTAAATCGAAACGAGCATACCAATTAGGGTGTTCTGAATTGTAAGCAACAAAAGTTTTGATGCCAGGAAATTTTTCAATTAGCTCCAAATCATAAACTGGAGATTCTACTAAATTAAAATGCTCAAATTCACCTGTTGGCATAGGGACCGAAATCTGAATAGGCGAATTTAAAATGGACCCAATTTGATTTTCAAGAGGGGCATTAAAAATATACGATTTGATACTTTGATATTCTAGTTCGAAAGCGAGATATTTTTCGGGGAAAATAAATTGTTGCCCTTGAAGATTGAGCTCTTGAAAATTTCTTTCACTCCAAAAATTTTCTTGAGAATAGGAGAGGACAATTGTGAAAAAAAATAAACAAGACAGTATAAAATATTTCATGGTTGATACTTGGTTTTGAAAGTCAAATATAGCTAAAAGCATGATCTCCAAATCTGAGAAGAACAAGGTGGGGTTCTTAGTTATCTACATTCTTATACGAAAGTATAACAAGCATAGTTGCAATTTAGTTTTTAATTGTAATTTTGGCGTAATGAAGTATTTAAAATACTTGTTAAATCCAATTGCAAGTCGAATAACTAGGAGAATTAAAGAAAATCATAATAATGGTGTTGTAAGTCAGATAGATACGTTGACTTACTTAATCAAAAACTCCAAAGGAACTAGTTTCGGAAAGGATCATAATTTCGATGAAATCAGCTTGTATTATGACTTTTATTGTCAAGTTAAAATTAGTGATTATGAAGGGCTAAAACCTTACATAGACAGAGTAAGAAATGGCGAAAAAAATGTACTTTGGAAAGGAAGACCTATCTATTTTGCCAAGACAAGTGGAACCACAAGCGGGTCAAAATATATACCCATAACTAAAGACTCAATTGGTCATCATATTAAAGCCGCACGAAATAGTTTATTTGCTTATGTGACTGAAAAAAAGGAAGCAATTTTCTTTTCAAGAAAAATGATTTTCCTTCAAGGTAGTCCAGAATTGACCACCGAAAATGGAATCAAAATTGGACGATTATCAGGCATCGCTTACCATCATGTTCCGAGTTGGCTTTTAGGGAATAGACTTCCTTCATATGAGACTAATTGTATTGAAAATTGGGATGAAAAATTGAGTGCCATTGTTGAAGAAACGGACAAAGAAAAAATGTCTTTATTAAGTGGTATCCCTCCATGGTGTGTAATGTATTTCGAGCAACTCCTTCAAAAAACGGGAGCCAAAGATTTGAAAGAACTCTATCCAGATTTGCAATTATATGTTCATGGAGGAGTTAATTACCAACCGTACAAAAGCAAAATGGAAGCTTTACTAGGTAAAGGAGTAGATACCATTGAAACTTATCCGGCTTCTGAAGGTTTTTTCGCGTACCAAGATAGCCAGCAAGATGAAGGGATGTTATTGAATCTTGAAGGTGGAATCTTTTATGAGTTTGTGAAGTCAAGTGAAATTCATGCAAAATCTCCGACTAGGGTGCATTTAGGTGGAATTCAATTGGACCTTGACTATGTATTAATTGTGAGTACTAATGCAGGTCTTTGGGCCTATAACACGGGCGACACGATAAAATTTGTAAGTATATCTCCTTATCGTATTGTAGTGACAGGAAGAGTAAAGCATTTTATATCTGCCTTTGGCGAGCACGTTATTCAGGAGGAAGTTGAAAGGGCTATCAGTCAGGCAAGTAAAAGCTTAGGAATCAAGTACTCAGAGTTTACGGTAGCTCCTTTAATTGCAGAAAAAGAGGGAGACTCTTGTCATGAGTGGTTTGTAGAAATTGAGAACGACAAGGATGTTGATCTTGCTGCCTTTGCAAGTAAGTTAGATCGCTTGGTGCAAAAACAGAATAGCTATTACAAGGACTTAAGAGCCGGAGAAATTCTTAGTCAAGCCAAACTCACTGTTATTGATTCAGGTGGATTTGCAGCTTACTTTTCTGAACATGACAAAGCTGGGGGACAGAATAAGGTGCAACATTTGGCAAACAATCGCGAATTGGCTGATAAGCTGATGAAGTATGTGAAAAACGGTTAATTTGCTTATAAATTTGCTTATAAATTGGCTTATTTTTCGTAATCTTGCGCTTCAATTATATCTATGGAAACATTCATTACCGTTGTACAATTTTTTGCAGGATTATCGCTTTTAATTGTTCTTCACGAAGCAGGTCACTTTTTCGCAGCTAAATATTTTGGTGTTCGCGTAGAGAAGTTCTACCTATTTTTTGATTTCCTTTTCCCAATGCCAGAAGTGGCAAAATTTGCTTTGTTCAAGAAAAAAATTGGCGATACGGAGTATGGTATCGGTTGGTTTCCCTTTGGAGGATACGTGCAAATGTCCGGTATCATGGATGAAAGTATGGATACGGATGCATTGAAACAACCTGTTCAGGATCATGAATTTAGATCTAAGCCAGCATGGCAACGATTAATCATTCTTTTAGGTGGAATTATCGTTAATATTCTAGTGGCATTCGTTATGTATGCATTGATAGCCGGTATCTGGGGCGATAGCTACGTGAAAGTAGAAGATCAAACTCACGGTATCTATGTAGATTCTACTGGCGCCGCTTTAGGTTTGCAAAATGGAGATATTGTTACTCATGTAGATGGTAAGAAAATAAAGGATGCGAAGAAGGTGAAGCTAGAAATGTTGTTTTCACTAGCAGATAATATCACTTATTTACGTGATGGTCAAGAAGGACAGATAACAGGAATTGAAAAGACTTTTTACAAGAGTGTAATTGACGATCCGACTGTCCGATTGTTTGAAACGGCTTCTTTGAGCATCATTGATTCTGTATCGAGTAAAGTCTTAGCTGACAACGGCGTTCTAGCGGGTGACCGAATAGTAAGCTTTGAAGGCGAACCAGTGAACTTTCATCAAGACCTATTAGTATTGAAAAGTGATCATCCTGGAGAAGTAGTGGAGTTTGAAGTAGATAGAGCAGGAGAGATTTTAACTTTTAGCACCCAGTTGGATGAGAATTCAGCCATGGGATTCTTCGCTAAGAATGATTTGAAAGTTACGCATAGAGATTACACTATTCTTCAAGCACTTGTAGCAGGTCCGGTTAAATCATGGGAAACACTAGTGTTTTATGTACGTCAGTTCAAGTTAATGTTTGATCCTGTAGTTAAAGGATTTAGACAGATTGGAGGCTTTGGAACTATTGCTAAATTGTATTCGGGAGGATTCTCTTGGTATTCTTTCTTAGCTAAAACGGCTTTTCTTTCTATTATTCTAGCCTTCATGAATCTCTTACCTATTCCAGCCTTAGATGGTGGACATGCGGTTTTCACGATTTATGAAATGATCTTTAGAAAACCTCCTCCTGAGAAGTTTATGTACTATGCGCAGGTAGTAGGAATGATCTTATTGTTCTCACTACTTATTTATGCAAATGGAAATGATTTATTTAGATGGTTTACTGGTAAATAATTCAAAACAAACTTTATATTTGTGAATCGTTAATGCATAAGTGGATACGGGAAATGGATGTAAACATCTAAAATGCCCTGGTGGCGGAATTGGTAGACGCGCTGGATTCAAAATCCAGTTCTTTCGGGAGTGCGGGTTCGATTCCCGCCCGGGGTACTGAGAGAAAAGCCTAACATATTGATTGTTAGGCTTTTCTATTTTTATGAGTAACATTATAGTAACAAAGCAATGGAAATCAAAGGAAATTTAATGAAACAAACCTTGGTTTTACCTCACTAACTCAAGGTCCTTATTAAAGATGAAATCCCTTTCTCTTTCTTGAAGAGCATTATTTAATAGAGGATTAATTATGGTGTATTTATTTTTAGCCTTTTAGTAGAGAACTTCTGTACTATCTATTTTTTCCCATTCGGCTATTTTCTCCCACTGTGCGTAGTTTGTCATTACCGTTACTGTCCGTATGGCTTTGCCTACGGACTATTATGTTGGTAGCTTTCAGCTACCCACTGTGCGTAGTTTGTCATTACCGTTACTGTCCGTATGGCTTTGCCTACGGACTATTATGTTGGTAGCTTTCAGCTACCCTTTCAAATATATGTAATTTCTAGCAATCCTTTCTCTCCACTATAATCAATGGCACTGCTATATAAATAATCCTCTGGATTCCAAACTACGCCAGCTCTAACGGGGTTATTGTGAATGTAATCTAAGCGTTGTTCAAACATTTCGCCTTCCAATTCAATCGGATGATTTTCATGTGTCCAAATTTGGTATATTTTGTTTCGTTTGTGTTTAGATGCATAATAGTTGAATTGATGCAGCAACCATTCTCTTCGGCTTTCATTCTTGTTTTGTATACTTTCAATAATCTGCTTACTAGTGTGACGCTTAAAGTCTCTTATGGTATTACTTAAACTCCCATTATTGCTAGAAAGAATACAATGGATATGATTTGACATAATTACCCATGCATAAATTTTCAATTCCTTTACTTTCAGACAATAGGCAAAACTTTCAACGACAATATCACGATATCGTTTTCTTGTGAAAATATCTAACCATCCTACAATTTGAAAAGTAAGAAAATAACAAGCTTCTTGATCTCTAATTTGGTATCCTTGTTTATCTGACATGAATCAAATATGTATTATTAATATTTAAATAGCCGTTTGAAAATACTTAATTTTAAAATGGAGGTTATCCTGACCGTTGTATTCCTTTGTATCTTGCAAATTGTAGCAGATGCTACTTACATAGAAGTCCGTAGCTGAAAGCATACGGACAGGGTTAGGTGTGGCAAACTACGAAGAGTGCGGGGAGAAAGCATCACAAATTACATCTATTGAGAACATTCTATCCTCTCTGTTTTTTGGAGCTACTTTCATTAGGGCTCGATGTTTAAGTTTTTTTTAATTCTTGAGCATCTTTATATTCTAAGTTTTCAGCAGCTACTTCCAGATAAGAGTCTGTAACAAGCTTATCTAGATCCTTCTTAAAGAAGATCTTTGAGTTGTTTTAGTTCTTTCTGAAGGGCTTTAAGACGGCTTAATTCATCTTCTGTTTGTACCGTCACACGGGTATTCATTAAATCTTTACGATCATATTTTTTAATCCATACATTGATAGTACTGGATTGTATGCCGAAAGTTAATGCAATTTGTCTTTTGGAGTGATTTCCTTTGGTAAGTTCTGCTAAAATTTTTAGTTTAAAGCTTTCACTATATCGTTTCACATATCCACCGTTTTTGTACCTGTACCTTGTTTTAGTGTATAGGTATTTCAGGATGGATTATAATTGACGCTAACGTTTGGCTAAGAAACTCAGGGGATTTTGAAACACAACCCTTTCAATTTAGCACTTAACTAAGCTAAATAGTTGTCTATTTATTTTTTTGTTATCAAAATTTTGGTTTGGCGGGTTTCAAGCGAAGCTTAAATCTTTCAATTTACCACCAAAACCCCTATATTTTTTAGCTACTATTATGAGCTGGCGGCTATTTCGTTTGATAAATTTTACTTTTTATGGGGTCTATTTTTTATAAGTTCCAGTTAGGTCAAATTAAATAATACCACCACATACCTACTTATATCGCAGTTAAAATGATATCCAAGCAAATACCTCTGGAGCAATTCTTTAACCAACAACAATGAATTTTTTAATACTATTTTTTGAAGTTGTATTTACATGAATAAAATAAACACCGTTTAATTTATTTTCAAACACAATTTTTGGTTGATAAAACTCTGAATAGTAAACCATTTCTCCCAATAGGTTATAAATTGATGTTGAAAGAACCTGACTTTTATCTCCTTCATAGGATAAGTTGAGTGTTTCAATTACAGGATTAGGATAAATAGCTAATTCAATTATTGGATTACTGTTAATCGCTAATTCAATTATATCTTCCCCACATTTTTCTATTGGAATAATGGAAGAGTTCTTAAATTCTCCGTCATAGTCAGTCTGTTTCAAACGGTAATAAGAAATATCATGATACTGCCATACGTCAATATATGAATAAGTCTTAATTGAAGATGAATTACCCGCTCCATCAACTTTAGTAACAAGCTCCCAATTAATTCCATCTATACTTCGTTCTATTGAAAAATAATCGTTATTTACTTCCGTTGCGGTACTCCATTCCAATACTATATTTTGATTGTTGCACTTGCTTGTAAATGATAGTAATTCAATTGGGAGTGAGACTCCGATTAGTGTAGAAGTAACGCTTTCTGGATTATTATAAACTATTCCAGAATAAGTATTAACTGCCCCACCTGTAGAAAGCTGTCTACCAGAGATAAACGTAGAAGCTCCTGATCCACAGGCTCCACCATGAGAAAGAAATGTTCCTTTTAAGACAGTATTGTCTGCTATACTAATAGCACCAATGGCAACTCCGGCTCCACCAATAAAAAAAACATTACATCTACGTGCTTCATTAATTAAAATCATTTTTGCTCGTGAAGCTACTGAAAATGCCCCAGCAAACTTAAAAACAAATATTGCATCGGGATTATTTTGGCCATCTAAAACGAGCGTACCTGATAAAGATCCAGCACTGTTTATGAAATAAACCCCAGCATTTATTGTTTCCCCGCCTGGAGCAACACTTCCAAAAACTGCAGGATGACTAGTTACCGTATTTGTTAGAGCCATAAGCGCTATATATGCGTTATCTAAATCTATTTTTGCTTGTGCTGTACTAGCATCAGCAGTATGAATATCACTAATAACAATTGAAGACCCAAAACCACTTACAATACCTGAATTTGTGCCAATTTTACCATTAATACCAGATGTACCAGTATTTGGCACAGCACCTAAATTAGTGTAGAGGGCATAATCTAAGAGAACGCCTAAAACATCAACAGCAGGAGCAGGACTACAGCTACTTTCACAGAATATTGGAATGGTGCAAGTACCAGGAGGTGGACTTACGGTAGCACTAGTCCCAGCAGTTATAGCTCCTTCCAGGCAAAGCATTCTTCCTTCAAGAACAACACCATCACCAAGGTCAACAGCTCCTATTTTTGAAAATAAGGTTCCTTTTAAATTCGCATTTGCTGCAACAGAAATAGCGCCATCGGCAATATAAAAAACATTGCAAGATTGTGTTCCTCCGGTTAAATTAATCGTTGCACCAGCTCCTACATTCATGGCACCATAAAATTTAATCACAAAATAAGCATTAGGGTCTCCTCCTCCATCAAGGGTAAAAGCTCCCCCTACGGATCCCGCACCATCTATGGAATAAACTCCAGGCAGAATAGTTTCACCAGCTCCAAAAGCAGGAGCATGGGTGGCAGGGTAGTCAACGAAAAGATCGTTAAGATGAATAAATACCCTCATTAAATCGAATCTGCACTGTGCAGTTGAAGCATCAGCACTGTAGGTGTTTCCGATAAAAGATGGGTTGGTACCAAATCCGCTAAATGCTCCAATATTTGTACCAGCATCGCCTGTCCAGCTTGCTCCCGCTGCATTTGTAACAGCCCCAGCTCCGGTATAACCCACAAAAGATTCAAGTATGCCTAACTTAACTGTTTGGCTAACACTTGTATTTGGAAATGCTAATAATATTAGGGATAGCACTAACCAACTCATTTTTGCATTTGTAATTGTGTTCATAATGTGTCGTAATTTTTTGTCGGATGCGAATATAGCCTTTAAATAACAAATAGTGAAGGCTTTCAATGATTTCTGTTTAACTAGGATAATGTTTTTTTTCATTTTCTGCATATATTATGTAGCTTTAATTTAGAGCTAAAGGTTTGATCGCTTTTATATTGGACAAGTTAACAACATTACTAAACGATTAGAACGGCATAATAAAGGGTCTTCTAGTATTATAACAAAATTTATACCATTTAAGTTCGCGTATCAAGAAGAACTTTGTAGAAGGTTCAAAACCCTTCCTCTCCATTCAAATGCCTTGCTTGATTTTCTTGTAATGCATTTTTGATTTAATTAAATTTACTGAACCTTAATAACTAACAATGAGCCTTAAAGATAAATTAGAAACTTTCAAGAAGACAAAAATAGAATATTACTATGTTGCTTGTTTGTTTGGAGTCTATGGAGTTTGGAAAGTTATTAAAACCTTCATCGGCCCAAAGTTTGAATCATTAGATAACTTTGGAACCGCATTTAACGAGGTATTTGCTGCTTTTTATGTAAACAGGGTGGCTTTCATATTAAATGCCTTATCTGTTAGATACAATTATTTTACCTCATATACTTCCTATGGAGATTTCATTTCTATCGCTATTGATGGGGCAAATGGAATCTATGTAGCTTATCATTGCTTAGGGGTGACAGCTTGCTTAGTATATGCACTAACTATTGTTTTTTTACCTGGATCTATTACAAGGAAAATATTTTTTATTCTAAGTGGTTTGACAACTATGGTTTTTGCGAATACATTAAGAATAACTTTCCTAGTATTTTTAGATAAATATGCGAGTAAATTTTGGGTAGAACTTAACCACTCACTAATCTTTGTGATTATGTTTTACAGCATTTTATTGTTATTTCATTACCAGTACTTGAAGCCTTATTTGAAAAAGAATGCTTAGTATAGCAGTATACCTAGACTCAGAATACCTCGGATTATTTTGCTAAAGATTAGCTCTTAAATATTCCAATATCCCGCGAGCTTCTTTTTCGCTTAAATTTTGATTGTTCATAGGTGATCCATATTCTGCTAATAAGGCTTTGGCTATTGTATCTTCTTTCACCATAAGGTCCGGATTTAATATCATATTCATAATCCACTCGGATGATCTTCTTTCTGTAACTCCCGCTAATGCTGGCCCAACCAAACGACTATCTAATTTGTGACAGGCTACACAATTCAAGTTAAAAACCTCTAAGCCATATTCAGCCAAGTCTTCATCTATTTCATCTGCTAATTCGATATTGCTAATTGGACCTATGCCTTTATAGGAAAGCAGGTCTTCAATGTCTTCTACCTTGATGACGATTTCTTCTGTTTCTTCCTCAGTGTCATCGGGGATGTCAAAATCAGGTGATGGCGTTGAACCTCCTCCGCAAGAAGAGAATAATAGAAAACTCCCCAAGATTAAAGTGCTTACGACTGTCTCAATTTTTTTCATGACTTATGGGTTTAATGATTTGCCGAAACAAAATTACGAACTCTAAAGGATATAAGTATCTTTTTACAAGCAGATTAGTGAAGAAAAGTATTACCCTAAATATAAATAATAATTGCTTAGAAGTTTTACGAATTGAGAACTATAAGATTGATCGTCTTCCTTGTAAACGATTGTGTCTGTTTTGATGGAGGGAATAGGGAGTTTTGAGGCGATTAGTATGGTTCGTTTTACCAAAGCATTTTTTGTGTCCTTGAGGGCAATTGACTGTAGATTCGAGAATCCTAAAGCTGATAATTCTTTGCGATAAGCCAGGTGTACATCATTGTCTGAAAGTAATAGAACGATTATAGTCGTATTGTGAGTGGTTTGAGAAAGCAGGTGTTTCCAGTTTTCAGGACCTAAACTTTCGATTTGCCTTGCCAAGTTTTTCTTCGAATTGGGGTTTTGTGAACTATTATTGTAGAATGGGGGATTACTGATAATAATATCAAACTTTTTATTGGTCTCCCAAGTACGCATATCGGCTTCTCTTATCTCTATCCGTTCACTCCATGGACTAGTTAGTACATTGTTCTTGGCTTGTTTCGCACAACAAGCATCAATTTCAATACCGGTAATCCTAATGAGGCTCTTGTGTCCTAACATTAAACTCAGCAATCCTGAACCGCAACCCACATCTAATACTGAGCAGGAATTGGGAAGGTATTCGTTTAACCAAGCTCCAAATACACAAGCATCCGTGCTCACTTTGTTGGCACAATTGGCTTGTTCAATTTTGAACTGTTTAAATTGGAAGTAGGTGTTTGCCATAATTTTATAAGAGATCCAAAAATCGAGTCTCGATTTCTTCAAGAACTAGATCCTTATCATCATAAGGCTCTTCGCATCTTGGACGAAAAAAGCCACAATCTCCCCCAGATTGCTGATAGTCAAAAAGGTAAACCTGCGTTTTTGTGGAATCAATGAATATTAAGGCACCTAAAACGGCTGCAGATTTAGACATTTGTCCACCCAAAAGATCAATATTAAAGAACGAAGTATCTAAAAGGGTACTGTCGTTAAATCGAAGGTAAACTCCATCGTTTTCAAAATTGAGACTATTGGCATTTATGAAACTATATAAATCTGATTGCAAGTCGTTCACCATGTAGGCTTCATTCAGTTCTGTAAAATTTTCTTCCTGACTGGTCGCCATCATAGCAAAGGCCGCAATGCTCATTGGGATGGCTGGGGATATTCGTAGAACTGGCCAATCATCCTTTCCTTGATAAACCCAATAGGAGAGTGGTAATATCAATAAGGCCAGCAAATCAGTGTAATCTATTACTCTAGCGTAGTGAAAGCCTGGAACAGTATTAATGAAATCGATGAGCCCAATACTCCAAGGAGATTTCCAAAACATAAAAAACAAGCCACTGGCAAGTAGAAGTGCTTTAATTCTTTTGGGGAAAAGGACACTAAGAAAAAGCGGCAAGAAAAATAATCCGGCAAAATCGGACAGCTTCCCCGTAAACCAATTGTGATAGTATTCTTTAAGAAAGAAGTCGTTAAGTAGCAGGATTAAAACAGCTCCTATAAACCAATATGAACTAATGATCCTAAATCTAATTTTCATAGGATTGAAATTGCATAAATCAAATATAAGCTAATGAGAACATTTATTCAAGTGATTTTTATGCTTTAACAAAGAACATTATTTGCCTATATCCAAAATTTGAACTAAATTTACCAAACGTTTGTTTGATAAAACATAATAAGGACCAAAAGATATAGAATATATGGAAATAAGTACAAAAGCAAAAGCAGTTATTCCCGCAAAAGAGCGACACATTAGGAAAGCTGCCGTATTGGGCTCGGGAGTTATGGGTTCGCGAATTGCCTGTCATTTCGCAAACATCGGTTTAGAAGTAGTTCTTCTTGATATCGTTCCTTTTGATTTGAAAGAGGAAGATAAAGACAACAAAGCCAAAAGAAATAGTATTGTAGACGGCGCATTGAAATCTACGCTAAAATCTAATCCTTCACCAATTTACGATAAGTCATTTACGAACAGAATTACTACAGGTAATTTTGATGACAACATGAACCTTATTGCAGATTGTGACTGGGTAATTGAAGTAGTAATTGAGCGTTTAGACATTAAGAAACAAGTTTTCGATAAGCTTGAGCAATTCAGAAAGCCTGGTACTTTAATTACTTCTAATACTTCAGGTATCCCTATCGAAATGATGACGGAAGGAAGAAGCGAAGATTTTAATAAGAATTTCTGTGGAACACACTTTTTCAATCCTCCACGTTATTTACGTTTGTTTGAAATCATTCCTTCAACAAAGACAGATCCAGAAATAGTGAAGTTCTTTGAAAACTACGCGGATCTATTTTTAGGAAAGACGCCTGTATTATGTAAAGACACACCTGCATTTATTGCAAATAGAGTAGGTGTATTCTCAATGGCTGCCATTTTTAAGTTGCAAGGAGAAATGGGATTAAGTGTTGCAGATATTGACGGTTTGACGGGTTCTTTAACAGGTAAACCAAAGTCAGCTACTTTTAGAACGGCAGATGTTGTTGGACTTGATACTATAATTAAAGTAGCTAAAGGTGTTTATGATAACTGTCCAAGTGACGAAATGCGTGACACTTTTGATGTCCCTGCTTACGTCTTGAAGATGGAAGAGAACAAATGGCTAGGAGATAAAACTAAGCAAGGTTTCTACAAAAAGACCAAAGATGAGAATGGCAATAAAGTCATCTTACAATTGGATTTAGAGAAATTTGAGTACGTTCCTAGTGTAAAATCAAAATTTGCTTCGGTTGCTGCCGCAAGACAAGCACCTGATTTGAAAGGACGACTGAAAGCGATCGCTGCAGGTAAAGACAATGCAGCGGATTTCTTGAATAGACTCTCTTATATGATATTCCAATACGTTTCAAATCGTATTCCAGAAATATCTGATGAGCTATACAGAATTGATGATGCTATGCGTGCAGGTTTCGGATGGGAAATAGGTCCTTTCGAGCAATGGGAAACTGTTGGAGTTGAAAAAACTGTTGAGAATATGAAAGCCGCTGGCTATGCACCTGCAAAATGGGTAGATGAAATGTTAGCTGCTGGAGGGGAATCATTCTATAAGGTAGAAGGTGGAGAATTGAAATACTACGATATTCCAAGTAAGAGCCTTAAAGCTGTGCCGGGAAGAGAGAACTTTATTATTCTAGATAACTTAAGAGAAAAAGCACCAGTATTTAAAAATTCAGGTTGCACCGTTCACGATTTAGGTGAGGGTGTTATGAATGTAGAATTTCAAACAAAAATGAATGCTATTGGTGGTGAAGTATTAGAAGGAATTAATAAAGCAATTGATATTGCAGAGAAAGACGGATGGAAAGGAATTGTTCTAGGTAATAATGCACCTAACTTTTCTGCTGGCGCAAACCTAGCAATGATCATGATGCAAGCCATTGATCAAGAATGGGATGAATTAAACTTTACCATTAAATATTTCCAAAATACAGTAATGCGTATTCGTCATAGTGCGATTCCTGTAGTGTCAGCTCCTCACGGAATGACATTGGGTGGTGGTTGTGAAATTGCTATGCATTCTGACGCAGCAATGGCTGCAGCAGAAACTTATATTGGTTTAGTAGAAGTGGGTGTCGGTTTAATTCCTGCAGGTGGTGGAACGAAAGAGTTTGCTTTAAGAGCATCTGATAGTTTCGGTCCTCAAGATACTATGGTACCTAAAATTTCAGACCGATTCACAAACATCGCTACAGCTAAAGTGGCTACTTCAGCTCACGAAGGTTTTCAAATAGGGGTATTAGATCCAAAGAAAGATTTTGTAGTAGTAAATCAAGATAGAGCAATTGCGGAAGCTAAGCAAAAAGTAATTGACTTATACGAAGCAGGTTATACTAAACCAGCGGAAAGAAACGATATCATGGTCCTAGGAAGAACAGGCTTAGCGGCTTTATATGCTGGTGTAGCTGGTTTCCAAGTTGGAAAATATGCGAGTGAGCATGATGCTTTGATTTCAAGAAAGATCGCTTACGTTCTTTGTGGAGGTGATTTAAGTCAACCGACAAAAGTATCTGAGCAATATTTATTAGATCTAGAAAGAGAAGCATTCTTATCACTTTGTGGTGAGAAGAAAACTTTGGAAAGAATCCAAAGTATTTTAACTACCGGAAGACCATTAAGAAACTAAAAGTGATTACCAAGTACCTAGTATGAAGTAAACAAAATTGATAATAAGAGAGTTTTAGTACTACGTACTAGGTGCTCAATACTAAATAAAAAAACAATGGAAGCATATATAGTAAAAGGATTTAGAACTGCTGTTGGAAAAGCGGGTAGAGGTGGATTTAGATTCACAACGCCAATTGATTTAGCCGCAGAAGTAATTAACCATATTTTGGCGGATACGCCAGAATTGGATCCAGCAAGAATTGATGATGTAATTGTTGGAAATGCAGTGCCAGAAGCAGAACAAGGTCTTCAAATGGGAAGATGGGTTTCAATTGCTTCAAATTTACCGGAAAGTGTTGGTGGTGTGTCAGTTAACCGTTATTGTGGCTCTGGTATAGAAACTATTGCAATGGCAGTTGCTAAAATTAAAGCTGGTATGGCTGAATGTATTTTGGCTGGTGGTACAGAATCAATGAGTTTAGTGCCAACAATGGGATTCAAAACAGTTCCCAATTATACAGTAGCCAAAGATCATCCAGATTATTACATCGGAATGGGCTTAACAGCGGAGAACATTGCTGACAAGTATGACATTACTAGATTACAGAGTGATACATTCGCTTACGAATCGCATCAAAAAGCGTTGAAAGCTCAAGCAGCTGGTTTGTTTCAAGATGAAATCGTTCCTGTTGAAGTAGAGGAAGTATACTACAAAGATGGAAAGAAACATACAAGAACATATACCGTTAGTGCGGATGAAGGGCCAAGAGCCGATACATCAATCGAGGCCTTAGCTCGTTTGCGTCCAGTATTTAAAAATGGCGGTCAGGTAACTGCAGGTAATTCTTCTCAAACTTCAGATGGAGCTTCTTTCTGCTTAGTGATGAGCGAAGCAATGGTTAAAGAATTAGGATTAGAGCCAGTTGCAAGAATGATTACAAGTGCTACCATAGGAGTTGATCCACGTTTAATGGGAATGGGCCCAGTAGCAGCTATTCCTAAAGCATTGAAGTTGGCTGGAATGAAATTGAGCGATATTGATTTAATAGAATTGAATGAAGCTTTTGCTGCACAATCTTTAGGGGTTATGCAAAATATGCCAGATTTGGATAGATCAATTGTTAATGTAAATGGAGGAGCGTTGGCTCTTGGACATCCACTAGGATGCTCTGGAACTAAGTTAACTGTTCAAGTATTGAACGAACTTCGTAGAAGAAACAAGAAGTACGGAATGGTAACAGCATGTATTGGTGGGGGACAAGGAATTGCCGGCATCTATGAGTTACTAAAATAATTAAAATTAGTACCGAGTATTAAGTATTAAGTACTCAGATTAAATATAATATTAACCAATTACTAGGTATTTGATACCTAGTACTAAATACTTAAAAAAATGACAGAGCAAGAAACGAAAACAGTATTAAAAGGTGGAGAATTCTTAATTAAGGAATCTAACCCTCAAGACGTATTTATTCCAGAAGATAAGAACGAAGAGCAAGCAGCATTTTCTGAAATGGCTGCAGAGTTTATTGATAAAAGAGTTGCCCCTCATTACGATGCCATTGAGCACAAGGATTTCGATAAGGTAGTTGAATTGTTGCATGAAGCTGGTGAACAAGGTCTATTAGGAACAGGCATTCCTGAGCAGTATGGTGGAATGGGTGTTGATTTTAATACAGATTCATTGATTGTTGAGCATTTCGGTAGAGGTCAATCTTGGAGCGTCGCTTTTACAGCGCATATTGGAATCGGTACTTTACCTATTTTGTATTATGGTACAGAGAAGCAAAAGCAAGAATGGTTGCCTAAATTGGCTTCAGGAGAAGCAAAATCATCATATTGTTTAACAGAGCCAGGTTCTGGGTCAGACGCATTAGGAGCTAAGACTAAAGCAGTTCTAAGTGAAGATGGAACAGAATGGATCTTGACAGGTCAAAAAATGTGGATTACAAATGCAGGTTTTGCTGATTTGTTTACCGTTTTTGCGCAAGTACAAGAAGATGATCGTCTAGAAGGTACTAGTGGTTTTACAGGTTTCTTAGTAGAGAAAGGTAGAGATGGTTTACGTTTAAATGCTGAAGAGCATAAAATGGGAATTAACGGTTCATCTACTAGACAAGTATTTTTCGAAGGAGTAAGGATTCCTAGAGAAAACTTACTAGGGGATATTGGAAAAGGACACAAAATTGCATTTAACGTATTAAACATTGGTCGCTATAAATTAGGTTTATTGGCTGTTGGTGGATGTAAAGAAGGTGTTCGTGATGCCGTTAAGTATGCTAATGAGAGAGAGCAGTTTGGAATGCCAATTGCCAAATTCGGAGCAATTAAGTACAAATTAGCTGAGATGGCTATCAAAACTTTCGCTATCGAGTCTGCTGTGTACAGAACTTCAGGGTTAATTGAAGATAAAATCAATGAATTAGTTGCTGGTGGAATGGATTCTGTTGAAGCTAAATTAGCCGCAGCAGATGAATATAGCATCGAAGCAGCTATTCTTAAAGTACAGGGTTCTGAAGCAGGTGATTATACTGCAGATGAGAATGTTCAAATCCATGGTGGAATGGGGTTCTCTGAAGAAACTCAAGCTTGTAGAGCTTATAGAGATAGTCGTATCAATAGAATTTTTGAAGGAACAAATGAGATTAACCGTTTGCTAGCTGTAGGAACAATCCTTAAGCGCGCAATGAAGGGTGAATTAGATATCATGAAGCCAGCTATGGCTGTTCAAGGTGAGTTAATGGCTATCCCTTCTTTTGGTGACGAGCCAACAGGTTTCTTAGAGAAAGAAATGATAGCAGTTAATAATGCGAAAAAAGCAATCTTAATGACTGCTGGTGCAGCTGCTCAGAAGTTTATGACTAAATTAGACAGAGAGCAAATGATCTTGATGGAATTAGCAGATATGTTAATTGAAGTATTTGCTGCTGAATCTTGTATCCTACGTACCCAAAAAATGGCTGCGGTTAAAGGTGAAGAGGCAGTTTCTTTATATACGGACATGACAAGAACATTTGTTTCTGATTCAATGGAGCGTATTAATTCAAGCGGACGTCATGCATTATATGCATTCGCTGAAGGAGATACTCAAAAAATGATGCTAATGGGCTTGAAGAGATTCACTAAAACGGATCCTTACAATACTACAGCAGCTAGAAAAAGAATTGCAGCTGCAATAATTGAAGCAAACGATTACCCTTTCTAAGGATTTATTCATAAAAGCTAAAAGAGGCGAGTCATTGGACTCGCCTTTTTTATTGAACAAAGCACGGCTTTTTACTTTTACAAAGGAAAACAAATATTCCATGAAAGATAATCTGATGCTCTTTGCTATTCCCGTATTTTTTATTCTTATCCAGTTTAGCTAAACCCACTTTGGTATTTTCAACATTTATTGTTTTGGCTAGATTACTTAGCTCTTTTCTAGCAAACGGTCTACATAATTTCATAGCTACAATCTTACTCGACAGGTCAATGGTAATCTGCTTAAATATTTCCCTTAGCTGAGTTGCTTGAGCTGTTTCTTTTTCCTTCTGCTTTTTGTCTTAGGATTTTCTAGACTGTATAAGGTCCCTATGGAAAATGAAGTAATAATTAATACTAGTAGGAACGTGATCTTAGCAGATTTAATCATTTAAAATTGTGGATTACAAAATATTCGCTAATCAATAAACTATCGATGGAAGTCCAATTTCTTTGTATTTACCCAAGATGAAATGGGTAATCTCCTACAATATCTTCTATAAGGAAGAAAATTCTAAAGCCATTTTCAAATTTAGGCTTTCTAACAACTATTAAAATGAACTTAAATATTAAGTGAGTTTGACTATAATCACTGATTTATCTATGCTTATTTATTGTTTGTTCATCTCTTACTATATATTTGAAAAATTAGTTGCATTGTATTTGTTTAGATAGTTTTTATTTTTAAATTTGCGCCTTATCTATAATGAGTCTAAATAAAAACAATGAAAAAAAACCTAGTACTTTGTTTTGTTTTGTTAACTAGTTTTAGTCAAGCACAGACCCTTAAAATGGAATTTACAAGTAGCCAAGGTGAAGCTGTTCCATTTGCAACCATTACTGACAAACAAACCAATAAGTCTTGGATGGCTGATGCAGACGGCAAATACTATCATAGACTATATTCCACTGCAGATACTTTAGAAATTCAATCTTTAGGCTTTGTTAGAAAGCAGTTTATAGTGAAAGAAGGGATGAAGGCCCCATTGAAAGTAACTATGACTTCCAGCTATAATGAGTTGACCTCTGTAGAAGTTCAAGGTGCTGCTAGCCATGTATTTGGTTTTAGTAAAGAAACTATTAGCGCTTCGTCTATGCTATTAGATGAGAAAGCACTTTCTAAATTGGAAACCAATGATATTCATCAAGTATTATTAGCTGTTCCCGGAGTACAAATTCAACAGGAAGACGGATTTGGATTGCGTCCAAACATTGGGATGCGTGGAACAGGCGTAGAGCGTAGTAGCAAAATTACTTTAATGGAAGATGGGGTGTTGATTGCTCCAGCACCTTACGCTGCATCTGCAGCTTATTATTTCCCAAGTATGGATCATGTAGAAGCTGTTGAAGTACTTAAAGGAAGTAGTCAAATAGCCTATGGACCGCAAACCAACGGAGGAGCAATTAACTTAATATCTGATAGAATTCCTGATGGATTTGAAGGAAAGGCTAGGGTTTCATTAGGGAGTTTTCTAACCAGAAAAGTTCAAGGATCTGTTGGTGGAAGCGAAGAGAACTTTGGCTACCTGCTAAAGGGTACTTATTTTGGTTCAAACGGATTTAAAGACCTACCTAATGGAGCGAATACAGGCTTTGGTCGTAGCGATGTATTAGCCAAACTGAGATTTAATACCAGCGATGATGCTAAGTATTACCAAGCTTTCACGGTGAAGTTTGGCTATACTCAAGAGAACACTAATGAAACATATCTAGGCCTAACTTTAGATGATTTTAATGCTGATCCTACACGTCGTTATGCTGCTTCTGAATTAGACAATATTCAAAGTAAACATACTCTAATTCAACTGAATCACCTTATTCAACCGGCTAAAAATTTGACTATCAGTTCAACAATCTATTTGAATAAATTTTCTAGAAACTGGTTTAAGTTGGATAAAGTTTCTGCAAACGGAACTGACTATGTAGGAATATCCAGTGTTCTCTCCTCGCCTGAAGAGAATGAGGCTGAGATAGATTTAATTCGTGGAGATGATTTTACAAGCGTCAATCGTTTGGATTTAAAAAATAATAATAGAGTCTATACTTCTAAGGGAGTTCAAACTAATATTAATTATGAGTTGAAGACTGGAGAGGTCAAACACCGATTTGCTTTAGGCTTAAGACTCCATGCTGATGAAATGGATAGATTTCAATGGAAGGATAAATATACAATGACTGCAGAAGGTTTAGATTTAATAAGTGAAGGTGAACCTGGAACCGAGAGTAATCGAATAGAAAGTGCTCGAGCTTTTGCTGCTTTTTTACAGTATAGTATCC
This sequence comes from Flavobacteriaceae bacterium, assembly GCA_047621945.1. GTDB lineage: Bacteria > Bacteroidota > Bacteroidia > Chitinophagales > UBA8649 > JAFMKE01. The sequence goes on from JBLHMK010000010.1 coordinate 22,551, forward strand.
AATACAAGAAGTTTACTTTGAATCCAGGTTTCCGATTTGAAACCATGAAAATCTCTAAAGACGATTATGGCAAAGTAGATACGGAGCGCTTAGGGACTGACTTGAAACTGACGAGTAATACCAGTTCAGTTATCCTACCGGGAGCAAGTTTAAACTACAAAGTAAAAGGAAGAAATCACCTTTTTATAGGCGCACATAAAGGCTTTAGTCCTGCGAATAGCAATCCTGAAACTAAACCTGAAGAGAGTTGGAACTTCGAAGCTGGAAGTAAAGGAATTGCTAAAGGTTTTGCCTATGAGATAATAGGCTTTGCCAATAGATACTCTAATTTACTGGGTTCAGACTTAAATGCAGTTGGAGGAACAGGTGGTACGGAGTTGTTTAATGGAGGTAAGGTAAATGTATATGGATTGGAAGCGATGCTTTCGTACAATGTGTTAAGAAAGTATAGCAGTGACTTAAGAATGCCAATATCCTTTAGTTACACCTATACTAATGCTAGATTTCAAAGTGAGTTTGAAAGTACAGGACCCTGGGGAGATGTGATGAAAGGAGATTTCTTGCCTTATGTGGCTAATCATCAATTGTTCACACAATTGGGAATAGAACAGAAGCACTTTGATATTAATTTAACGGCCAAGTTAGTAGGGGCGATGAGAACTAGTCCTGGTCAAGGAGATTTTCAAGAGGAATCTTCTACTCCCTTATTCTATCAGTTAGACTTGCTTGCTCGTTATAAAATGAATAAGTATTTCGGTATGTATGTGAAGTGGAATAATCTATCTAATAACATTCAACGAGTAGCTCAACAGCCAGCGGGCTGGAGACCTAATATGCCTATGTATGTTGAAGGTGGGGTAGACGTGACGTTTTAAAAGTGAAGCACTAGTTTCTCTCAAACCAAGATCTCACCTCGACTTCAGGAGAGGTCTTCCATCTGAGGTAAGCAAAATGAGCTTTGAAAGAAGTCTCTAGTTAAAAGCACACTTTTTATTTTTTGTTGTATTCAGAAATTGGTTTAAATATTCTAGATATAGGCTTTCTCTCTCCGTTCGAAATGATATGAACAATAGACTAGTAAACATAAAAAGCCCCATCACGAATACATTCGGATGGGGCTTTTATATAAATAGTTATTGACTATTTCAAATAATACATGGTATCAGGTAACTGTCTGAAAATATCCTCTTGGATAATTTTCTCATCTAACTCATCTTTTTGAATTACGAATTTCGCTTCTTCAGAAGGCTTTTCGAAATACAATTTTGCTTCTACTATACCTTTAATTGGCATGAAGTCTTTAGACTTCGAAAACTCTTTGTTAAACTGACTACTCACATAATTAAAAAATCGATCCGATTTTTTTGAAAATACAATCATATATTGGTTTTTGATTAAAAAAATATTCAGCTGATAATATATGACTTTTTGCGCTATAAACCAAATAAACATTGGTTTTACTGCACTTTTGGGCTACGGTAAATTACATGAAAACAATTAACATTGTTGATTATCAGTAGCTTACCATTTTTAATAAATTATTTAGCGAAAATTCGCTATAAATTAAAATTCGCTGATTATCTTTGTACTTCCAAACAAAAACTATTTATTATGTCAACAACTGCCACCAAAGACTTAGAAATTCATGGCAAACTGAACGAACAGTATAGAGAAATATTGACTGACGAAGCGCTTCATTTTATAGCTGCTCTGCAAGAGAAATTCAATGCTCGTCGAAAAGAACTCCTAACATTTAGAGAAAAGCGTCAAGCTGATATCGATGCGGGTAAAATGCCAACCTTTTTACCAGAAACAAAAGCCATTCGCGAAGGCGATTGGAAATGTGCTCCACAAGCTAAAGATTTATTGGATAGAAGAGTCGAAATTACTGGTCCTGTAGATCGTAAAATGGTTATCAATGCATTAAATTCTGGCGCAAAAATGTTCATGGCCGATTTTGAAGATAGTAATTCTCCAAACTGGTCAAACAACATCGAAGGTCAAATCAATATGCGTGATGCGAACAACAGAACCATCACTTTTGAAAATCCCAAAAACGGAAAGAAATACCAATTGAATGATGAAGTAGCTACGCTTCTAGTTCGTCCGAGAGGATGGCACTTAGAAGAAAAGCAGGTGACTTATAAAGGAGAAGTATTTAGTGGGTCCTTGTTCGACTTCGGTTTGTACTTTTTCCATAATGTGAAAACATTATTAGCGAATGGAAGTGGTCCATACTTTTACTTACCGAAATTAGAAAGTCATTTAGAAGCTCGTTTATGGAATGATGTTTTTGTATTCGCACAAGATTATCTAAAAATCCCTCAAAGGACAATTAAAGCAACAGTTCTTGTTGAAACGATTTTAGCTTCATTTGAGTTAAACGAAATTCTTTATGAACTACGTGAGCATTCTGCAGGATTAAATTGTGGAAGATGGGATTACATCTTTTCTTTTATCAAACGATTTAGAAATGTAGAAGGGTTCATTTTGCCTGACAGAGGTCAAGTAGGAATGGGGGTTCATTTTATGAAATCATATTCTGAACTAGTTATTCAAACTTGTCATAAGCGTGGTGTTCATGCTATGGGCGGAATGGCTGCACAAATTCCAATTAAAAATGACGAAGCGGCAAATGCTAAAGCTATCGATAAAGTAAGCCAAGATAAATTACGTGAAGTAAAAGCTGGTCATGATGGAACTTGGGTTGCTCACCCTGGATTAGTTAAAGTTGCCATGGATATCTTCAATGAATTCATGCCACAAGCTAATCAACTAGATAATTTAAGAGAAGACTTAAGTATTTCTGAAGAAGACTTAATTACTGTTCCACAAGGGACTATAACTGAGGCTGGTTTAAGAGTCAATATCAATGTTGGGATTCTATACATCGAATCTTGGTTAAGAGGTGTTGGAGCTGCTGCAATTTACAACCTAATGGAAGATGCGGCAACTGCAGAAATATCTAGAACGCAAGTGTGGCAATGGATGAAGTATGGCGCTAAACTAGATGACGGACGTATAATTTCTTATGAACTATACCAAGAATTACTTCCTGAAGAGTTAGCTAAAATTGAAGCTTATGTCGGTAAGGAAGCATTCGCCAATGGTAAGTTTGAAAAAGCCATTGATTTGTTTGACAAGTTGATTAAGAATGAAGAGTTCGTTGAATTTTTAACGCTTCCAGCATATCAAATGATTGATTAAAAAAGAATCCAATAATTTATTTTCTACAAGCAAATAAAATCCTGATAGCTATCTGGAGAAAACTTAAACATTAAAAAATGAAAAATCTACAACCAAATTATGTTTCTGCATTAGAAACGGTGCAAAAACTTAAAGCGAAATACGGAAATGCTTGGGGAGAAATAAACCCAGAACACGCAGCTCGTATGTTAACTCAAAACCGTTTTAAAACGGGTTTGGATATTGCAAAATACACCGCAGCTATTATGCGTGAAGATATGGCAGCTTATGATGCAGACCATACAAAGTATACGCAATCATTAGGTGCTTGGCACGGATTTGTGGCTCAACAAACTATGATTGCTGTTAAGAAACATCACAAAACTACCCAAGGCAGATATATCTATTTGTCTGGTTGGATGGTTGCAGCTTTACGTTCTGAATTTGGTCCTTTACCCGATCAATCTATGCACGAAAAAACTTCTGTACCTTCTTTAATTGTGGAGATATATGATTTCTTAAAACAAGCGGATGCAACAGAATTAAACGATTTATTCCGAAGAAAAGCGGCAGGTGAGGATGTACAAGCTTTAATTGACAATTTTGAAACACATGTTGTTCCAATTATTGCAGATATTGATGCTGGTTTTGGAAACGAAGAAGCAACATACTTGTTGGCTAAAAAAATGATTGAAGCAGGTGCTTGCGCCCTTCAAATTGAAAATCAAGTGTCTGATGCTAAACAATGTGGTCACCAAGATGGGAAAGTAACCGTTCCACATGAAGATTTTATTGCCAAATTAAATGCCTTACGTTATGCATTCTTAGAATTGGGAGTAGAGGATGGAATTATTGTTGCTCGTACAGATTCTGAAGGAGCAGGTTTAACGCAAAAATTACCAGTATCTATGGAGCCTGGAGATTTAGCTTCTCAATATTTAGATTTCGTGGATGCGGAAGAAGTAAGCCTTGATGAAGTAAATGATAATGATGTTCTTTTAAAAAGAAATGGGAAATTAGTTCGTCCAGTACGTTTAGCAAATGGTTTATATCGCTTTAGAGCAGGTACGAATATCGATAGAGTGGTATTGGATTGTGTAACTAGTTTGCATCATGGTGCAGATTTACTTTGGATCGAAACACCAACTCCAGATGTAGAAGCAATTGCTACAATGGTTAATAAAATTAAAGAACAAGCGCCTAATGCGAAATTATGTTACAATAACTCTCCATCATTTAACTGGACTTTAAATTTCCGTAAACAAGCCTACACTCGTTGGGCAGCTGCAGGAAAAGATCTTTCTGATTATGATGTTAATAAATTAATGGCTGCTAAATACGATGATTCAGCATTGGGTATTGAAGCTGATCAAAAAATTAGAACATTTCAAGAAGACTCAGCTAAAGTGTCAGGCATATTCCATCACTTGATTACTTTACCTACATATCATACAACAGCTTTACACATGAATGATCTTTCTGAAGGATATTTTGGTGAAGAAGGTATGTTAGCATATGTAGCTGGGGTTCAGCGTCAAGAAATACGTAAAGGAGTCTCTTGTGTTAAACATCAACGTATGTCTGGTTCGGATGTAGGAGATGACCACAAAGAATTTTTTGCTGGAGATAAAGCCTTAAAAGCTGGTGGTGCGAAAAACACATCGAATCAGTTTGAGATGGCAAAGTAGATAATTTAAGTAATGGCATGAACTAGGAGAGTAGACCAAGGCATTCAAACCTGTTGAAGTTGTAAACCCCTAGTATACGTAAATATAGTTTGGTTTGGAAAAGAGTCCGTAGTGCGCAAGTACTGCGGGCTTTTTATTTGCAGTCATCAGGGGACTCAAAGTCACCTGATGACTACAACACTAATGAGCAGCAGCTTCTTCTAGACGGGGCGCCTTATCCGCCTTTGAAAGCGTCAATCGAACAACACGGTCTTGTGTGGCACTCAAGTCATGTGGCACGTTTGCATCAAGCGTAATAATACTTCCTTTTTTCAGCTCAAGTACTTCACCCTTAAGACCAAAGTCAATTTAATCATCTAACAAATGCACGATGATAGGGAAGGGTGCCTTGTGCTCTTTCATAATTTGACCTTTCTTCAATAATACTCTAATCTCTTTAGAGAATGAAGTTTCTAGTATCACTTTCGTTACAATTCTTTGATTGTTAAATTCGAGATTATCGTTAAATGAATTCATAGGGAGAACTGCTTTTGTTTTCAATACAAAGATATTTAGATTAAAGAAGATCGGAGTGACTTAGTTCTTGCTTAACAAAGCGATCAATTCCTCATTCTCCAACTTCATAGCCAAACTAAACACATCGTCATCAACACTCACTTTCCCATAATTGATTTTGGCTTTCGAATCTTTTCTTGCACCATTATCTATGAAAAATTTGACGAGTTCTATATTTTGAGCAGAAACAGCACCTAACAGTGGAGTGAATCCGTCACTATCAATAAGGTTAACATCAGCACCTTTTTCTATTAGTGCTTGACAAGCTTTAACTTGGCCTCTATCGGCAGCAGCATGTAAAGGAGAGAAGCCTTTCGAGTTTTGTGCGTTTACTTTAGCTCCCATTAATATTAAGGGCATAATGAAACTAGTTGTTCCTGTTTCCGCTGCCAAATGAAGTGGAGTATATCCATACGCCGTTAATAAATTGACATCAGCGCCTGCCACAATCAAGATATTAAATATTTCACTGTGCTTTTGAAACTGGGGGTTCTCTAATGCTGTAGTCACCCCATTAACTGTTTGGGTAATTTTTCTGCTTCCCCATTGCTTGGCAGAGCGACAAAGATAATGCAGCGCGGTTTGACCTTGATTATCAGTGTGGTCAACATTAGCACCTTGCAATAGTAAGTATTCTATTACATCCTTATGTGCTGAAATACACGCCCCAATTAATGCATTAGATGCTATGGCATTGCCTTTGTCTATTTCAGCGCCATGCTTAAGCAATAACTTTACTGCTGCTAATTTCCCATCTCGTGCTGCAGACTCAATAGGGGTGTATCCCAAGTCTCCAGCATTATTTAAATTCACATCAGCTCCATGCTCAATCAAACATTCCATTACATCTAAATAGCCACAAGCGGCAGCTAAAGCCAAACTGCTTCTATCTATACTGATAAAGCTATTGACCTCATATCTACCTTGTTTAACTAACTCAGCGATGCCTTTTAGGTCTCTGGCAAATATTAAATTAACGGCTTCTTCCATCTTGCTTTTTTTCTTCAAACGAATATAAGGGATTGAGATAAGACCTTATGCTAATTTTGCTGTAGAACTATATTCTATTATCTTTAAGATGACTAAACACAATCAAAATGAGTACCGAAGAAGTAGCAAAGCAATATCATCAATGGGCAGAGCAAGGAAACTGGGCAAAAATTCAAGAAGAATTATATAGCCAAGACGCTTGGTCTATTGAGGCAGAAGTTTCTCAAATGACTTCCGTACAAGGTATAGAAGCTATTAAACAAAAAGGTATTCAATGGGCCAATAATATCAAAGAGACACATGGTGGATACTGCAAAGAACCGCAAGTTGCTGGAAATCATTTTTCTTGCGCTATGGGTGCGGATTACACAGATATTAAAGGCGAACGTCAAAAACTAGATGAAGTGTGTGTATTCGAAGTTCAAAACGGTAAAATTGTAAAAGAGCAATTCTTTTATTAAGACACATCTGGTCACGGACCATTAAATACTGATTACATACTAAAGGTAAGCAGCCTGCAATATTTCAATTATTCTAAAAATAAATCAATGATGAAAAATTACCTATTACTCGTATTGATAATGATCTTTTCTTATCCTGTTTGTGCGCAAACAACTCTAAATTTGAATCCAGTTAAAGACAATGCTATTTTTTCTGAAAGTGTAAATAATTCAAGCGGTGCTGGGAAATTATTCGCTGGACAAACTTGTAGTGATAATGCAAGAAGAGCATTGTTGAAATTTGACTTAAGCACAGTTCCAAACGGTGCAACAGTCAATTCTGTAACATTGACTTTGACTTCTGATAATGTAAGTAACGGCGCTTTGCCTGGTCAAACTTTTACTATTTATGGCTTATCGAAAAATTTCGGTGAAGGTAGCTCTGTTGGTAGCGGAGGTGGAGGACAAGGAGCTGCAGCAGTTGCCCCGGATGCTACCTGGAATGCAAACATGTTTGGTTCATCTCTTTGGACTAGCCCAGGAGGCGATTTGTCTCCTCTTCCCGTTACAAGCCTCGGTTTACCTGCAATCACGGGGGCACATGTGTTTCCTAATTCGGCCATTTTTGTATCCTTGATTAATGGTTGGATAAACAATCCTGTTAATAATTTTGGTATGATCATTATTGGACCTGCATCCCCAACTTGCAGCGCTAGAAGATTTGGAAGTAAAGAACAAGGAGTCGCGCCTATTCTTTCGATAAATTATACTCCATGTCCGACTTCTTCATTCACGGATATTCAAACAGCTTGTGATTCATATATGTGGATTGATGGTAATACCTACACCGCTTCTAATAGTGCAGCTATGGATACTTTTGTCAATGCCGCTGGATGTGATTCTTTGGTAACATTGAACTTAACTATTAACAACTCCTCTACTAGTACAGATGTACAATCTGCTTGCGGACCATTTGTTTGGATTGATGGCAATACCTACAACGCTTCTAATAATGCGGCTACACATACCGTTAACAATTCAGTAGGATGCGATTCAGTAATAACCTTGAATTTAACAATTGGTACGACTAGTGCCACTTCAGATACACAATCCGCCTGTGATTCATTTACTTGGATTGATGGCAATACTTATACGACCTCTAACAATACGGCAACACAAACCATTAATAATTCGGCAGGATGTGATTCCGTGGTTACCTTGGATTTAACCCTCAACAACTCTAGCTCAAGTACGGATGTGCAATCTGCATGTGTGTCTTATACTTGGATTGATGGAAATACCTACATCGCTTCTAATAACACGGCTACGCATACCATTAATAACGCAGTGGGATGCGATTCAGTAATTACTTTGGATCTAAATATAGAAACTGTAGATATTGCTACTTCTTTATCTGGAGCAACAATTTCAGCTAGTTTACTAGGAACAAGTTTTCAATGGATCAATTGTGACAATGGAGATGCTATCATTAATGGAGAAACTAATCAAACTTATACGGCAACGTCTAACGGGACTTATGCTGTTATAGTTGATCAGGGTAATTGTATAGATACTTCTGCTTGTGTGGCAATTTCATCTGTTGGTGTAATTGAAAATGATTTTGGGAACAAACTTGTTATTTATCCTAACCCAAGTAAAGGTAATTTCTCTATTGATCTAGGAACTAGTTACAAAGAGGTGCAAGTGACTATCACTGATTTGAGTGGTAGAGTCATTCAATCGCTTGACTTCAATGAATTACAATATGCACCAATATTATTAGATGGAGCTAATGGAGTGTACATTTTATCTATTCTATCTGGGAATAAAAAAGCTATTATAAAATTAGTGAAAGAGTAAGCGGAAACCCACAATGCCCCTCCAAGAAGGGGATATAAAAAGCCTCCGTCAATGACAGAGGCTTGAGATCCTTGCGCTTGGTGTTATCACCAAGCGCATTTTTAATTTTGATATACTTGGTTCGCTGATAACACCGAGCAAAAGCTATTTGCGAATAGCTAGTAGCAAAAAGCCAAAAGCACTGCTAATTCTTCTTTACAAATTTGGTCAAAATAACAATCAGTTGATTATCTACTTTACCTTCTATCTGTTCAGCATTGTCGTGTACTAAACGAATGTTGTGTACCACTGTTCCTTTCTTGGCTGAAATATTGGCTCCTTTCACATTAAGCGTTTCTGTAACCACTACCTTATCTCCATTACTTAAAATATTTCCATGCGCATCCCGATGAATAACTTCATCACCTTCATGGATGGTTTCTTTAGCCCAAAGTTTGGTGTCTTCATCCAAATACATCATGTCTAATAAATCCTGCGGCCAACCTTCTGCTTTTATTCGGTGAAGCATGCGATAGGCCACTACTTGAACAGCAGGTTCTGTACTCCACATACTATCATTTAAACAGCGCCAATGATTGAGGTCAATATCTGCACGTTCTTCGATTTGGGCTTTACAAGTTTCACAGGCGTAAATACTTTTACTTAAAATACCTTCGGTTCCTGGAGGGATAACATAAGCACTCAGATCATCTGTAGAAGTACAAAGTTCGCATGAACTGTTACTTCTTTCTTGTAAATCTTTCTCTAAACTCATTGGGATGGGGATGGTTAACTTCAAAAGTACGTTTAATTTCCCAAATCAAGTGTTGCTTTGAGCATACGATTTTTCCCTTGTAAATCCTTTTGAATAACAATGTTTATAAAGCCTAAGGATTGCATTAAATCCTTTAGGTCCAATGCATTAAACTCATTACATTCAAAATAAAGAGCACCTTCTGGATTCAAATGCTTTAGGGCAAATGAAGCTATTTTTCTGTAAAAAAGTAAAGGATCTTCATCATCCACGAATAACGCTAAATGAGGTTCGTGAGCAAGTACATTGTCATTCATTTTTTCCTTTTCATTCAAAGGAATATATGGAGGGTTTGACACAATGACGTCAAAATTGGAAATCTGAGACCATTGCTTTTCATCAAGAATATCTACACATTTAAATTGCACATTGAGCATCAGTTCGCAACAAATCAATTGAGAAAGCTGTAAAGCTTCTTCTGAAACATCGATAGCTTCAATATGTGCAGTTGGGATGTTGTTAGCAAGTGAAAATGGAATACATCCACTTCCAGACCCTATGTCTAACATCGAAACTTCTTTTCCTTTCCAATCTTGTATTATCCAATCAACCAACTCTTCAGTTTCAGGTCGAGGAATAAGTACTGAATTATTTATAGTTAACTCCATATCATAGAACCAAGCTTTGCCTAGTATGTATTGAAGGGGCTCCCCAGTCATTAATCGACCCATTCCCTTCTCTAGTAAAACTAAATCTTTGGCATTTAGTTCAAAAAGTCTATCTCTAAAATTAATTTTATGGTAATGGGGGAGTAATTCTTCTGCTAATATTTGCAAAAGATTGGAAGCTTCTTTGGAATCATAAAGCTTGTCTAAAGCCTCTTGCCCTTGCTGTTTGAAAAAAAACCAATTCATATTAATTGATTTCGAAACGAGCTAGAATTTTGTACTTTAAAGTGATGGGCTTAAACTCAACTTCAGGGTTTGGACTATAAGCACCATCTGACATAAGCACATTTGAAACTGACATCGTTCTATATCCAGCATAGTTATTATTGTCTTGCTCTACGATAAATATATCATCTTCAATACCCTCAATCACAGCATCAATTTTCACTTGTTTTCTATATTTTTCAATCTCACTGTGATCGGTTTTACCAACATTTATTCGGTAGATTTCTAGATTGTTCAATGAATGCAATACTTCAGAAGCTTTACCTGCATCATTAAGCTTTAACTCAAACGATTTTTGTTTAAAGCTTTCTTTCGTTTTTTTATCCCAATAGGTATTTGATTCAAGGTTAGATAGTTTTAAATTTTTTAAGTCGACGTCTAATTTCTTCAATGTTTTAATCAAGATGTCCTCTAGTTCTTCAACGCTTATTTTCATGCCATCTTTCTCTTCCTGTAAAGTAATGTTGACGTATAATTCCTTGGGTATGATTTCCATTTCGGCTACTCCAGTAAGCTCTACATATTTTTTATCCATAATTGCGGTATTGTTAACAACTTTAGCCTGGGTAAACAAGGCTAGAATTACAAAAAGACTGCTTAATATATTTTTCATTGTATTGGGTTTACTAATTAATAAGCACCAAACCATTTTCTAGCAAACCATTCGATACTTAACAAGCTCATTATGACAAAGAATATACCAAACAAATTGATGATAGGTCTTGTCTTGAAACTTTCATATAAAATTGGCTTAATGTTTTCTTGATTGATTAAGTTTTCACTTAAGCTCTCTAAACCATCTATAGATATAAATTTACCCTTCGTATTAGCCGCAATTTTTCTCAATAATTGATGATTAGCTTTTGTCTGCAAGGATTCCAGTTGCATAGCGGTAATACTGAATGCTCCGGAAGCACTTAAGGATTTACTATTGAAACTAGTTTTTGCTTTATAACTATAGTTGCCAATAGGTAAGGAGCTAGACTCGTATTGATAAGCCTTTGCGGTTTTATTAAATGTAAAAGGAAACTCCTGGCCATCTTCATGAATGACAATTAAGTTTGCTTCTGGCTCATTAACCAGTTCATAATTTTCGTTGTAAAGCTCAGCTTCAAATTGAATAGTTTCTCCTTCATAGAAAGCATTCTTATTCGTGTTCACTCTAAACTTGCGTTTGTCACCTTTCAGGGCTAAGTAGTTGAGTGTTTTTTCTATGATTTCATTGAATGCTTCATTGCTGCCACTTTCTAAATAATCGTGTAGCTTCCATCTCCATAAACCATCACCAATAAATACTGCTGACCTTGTTCCAAAATTATCTTGGAAGGCCAACAAAGGGAAATCTGTTTGCACAGTTCCTATTTTTTGTTTAAATGCAATAGTCGTATTTGCGCCAGGTGAATAATTGCCAAATGGGGTAACTACTGGCGGTAGTTTCTTCATTTGGTTGATCGTAGATTCTGATAGACTAAAATTACTAAAGCTATTATTGAAATAGGGGCTAGCATCGTTGGTGTTTTTGTCATCACCTTCAATTCTGATGATACTTTGTTCTTGGTTGAAAAATTGGTATGCCGATGCCTTTCCAGTAATGAACCAAGTTGGTGTTTTTGAAGCCTTTAAAGCGCTGAAAACAGTTTTCGCCCCTTGGTTAGTAGATGGCAATTGGTGAACAATTACTAGGCTGTAAGGGTCTAAATCCCCTTGAAATTTATTCGCGTATTGAATGTCTAATTCAAAGTTTTTATTAAGCGCTATAACACTTTTTATAGCGGCAATATCTGGATGTGGCCCATTAGCAACTAGCAGTATTTGCTGTCTGTTATCGATGACCTCAATGTAGAAGTTTAAGCTGTTATTTGTTGTACTAATTTCGCCCTCATGGCTTTGCAGACTTAAGGTGTACTTGTGTATGCCTATGGCATCTGCTTTTACTTTAAAACTGGTGCTTTGCTCATCAAAGTCCTTTTGAATAGCAATTGTTTTATTCCCAATTTTATTCCCTTTAGAGAATAGAGAAAGTTGATAGTTATTGCCTTGTAGATGATTGGCTTGAAGGTCAATGTCAACTTGTATTTCATCATCCAAATAGGCTAGCTTATTATGACGGGCAGCTACAATTTTTACATCTGTTTGCTGATTGGTGTCTCCTAAAGCTATGGTGTAAAGTGGGAAGCTAAAATCACTATAGATAGGGTTCGTTCCTTGGTTGTAAATACCGTCTGAAGCAAACAATACTGCACCTACATTTTGATTGAAGTATAAGCCATTAACTTGTTCTAAAGCATAACTCAGGTTACTGCTTTTACCTTTAAAATCAAGCGTGTCATTTTCTTTAATCTTCTCATCAAAAGAGAAGTAGTCGATTTGATACTTTTCACCTAGTCGAGTCAACATGGCATTGGTACTTGCAATATATGCGGCAGAGTCCTCGCTAGAGAGTCCTAGTAATATCGATTCACTATTGTCATGCATATAAACAATGACTGGGTCAATTTTGTCGATGTGCTTACTTTTGATGAAAGGAGATAAAAGCAAAAAAGCGATTAAAGATCCTGATAGGAATCTTAAGAGTGCTAATCCTCTTTTAATCCAATTGGAGCTCTTCTGGTCAACTGAAAAATGATTGCTCTTGAAATATAAGGTGCCAGCATATAGCACACCAAGTGCAAGACAAAAAAGAATAAACCATGAAGGATAGGAAAGAATAAGCTTCATTATCTATTTAATCCTCCACAGACACTCAATACCTGACCGTTTACATAGCTTGACAAATCTGAGGCTAAAAATAGTGCTGTTTTCGCTACCTCTTCTGCTGTCCCCATTCGTTTCAGTGGGATTCCGGTTAAATAAGATTTTTTGACATCTTCAGGTAGTTCATCCGTCATATCTGTTTCAATAAATCCAGGGGCAATAGCATTGCTTCGAATATCTCTTGAACCTAGCTCATCCGCAATAGATTTCGTAAATCCAATTATACCAGCTTTAGAAGCCGCATAATTTGATTGACCACCTTGTCCCTTCATTCCAACGATAGAAGTAAGATTGATGATACTCCCTTTGCGTTGCTTAAGCATTACATAGGAAACAGGTTTTGTTAAATTGAATATAGATTTTAAGTTATTGTCCATAACCTCATTCCAGTCACTTTCAGCTAAACGAAGTAAGAGGTTGTCTCTTGTAATACCTGCATTATTAACCAACACATCAATACGCTCGAAGTCGTCTTTAACTTGCTTACATAATTCTTGAGCCTCATCATAAGAGGCCGCGTTTGATTGGTATCCTTTGGCTTTAACACCAAGAGCACTTAATTCGCTTTCTAGAGCCTTTGCTTTCTCAGCTGAGGATCGATAGGTAAAAGCAATATTACATCCGTTCTGTGCGAACAATATGGCAATAGCATTTCCAATCCCTCTAGATGCACCAGTAATAAGTGCAGTTTTATTTTCTAACAAATTCATAATCGGCATTTATTCACTGTGAAATTACTAAGAAAATATGTAAATTAAGATTCGTTTATTAAGAGTTTCTTAGCATGGAAGTGGTGGCACGACTCCAAGTCGTGC
>JBLHMK010000011.1:0-35520 GCA_047621945.1 Flavobacteriaceae bacterium
TAATAGCATTTTCGATGTGACTAGTTTCTTTGACCTGAGTCCCAAAAAGGAAACTTCCTTCACCGCCAATGAGCCAATTTTTTTTGAATTTGTATTCTAAGCCTAAGCCAAATTGATAGCCGATACCAAATCTGTCGGCTAAATCAGCACCTGGAATTTGAAAGGTAATTGTTGGAGAAATAACTAAGGCATTCTCATAATCTATAACATCATCTTTTTCTTGACCCCAAGCCATTATTGTAAGCAAAACCAGTGCTAATGTCGAAATTGATTTGTTCATAAAAACAAATTTACTCATTTTCATTTCTTAAGCTTTATTTAATCTTCCTTTTAACAAATAAGCAATCTATAAATAATATATTTGCAGACAAATAAGAATAGAGTGAAGCCTATACAGATGGTTGATTTGAAAACTCAGCATAGTAAATTACAACCTGAGTTGAACAACAAAATATTAGAAGTAGTCGATAGTACTGTTTATATCAAAGGAGCTGAAGTTGCTGCGTTCGAAACCGAACTGGCCAACTATCTAAATGTAAAACACGTTATTGCTTGTGCAAATGGTACAGATGCCTTGCAATTAGCAATGATGGCACTAGGTTTGGAGCCTGGGGATGAAGTCATTACTACAAATTTTACGTATGTGGCAACGGCTGAAATTATCGCCTTGTTACGGTTGAAGCCTATATTAGTGGATGTTGATTTAGATAATTTTGAAATCTTAACTGATGAGCTAGAGGCGGCCATTACACCGAAAACTAAAGCTATTGTTCCCGTTCATTTGTTTGGGCAATGTAGTAATATGGAAGAGGTGATGCGTATTGCTAAAAAACACAATTTAGCAGTTGTTGAAGATACCGCTCAAGCTATTGGGGCCGATTATACTTTTAGTGACGGCACTAAAGCCAAAGCAGGTACTATTGGAGATATTGGAACTACCTCTTTTTTTCCTTCTAAGAATTTAGGATGTATGGGAGATGGAGGGGCTATTTTTACGAATAGCGATAAGCTAGCAAGCTTACTTCGAATAATGGCCAATCATGGTCAAACCAAACAATATTATCATGATTTTATTGGCGTGAACTCTCGCTTAGATAGCATTCAAGCTGCTGTGCTCAGAATTAAGCTAAGGCATTTAGATGAGTATTGTGCTGCAAGAGTAACTGCGGCGGATAGATATGATAGTTTGTTTGCTGATGTAAAAGAAATAGTTTGTCCTGTTAGATCTTCTAATTCCACACACGTTTTTCACCAATACGTGCTTAAAACAAATGGAGTGAATCGCGATGAATTAAGAGCGTTTCTAAATGAGCAGGGTGTGCCATGTAATATTTATTACCCCGTGCCTTTGAATAATCAAATTCCTTATACGGATGTTTCGCGTGAATTTAAGAATACCCATTATCTTTGCGAGTGTGTTTTTGCACTTCCTATGCATACTGAGTTGGAAGCGGAGCAACAAGAATATATAGTTGATAAAATAAAAGAATTTATAAGTTTATGAAAATTAGTGTAATAGGAACTGGATATGTAGGTCTTGTATCAGGTACATGTTTTGCCGAAACAGGAAACCAAGTTATTTGTGTAGATATAGATGAAAGCAAAGTTGAGCGATTGAGTAGAAAAGAATGTACTATTTATGAGCCAGGACTAGAAGTGCTTTTAGAAAGAAATGTGGATCAAGGCCGTTTGAGTTTTACTACGGACTTAGAATATGCTGTTGCAAATACGGACATAATATTCTTGGCATTACCGACGCCTCCAGGGGGAGATGGTGCAGCAGACTTGTCATATGTCTTAGGTATGGCGGAAAAGCTGGGAACTCTAATTCAAGACTATAAAGTTATTGTCGATAAAAGTACAGTACCCGTTGGTACAGCAGACTTGGTGACAGCTGCTATAGCAAAGAATGCTAAAGTAGAATTCGATGTAGTTTCAAATCCTGAGTTCTTAAAAGAAGGCGTGGCTGTTGAAGATTTTATGAAACCTGACAGAGTGGTAATTGGAACTACTTCTGAAAAGGCCATGAAAATCATGGAGCGATTGTACAAACCATACGTAATGTCAGGTAACCCGATTGTATTTATGGATGAACGATCTGCAGAGTTAACAAAGTATGCGGCCAATTCATTCTTAGCTACAAAAATCTCATTCATAAATGAGATTGCTAATTTGTGTGATCTTACTGGAGCCAATGTAGACATGATTAGAAAAGGCATTGGTACGGATGATCGAATTGGAAAAAGATTCTTATTTGCAGGTATTGGATACGGAGGAAGCTGCTTCCCTAAAGATGTACAAGCTCTCGAAAGAACAGCAAAGGATTATAACTATGACTTCAAAATTTTGAACGCAGTTATGGACGTTAATGCCAGTCAAAAACATATGTTTTTCAAGCGAATTAAAGAAACGTATGAAGGAAAACTTGCCGGAAAAAAAGTAGCAGTTTGGGGATTAGCATTTAAACCTAATACCGATGATATTCGTGAAGCACCAGCATTAGAATTGATTACTAATTTGTTAGCTGAAGGATGTGAAGTAAGTGTATATGATCCGGAAGCCATGGATAATGTGCGTGGTATTTTTGGTGATAAAATTACCTTTAGTAAATCAATGTATTTGGCAACAGAAAATGTCGATTTCTTGATTGTAGCAACAGAATGGGGAGTATTCAGAACACCAGACTTTGAAAAGCTTGCAAAGACTTTAAAGGATAAGACTATTTTCGATGGTAGAAATATCTATGAAAAAGATCAACTTAAAGAGTTAGGATTTAATTATTATAGTATCGGAAGACCATAATTTATGAAAAAAGTACTTGTTACAGGCGCAGCTGGATTCTTAGGGTCTCATCTTTGTGATAGATTTATCAAAGAGGGATTTACCGTAATTGGGATGGATAATTTAATAACGGGCAGAATCGAGAACATTGAGCATTTGTTCAAGTTGCCTAATTTTGAGTTTTATCATCATGATGTTACTAAGTTCATCCATATTCCGGGTGATTTGGATTACATCTTGCATTTTGCATCTCCAGCATCTCCAATAGATTATTTAAGAATTCCAATTCAAACCTTAAAGGTTAGTTCATTAGGTACGCACAATTGCTTAGGCTTGGCTAAAGCAAAGAATGCAAGAATCTTAGTGGCATCTACTTCAGAAATATATGGAGATCCCTTAGTGCATCCACAAAACGAGGATTATTGGGGTAATGTGAATCCAATTGGACCTAGAGGTGTATATGATGAGGCTAAAAGATTTCAAGAAGCCATAACAATGGCTTACCATACCTATCACAAAGTTGAAACAAGAATTGTAAGAATATTTAACACCTATGGTCCTAGAATGCGCTTGAATGATGGCCGCGCATTACCGGCTTTTGTTGGACAAGCATTGCGCGGTGAAGATATTACTGTGTTTGGTGATGGATCTCAAACCCGATCATTTTGTTATATAGATGATTTAGTCAATGGGATTTATAAGCTTTTAATGAGTGATTATTCCCATCCAGTTAATATTGGTAATCCAGATGAGATTAGTATCAAAGAATTTGCTGAAGAAATCATTAAATTGACAGGGACAAATCAAAAAATAGTATATAAAGATCTTCCCAAAGATGATCCGCAGCAGCGCCAACCTGATATTACTAGAGCGAAAGAGATTCTAGATTGGTTGCCAAAAGTTAAACGTGAGGAAGGATTGGCTATGACCTATAAATACTTTAAATCACTTAGCAAAGAAGAGTTAAATATGAAGGCGCACAAGGATTTTAAAAATTACAAGAGCTAAGTATGGAGTCTTACTTTGTTCATCCTACGGCAGTGATTGACGAAGGTTGCGAAATTGGTGGTGGAACCAAAATTTGGCATTTTACACATGTTATGCCTAACTCTAGGATTGGACAAAATTGTAATTTAGGTCAAAATGTAGTGGTTTCACCAGAGGTGATTTTAGGAAATAATGTGAAAGTTCAAAACAATGTGTCTATCTATACAGGAGTGACTTGTGAAGATGATGTTTTTTTAGGTCCATCGATGGTGTTTACTAATGTAATGAATCCACGAAGTGCGGTCAATAGAAAGGATCAGTATTTACAAACTAATGTGGGAAGAGGAGCGAGTATAGGCGCCAATGCCACAATTATTTGTGGTAATAATATTGGTGAATTTGCTTTCATTGGTGCAGGAACAGTAATACTAAAAGAAGTTCCAGCATATTCCTTATGGGTTGGTAATCCTGGTAAAATGATAGGATGGATGAGTGAATTTGGTCACCGATTAGAATTTAATGCTGAAGGGATGGCAACATGCCCAGAAAGCAATGAAAAATATAAATTAGAGTTAAATAAAGTTAGAAAATTGTAAATTATGTATCAACAAATACTTAGTAAAGAGAAGAAAGTGGCAGTTATTGGATTGGGCTATGTTGGCTTGCCGATAGCGCTTGAATTTGCCAAAAAAGTATCCGTGATTGGATTTGACATTCATCCAGGTCGAATAGAAATGATGAAAAATGGGGTAGACCCAAGTCAAGAACTAGAGAAAGAAGCATTTGAAGGTGCAGACATTCTCTTTACGGCTAATCCAGATGATTTGAAAGATGCCAGCTTTTTCATAGTTGCGGTGCCCACTCCTGTTGATTTGCATAAAGTACCAGATCTAACTCCCGTTTTAAAAGCCTCTGAAACAGTAGGAAGAGCCTTAAGTAAAGGAGATTATGTAGTATATGAATCTACTGTTTACCCTGGTTGTACCGAAGAAGATTGTATTCCTGTGTTGGAAAAAATGTCAGGACTTAAGTTTAAAGAAGACTTCAAGGTTGGATACTCACCCGAAAGAATTAATCCAGGAGACAAAGAGCACACCATTACTAAGATTATTAAAGTAGTATCAGGTTGTGATGAAGAATCTTTAGACAATGTGGCTAAGGTATATGAGATTGTTGTAGATGCGGGAGTGCATAGAGCTACGACAATTAAAGTAGCTGAAGCAGCTAAAATTATTGAAAATACGCAAAGAGATGTAAATATTGCTTTGATGAATGAATTGTCAAAGATTTTTGACAAAATGGGAATCAATACTTTTGATGTATTAGAAGCAGCTGGAACAAAATGGAATTTCTTGAAATTCTTTCCAGGTTTGGTGGGAGGTCACTGTATCGGGGTTGACCCGTATTACTTAACCTATAAGGCTATAGGATTAGGGTACAAGCCAGAGGTTATTCTATCTGGAAGAAGAATAAATGATAGTATGGGCGCATACGTTGCTCAGCGTTTAGTTCAGAAGATGATTAAGAATGGCAAACAAATAGCAAGCTCTAAAGTGCTAGTTATGGGGTCGACTTTCAAAGAAGATGTAGCGGACATCAGAAATTCAAAAGTAGTTGATGTAATTGAAGAGCTTAAAGGATATTCTGTAAATGTTGATGTAATGGATGCTTATGCTGAGAAGCATGAAATGAAAGCGGAATACGGTATTGAGTTAATTGATGAAATTAAAGATAAATACGACGCAATAATTGTAGCGGTTAATCACGATAAGTACGTAGAACTGGATGAGGCATACTTTGAAAGTATTACAAATGAAAAGGCAATCTTAGTAGATATCAAGGGGGTATTTAGAAATAAAATCAATAAATTAGAATATTGGTCATTATAATATGGATGTAAAAAAGATATTAATTACTGGAGGCGCTGGCTTTATTGGTTCGCATGTGATTCGATTGTTCTTAAACAACTATCCAACTTACCAAATCTATAACTTGGACAAGCTAACTTATGCTGGTAATTTGGAGAATTTGAAAGACATTGAAAGTAATCCTAACTATCATTTCGTAAAGGGAGATATTGTGGATGCTACATTCATCAATTCTTTGTTTGAAAAAGAAGATTTTGATGGAGTTATTCATTTGGCCGCAGAATCGCATGTTGATCGATCTATTACCAATCCCTTGGAATTTGTAATGACGAATGTAATTGGTACTGTTAACTTATTGAACGCCGCCAAGCATTATTGGAAATCATTTGAAGGTAAACGATTTTACCATGTAAGTACCGATGAGGTTTACGGTTCGTTAGGCGCTACAGGGTTCTTTACGGAAGAAACGTCCTATGATCCACATAGTCCATATTCTTCGTCTAAAGCAAGTAGTGATCATTTCGTTCGTGCTTATAACGATACGTATGGATTACCTGTAGTAATTTCAAATTGTAGTAATAATTATGGCTCGCATCAATTTCCAGAGAAATTGATTCCTTTGTGCATAAACAATATAAAAAACAATAAGCCATTGCCTATTTATGGTAATGGGAAGTATACTAGAGATTGGCTATGGGTCTATGACCATGCAAGAGCGATTGATTTAGTTTACCATAAAGGTAAGGAAGGAGAAACCTACAATATTGGTGGTTTTAATGAATGGCAGAATATCGAGTTGGTTAAAACTTTATGTCGATTAATGGACAAGAAATTAAATCTTGAACCAGGTACGAACGAACAACTGATTACTTTTGTTAAGGATAGACCAGGGCACGATTTAAGATATGCCATCGATGCAAATAAAATAAAAAAAGAATTAGGCTTTGAGCCTTCTGTTCATTTTGAACAAGGTTTGGAGAAAACAGTAGACTGGTATTTGGCTAATGAAGAGTGGTTGAATAACGTGACGTCAGGAAACTATCAAAATTATTATAACGAACAATATACCTCCTAAGCATGAAGATGTACGAAAACAAGTATCATGGATCGAGCATTGAGGATAAGAAATTCTTAGTCACTGGTGGGGCAGGATTCATCGGTTCACATATTGTAGCCTATTTGTTGAAAAACAACGCAGGTTTGGTGCGTGTGCTGGACAACCTAATTACTGGGAATTACTCGAATATTCAAGAATGGGAAGATCATCCAAACTTTGAATTTATTGAAGGGGATATTACCGATACGGCTACTTGCTTGCACGCTTGTAAAGGCATCGACTATCTTTCTCATCAAGCAGCATTAGGCTCCGTGCCACGGTCCATTAAGGATCCGGCTAGAACGAACTCAATTAATGTTGATGGCTTCTTAAACATGATGATAGCAGCTAAAGATTGCAAGGTTAGCAAAATTGTCTTCGCAAGTTCTTCTTCTGTTTATGGAACAGAAAAATCTCTGCCGAAATTTGAAGATAAAATTGGAGATCCGCTTTCTCCTTATGCCGTATCCAAATATACGAACGAGTTATATGCCAAAGTGTTTGGATTAACTTACGGGATGAAAATCATAGGCTTACGGTATTTTAATGTGTTTGGTCCAAGACAAGACCCTTCTGGCCCTTATGCTGCGGTTATTCCAATCTTTATTGATAAGCTTAAGATGACTAACCCAGTTTACATTGACGGTGATGGGGAGCAAACTAGAGATTTCACTTTCGTTGAAAATGCAGTTCAAGCAAATATTAGAGCTATGTTATGCGAAAATGAAGAGGCCTTTAGTCAAATATACAATATAGCTTACGGTGAAAATTATTCCGTGAATTATCTATACAACTCTATTCGAGAAGCATTAGCTAGCAAACAAGATGCAATACATCGGGAGAGTCGTACAGGGGACGTTAGGAATTCATTAGCGGATATTTCAAAAGCAAGAAACCTACTAGGATACAATCCTTTGTTTAGCTTTAAAGATGGCTTACCAATAACCATCGAATCTTATAAATAAACCTGTGTTTAATATATTTAAAGACCTTTTTAAATCAAAACCTAAACAAGTCCTTTCAGACTTTTCTGACATAGGCGTGGATATGCATTCACACCTTATTCCAGCTATAGATGATGGTTCAAAATCTAATGAGCAGTCCTTAGAAATGATAACTAGGCTTCAAGATTCTGGATTTTCTAAACTGATTACTACCCCTCATATTATGAGTGGTGGATATGATAATACAACTGATATTATTCAAGGAGAAACTTTGAAGCTCGATGCCTACTTGAAAAGCGAAGGGGTAGATATTACATTGGATTGTTCTTCTGAATACTATCTAGATGGGCATTTTGAAGATTTAATCAAAGAGAAAGATCTGATGCCTTTTGGGAATGATTATATCCTTTTTGAGCTTTCTTACATGTTTCGACCGACTAATGCGGAAAAAATAATCTTTGAATTAGGCTTGGATGGATATCGACCTATTTTGGCACATCCGGAGAGATATAACTATCTAGCAGATAAAAACTTAAAGCATTTAAAGGAACTGAAAGATAAAGGCGCTCTATTTCAACTTAATCTCTTTTCATTGGTAGGCGGGTATGGTCCAGTAGCCAAGCAAATAGGTGAAAAGTTGATAAAAGAAAAAATGATAGATTTCGTAGGAACGGATTTACACAATCCTAGTCAATTGGAATTTTTAGATAAGCTATTGGAAAGTGAAGCACTTAGTGATTTGATACAGCAAGATATATTGAAGAATAAAGTATTATAAGCATGAAATATACATCTACTGGTATAGCGGATTTATGGATTATTGAACCTCGCGTGTTTGAAGACGAAAGAGGATACTTTTTTGAAAGTTTTAATAAGAACTCCTTTAAGGAGTTTACAGGTCTAGATGTTGAATTTGTGCAGGACAATGAGTCTAAATCAACGCAAGGAGTGCTTAGAGGAATGCATTTTCAAAAAGGAGATCATGCTCAAGCAAAATTGGTTCGAGTAATTGAAGGCGAAGTTCAAGACGTAGTTGTTGATTTACGTAAAGATTCCCCTACCTGCGGGCAACAATACTCGATTAATTTATCCAAAGAAAATAAAAAGCAACTCTTTGTACCAAGAGGTTTTGCGCATGGGTTTTTAGTAATAAGTGAAACAGCGGTTTTTAGCTATAAGTGTGATAATTTCTATCATAAGGAAAGTGAAGGTGGTTTGCTTTACAACTGTCCGAACTTGTCTATTCCTTGGCAATTAACTGATGAGTCGCTGACTCTTTCAGAAAAAGATTTGATTTTGCCTTGCTTTGAAAAATAGAAGAGTTTCCATCTTTTAGCTTCTTGATTTTATACCATCCGGTTTTGCCTTCGCAAAGCGCAATATCATAATAACATATTGTATTCTTTTGAGAGCTATTGACTAAGGAATGTGTGTAGAATGAAAAGTTAAAGTTGAGCGTTTGTAAGTACTCTTTCTGTATCCATTTTCCATTTTCATCTAGATACAGGGCTAGTATGCGTCGATTCTTTCTTAGAATAGCGTTTATAGTTCGAATGGTTGCGTTTTGGTCTCGATTAAGTTTGCTGTGAAAACCGGTGCGACAATAGTCATTACAAAACTTCTTATCACTTCTGCCAACTAATTTAGAATTGCACTCTTTGCACTTTAATTTCATTGAAGAAAATTAAGGCAAGTAACTCAGTAATTTTCATCTATTGAGTAATCACCTTCCAGTTTTGAGTATGATCATCAAAGAACATATTCCCTAATACTATTGGTAATCGCTCTTGAGCGATAGTGGGTAGTTGACTGATCAGCACTTGCTGTTTAATTAACTCAGTGGCTCGTTGATTAATTGTCGTTAAATCTTTACCTGTTAAAGGGTAGAATTGACTCTGTTCGATATCATAATACTGAATATCAGATTCGATAAGAATAATCTCTTTAGCTAACTTTGGAATGATTACTTGTTGGAGTTCTTTATCTATTTCAAATTCAACTTTGCTTAAGTCATAGCCCACATTTGCCTTTGCTTTTATTAGGACAATTACTTTTTTCTCTATAGGCCACAAATCAAAAAATATCTTCTCGTCTTGCTGATAGGTATAGATTTCAGCAAAGGTTCCTTCAACCAACATGAGTTTTTCAACTTCTTCAATTTTTTGTAAAACTATACTTGCTTGTTCTTCGGTATTTACCCCTGTCTCATTATAGAATAGATACCAGAGCAAAGAGCCAAAGCCAGCAAGTAAGACTAATACAAATAAGCTTATTTTATTGATCATAGTTTTTACAATTCGTCTTCAGCGAGTACTACTAAGAAATCATTTTCTGTTAGCTCAAATTTTGCATCTTTTTGGGGATTCAGCTTCACTCCAAAGTTCTCCTCGGCATTCTTAGATAATCCTCCAAAACGGATACCTAAACATATCTCATCTCGTTTCCTTGCTTGACCTAGTATTGTGGCAAAATCATGCGTGACAGGGAAAGAATCGAAATAAAGCGAAGCAGGTTTCACATAGATCTCACTGCCGTCTTCTTGGAAAATATCGTCATAGAGTTTTTTAATAAGCGGCTCTTCACTAAGTTGCGCTAATATCATAGTAATCAGTTTATTACTAATGATAAAATCATCAACGTCTGTCTGAATAATTAAATCTTGATTGTCCGAATTTAGGACTTGAGTAATAATTTTAGTATCACTCGTACTTATTTCTACATTTTCTAACTTAGCAATTTTTCTCAGTAATAACAGAATCATTAAGGTGTCTGAATCAACTTTTTCAGCACTCTTTTCTTCCGGGTTTTGTGAAAGAATAATGATATTGTCATAAGTGTATGGATTTAACTTCCTTAAGTTCTCAATGTCTAAAGTGTTCTCCTTATGAAGCGTAATTTTTATGTTTGGATACTCTTCATCAATTTCTTTGATGTGTTCAATGATCGTTTCACTTGGCTCTTGAATCATAATATCAAACTCAGAACCTTCTTTTAAATACTCATCGCTTTCTCTAACAAATATATTTCCAACATCATGCCATCCTAAGATGAGGATTCGCTTAGATTTTTGTTCTAATGCATGATGGGTATAAGCGATATCCTTAGGTTCAAACAGCTTGTTTGTTTGAAAATCAATCGTTGAATCATCGTCAGCTAGGATCAGTAATTCATCATCCTCTTCTAATATAGTGTCATCCGCAGGTCGAAGTGAAAGGCTTCCATCTGCTTTGTGTATACCTAAGGGAATACCATCTATAAAGTGATAAGGTAACTCACCAAATGGAGTATCGCCCCAATCTGCTTGATAAAAATAGACTTCACTTAAATCGAAGGAAAGGATTTCATTATAAACCATTTCTAGGCCACTCGTCAAGGAAGTTTGAACCAATAGTTTCCCCATGATATCCCAACTATCAAGTGCTATTATATTTTCATCGTCAAAGAAATCAACGATTTTCCTTTTTTGTTCTGTAAATATCTCTGTAATAATTGGCAATTCGTTCTCCCCATCCTGCAGGGTTATCATTGCCATAATTGTTTTAATAGCATAGGTGTCAGAGAGCATCTTTTCTTCGTGGGTTGCACTATCAGAACAAGAGGCCATTACTATAATTGACTTCGCATCAACGGCATTAATTCGTCTCAATTCATTAATGTTGGAAGAGTCTCCGTTAGCTGTAATTACCCTAGTGCTTAAGGTGTTGGTTAAACGTTTAGACAAGAAATCATCGACTTCTTCTTTATTCGTTTTACAAAGAATAACAATGCTAGCATAGTCTTCACTTTCATTTGCAATAATCAATTCTCTAATGATATCAATAACACGTTCGTTCCATCCTAAGATCAAGGTGTAATCCTTTTCTAATATAATTCCTCTTCCTTTTCTAAACTCGTAAATGAGCTTATCTAAGGCTGTAGTAATAAATGCAATTAATGCGGAGAATAAGACTACTCCTGCAAATCCAGCAATAACAGTAGTTATCCTAAGCCATCCTGTAGTAAATGAATCTTGATACATGTTCCCGGGGTCGGTCATTTGGAGGAAGGTATACCACATGTGGTCCCAGAAATCATTAATGGTATTGTAATCTTCAATGGGTCCAATAAACCAAAGTATTAGTCCACGAATCAAAACTATGATGGCAAAACATGCTAAGAAAGCAATAAGAAGGCTTATAAAAATGGAGGAACCACCTTTAGCCATAAACTGTTCAAATTTATAGCGTAAACGTTTTGATAATGGGTGTTGCATAAAAGAGGGTTATTTATATGACGAATGTACTAAAAAAAACTAGCTTTGTTGAAGCTTACAAAGGCAGAACATGAAGTATTTTATATATGTTGGCATGGTAATAATGATGACCGTTTTATTCGCTTGTTCCAAGAAAAAACTCGCTCAAGCAGATTGCGTGGGTATTGCTAGGGAAGATTGCATTTGTATACAACTGTATGCGCCTGTTTGTGGTTGTGACGGTGAAACCTATACCAATAGCTGCTATGCTAAATGTGCAGGAGTGAAGACCTACACCGAGGGGAAGTGTAAATAGTGTTCATCACTAAGAAACTTTTGTTAAGCTAAATAATCAAGAATATTTCGTTTCTTTGCAGCATGTTGAAAATTGACATGCATAGCCATATTTTACCGAAGAAATTACCCAAATGGGCGGATAAATTCGGATATGGTGATTTCATATACTTAGATTTCCATAAAGCCAATTATGCTCGCATGATGAAAGGCAACGAGTTCTTTCGTGAAATCTTTATTAATTGCTGGGATCCAGAATATAGAATTAAGGAATATGAAAAATTTGATACTCAGGTTCAAGTAGTATGTACTATTCCAGTGTTGTTTTCTTATTGGGCAAAGCCAAAAGACGGTTTAGAAGTCGCTCAATTTTTAAATGATGATATTGCTGACTTGCAAGTGAAATATCCAAAGAACTATATTGCCTTAGGTACTTTACCCATGCAGGATACTGAATATGCAGTTCAAGAGTTAGAGCGATGCAAAAACGAATTGAATTTACCAGGAGTTCAAATTGGCTCAAACATCAATGATATTAACTTAAGTGATGAGCGATTCTTTCCAATCTATGAAGCTGCAGAGCGATTGGGAATGGCTATAATGATTCATCCTTGGAATATGATGGGTTTCCATAGTATGGAAAAATATTGGCTGCCTTGGTTGGTAGGAATGCCAGCAGAAACTAGTAGAGCTATTTGTTCTTTGATTTTCTCTGGAGTACTAGAGCAATTTCCCAAGCTTCGATTTTGCTTTTCGCATGCTAGCGGTTCATTCTTGTCTACGATAGGAAGAATAGAGCACGGGTTTAACTGTAGACCAGATTTAGTAGCTATCGACAATCCTGTTAATCCTAGAGATTATATCGGTAAGTTTTGGGTAGATAGTATTACTCATGATGAAAAGATGATGAATTACATATTAGATCTTCAAGGAAGCGAAAAAGTTTGCTTAGGAACAGATTACCCTTTTCCTCTAGGAGATTTAGAAATTGGTAAATTTATTACTGAAATGGGCTTATCTGAAAAGACTATTGAAGACATTTTCTGTAACTCAACATTGAGCTGGTTGAATTTGGATAAAAGTAAGTTTCTTTAAGACTTATATTCCCGCACTAAAGATTAAATCTAGATTGGTATACTTGATATCGAAAATTTGAGATAAATTTCGTTGGGTCAAATGACCGTTGTAGGTATACAAGCCTAAGCAAGTCCCTCTATCCATCCGTACCCAAGATTCCATGCCACCGTTTTCATCGGCTTTCATTAATATAGGCGTTAGCAAGTGACTAAATGCATAACTAGCTGTTTGTGATACTCGAGCTGGAATATTTGGAACACAGTAGTGAATAACGTCATGCTTAATAAAAGTAGGATTTTTTAATGTGGTCATGTCACTGGTTTCAAAACATCCACCTTGATCAATACTCACATCAATAACTACTGAACCTGATTTCATATTAGCAATCATATCCTCCGAAACAATGACTGGCGTGCGTCCGTTTTTACTATGAATAGCGCCAATAACTACATCAGCTTGCTCCATTTCTTTCTTTAAAACTTCTGGAGTGATTACAGAATTGAAGATTCGTTGACCAATATTATTTTGTAATTCACTTAAACGATGGACATCATTGTCAAATACTGATATTTGTGCGCCAAGTCCTATAGCCGCTCTTGCAGCAAAGGTTCCAACTACACCTGCGCCAATGATTACTACTTTAGCAGAAGGTACACCTGATATTCCGCCTAATAGCATTCCCTTGCCATTATGTGCATTACTCAATAATTCAGCACCGATTAAAATAGCATTAGAACCAGCTATCTCACTCATTGCACTGACGAAAGGGTAATTGCCTGAGTCATCTCTCAAAAACTCATAAGCAATAGCATTGATTTTTTTCTTCATCAAGGCATACAAGTATTCTTTAGTGATACTTGGCATGTGAATAGGTGATATCAAATGATGCCCCGGTTGCATGAGCTCAATCTCAAAAAGGGTAGGTGGGGCAACTTTAATAACGATATTCGCTTTAAATACCTCTTCAGGATTCTTTGTGATTTCCGCTCCCGCTTCAGCATACATGTGATCATAGAACCCACAAGTTTTTCCAGCATCATGTTCTATGATTACTCGATGTCCATTCGCAACTAACAATTCAACTGCGTCGGGAGTTAGTCCTATTCGATTGTCGTCAAAGGTTCTTTCTTTTGGAAGACCTATGAAAAGCTTACCACGCTTAGAACTCGTCATTACCGCCTGTTCTTGGGGTAAAAGACCTAGCTTTTCCGTAATTCCTTCAAATTTTTTTCCTTTAGCTGACATACTTAAAATAGACTTGACTAGAACTTAAAAATACTAATTTTTCTGCTATTAATATCTATTTTTTCTATTTCTATCTTAAGACCTTCGTCCACTAATGATTCTATTTTCTGCGGCCATTCAATCAAACAAATACCGTCATTTTCAAGGTATTCCTCTATACCAATGTCTAAGGCTTCTTCTATAGACTCTAAACGAAATAAATCAAAATGATAAATAGTATTAAGACTAGTTGGGTATTCGTTGACTAATGCATAAGTTGGGCTCGTAACGTCCCCGTTGAAACCTAACTCTTGACATAAAACCTTGATTAGAGTGGTTTTTCCTGCACCCATTTCGCCATAGAACAGAACGGTTTTCTCTTCCTTCACTTTAGCTAGAATCTCTTTTGCTACTTGTTTTAATTCAGATTCATTTTGAACCAAGTAATTGTCCACTATTTGCTTTTAAGAATGATGAAAGGTATAATCATTTCTTCTAAAGAAACCCCTCCATGCTGAAAGGTATCTTTAAAATACGTCGCAAATTTATTGTAGTTGTTCTGATAAACCAAATAGTTGTCCTCTTTAGCAAATATATAGCTCGAACTCAATCGTGAAGATGGCAGTTGAGCATCCTTAGGATTCTTTATTTCAAAGACATCTCTAGCATCAAACGCTAAGCTCTTACCTGTTTTATATCTAATGTTTGATGTGGTATCTCTATCTCCTATACATTTTGAAGGTGAAGTTACCAGCTTTGTTCCATGGTCCGTGGTAATGACAATATTCACATCTTTCCCAGCTAGCTTTTGAATAGCATTGTATAAGGGAGAGTGATCAAACCAACTTTGTGTTAATGAACGGAACGCGCTATCATCGCTGGCTAGCTCTTTAATCATGTCCATTTCTGTTTTAGCATGAGAAACAGTATCTACGAAATTGTATACAATCACATTTAATCGATTATTCATTCCGTTCAAAATCTTGTCCTCCATGTCTTTTCCTTTTTCAAAGTTGGTCACTTTAGTATAGGATATTTTCAAATCATCCTTAAAGTTTCTTCGAATAAGTTCTTTAACTAACTCTTCTTCGTATAAGTTTTTACCCCCATCTTGGTCATCATTTTTCCAATAGTTTGGATAGTGTTCTTGAATCTGAAGAGGAGTTAAACCACTAAAGATGGAATTACGCGCATACTGAGTTGCTGTAGGAAGAATACTATAAAACATCTCTTCTTCTTTAACCTTAAAGTTGTCTAATAAGGCGGGTTCAATTATTTTCCATTGATCAAACCTTAAGTTGTCAATTAGTATAAAGAAAGTCGGTTTATCTTCTTTCAATAAATCGAACACCTTTTCTTTAAACAGGTTGTGCGAAAGTAGGGGCTTGTCTTCTCCTTCTACAAACCAATCTAAATAGTTTCTACTAACGTACTTACAAAACTCTCTATTCGCCTCTGATTTTTGTGAAGCCAATATTTCCATCATTTCGAAAGTATTAGACTTCTCTAATTCCAGCTCCCAGAAAATAAGTTTTTTGTATAAATCAGCCCATTCGTTAAAATCTAATTGATCCTGCATACGCATAAATAAGCGCTGAAATTCTTGCTGATAATTGGACTGTGTTTTGGCTTTAACTAAACGCTTATTATCTACAATTTTTTTCAGGGTCAATAATATCTGTTGAGATTTTACTGGCTTTATCAAGTAGTCAGTGATTTGCGAACCGATGGCTTCTTCCATGAGGTCTTCTTCCTCATTCTTTGTAATCATAACCACCGGAAGATGATGCTTAATTTCTTTAATCTTTGGAAGAGTTTCTAATCCAGATAAGCCAGGCATAGATTCGTCCAAAAAGACCACATCTAAATCTTCTTCCTTTACTTTGTCAATGGCGTCTTGACCATTAGTAACAGGGATTATTTCATATCCTTTGCTTTCAAGAAACATGATTTGCGGTTTTAGCAAATCAATTTCATCATCAGCCCATAAAATTCTAATCTTTGACATACATCTCTATATTTAGGGTAGTTTTAATAGGCTACCAAATTTACAATACGATTCAATGGAATCTCTGATGATTAAACTCAAGAAAGGGCCTATTTATTTTTGAATGACTAACTTAAATTTCGTTAAGAAGGAAATTAGCTTAGTTAGCGGTAAGATCTATTTTTATTTTGGCAATTTTTGTTTCCAATTCTTCTTTTAGGGTTTCATTAACTATTCCTTTTTGAGCTTGAAAAGTTTCACCAAAACTAGGAAGAGAAAAAGTATCCAATACCTTTCCACCGTTCCATGGAAATCTATTCTTTGCTATGTCCAAAACACTACCACCACCTCTCGGTCCATGAGATGTTGCCATTAGAAAGATACCTTTATCTTGAAAAACCGATTGGTTCGGAATACGAGATACCCAATCGAAAACGTTTTTAAATGCTGCTGAATATGCTCCATTATGTTCTGCTAATGAAAGCAATATGAGATCTGACTGTGCAATTTTATCTGCAAAAGCATAGGCTAAATCTGGAATGCCCTGTTCTACTTCTTTGTCCATACTGAAAATGGTCATTTCAAAATTATTTAGGTCTAGGATTTCGACCTTATCTTCTTTAAAATAGGACGCTGCAAATTCTGCTAATTGCTTGTTTATTGATTCTTTGCTTGTACTTCCAGCAAATGCTAATACATTCATAATTTTGCTTGTTTGGTTATTTTAAAACGTGTAGTTTTTGAACACTTATAGGTGAAGAATAGTTTGTAACCTTCACATAATAAATACCACTTCTAAGATCTTGGGTACTGAACTGTTGGTAGTTGCTATTTAAAGTGGTATTGATTATTTGTTGTCCTAATTGATTATAAACTGCTACGCTATATTCACCTTGACCTAATTGATGTTGAATCGTGAATATATCTTTAGTTGGATTTGGAAAAAGAGAAACCTTAGAGTTATACAAAACCCTTATTCCAGTTGTCCCTTGAGCAAAACTTACCGTTCCTTCTTTGGTTGCTGTAACAATTGCTGATCCCGTAAACGTGTTACTATTACCAGTAACTGTATAGTTATAGCCATTGTTTTCATTTAAAAACATTACTAGATCGCCAACTTGCAGACTAATTACAATACCCGTTCCCATTTGGAAGGTGTCGGTCCCATTAACTACAATCCATTCGCCTGGATCTAAATTGAAATTCTCATCTTGAATAACATGTACCAAATTTGGTCGGCCAATTACTGCCATACTTTGCATTAAATCTGCTTGCTCCTGGGTGAACATGTTTTGACAAGATTCTGTGGAGTAATCCATATAGTTTTCTACCATGTCTGGTTCATCTGGAGACTCTCCATTCATACAAGAATTTTTAGCAAAAGAACAACCAAAAGCTTGAGAGTTATTTCCCATATGAGGGGTGTCTGAGAATCCATCATCTTGCGTGAGGTCGCAGTCAGGACCTCCAGTGAATGGATCTCCGCTATCACCCCAAATATGACGTAACCCCCAATAGTGACCAACTTCGTGCACAGCAGTTCTTCCTTTATCACCTATGGATAATTGCCCGGTAGCAAGAGGATTGTTTTTACCAATGATTTCATAATGAATAGCAACACCTTCATCATTCAAGTCGCTCGCAGATTGACCAGCGGGCCAATTTGGTGCACCAGAAGGAGGGTAGGCAAAACCAAGTACAATGCCAAAAGGCGAAAGTGTACTAAGGTCACAAACCCAAATGTTTAAGTACTTATCAGTATCCCATGAGTCTGCGCCACCCGAAGCGGAAGACTTCATTCCATCCATGTCTAGAAAGTTAAATGTACTTGTTGTAGAAGTCCTTGTTACACCCGAAGTTGGATTGCCATCTGGATCGATTGTAGCCAAGAAAAATTCAATACCTACATCGCTAGCTCTATCTTTAAAAACTGCTCGAGTGTTAGTTGTATCAGCATTCATTCTTCTGAAGTCATCGTTCAATACGTCTATTTGACTCTCCAATAAAGCGTGGTCCGTATTTTGGTTTGCTCCATTGTATACGACATGAAAGACAACAGGAATTCTGTAAATGGTATCAGGTGCAGCATTCGTTGCTTTAAGCGTGTAATGCTGCTGAGCATGCGCTTGTGCTGCGTCAAACAAGTTCTTGACACTTTCTTTAGTGCCTGGCTGATTTTGCTCAATCATTTCCATGTACTCCGTGGTGTAGCACTTATGGATGGCTTGTTGCGCAATTAGTAGGTTTCCGATTACTAGGAATAGAATAAGTAGCTTTTTCACAGTATCGTATTTTTCGTGAAAATACAATAAAAAAAACAATATTTACACTGTTGGTGAATGGCTTAGACCCAAAAAATGATATCTTAAAAAGCTATCTTTGTAAGCTATGATGAAACAGAAAGTAATCAATGATCCAGTTCATGGATTTATCGCGATTAATGACGAGCTTATTTATCAAATCATTGAACATCCATTCTTCCAGCGTTTAAGAAGAATAAAGCAATTGGGATTGACGGACTTCGTTTATCCTGGAGCAAATCATACTCGTTTCCATCATGCCATAGGAGCATATCACTTAATGAGGAAGGCCTTATACACACTAAAACTCAAGGGAGTTGAAATTAGTGATGAAGAGGAGCGAGGTGCTCAAATAGCTATCCTCCTTCACGATATAGGCCATGGTCCTTTTTCTCATACGCTAGAGCATACTTTAATCAAGAATGTATCTCATGAAGATATCTCCTTACTTTTTATGAATAAGTTAAATGAGGAATTTAACGGTCAATTGGATTTTGCTATTCAAATATTTAAAAATGAATACCACAAGAAATTTCTTTACCAATTAGTCAGTGGACAGTTAGATGTTGATCGATTGGATTACTTAACTAGAGATAGTTTTTTCACTGGAGTGAGTGAAGGGGTTATTAATTACAATCGTCTTATTGACATGATGGATGTTGTTGATAATGAAATGGTTGTGGAAGCTAAAGGTATTTATTCTGTAGAGAAGTTTTTAATCTCTAGACGAATTATGTATTGGCAAGTATACCTACATAAAACAGTTATTTGTGCAGAAGAGATGTTGGTCAAACTTATCCTACGAGCTAAGCACTTAGCTCATCAAGGCGTGCCATTGAGTTGTTCAGATGCCTTAACGTATTTCATTTATAATGATGTAAATATAGATATGTTTATGTCTAACGAGGAGACTATCGTTAACTATTCAGAATTAGATGATATAGATATTTTAGCTGCTGTTAAGCTATGGGTAAATCATGAGGATGATATCTTGTCGCACTTGGCTTCTTGCCTAGTAAAAAGAGAGCTATTCAAAATCAAGCTTCAGAACGAAGAGTTTAAAGAAGAAGAAATAGACTCCTTAAAAGCAAAGATTGTCAAGCGATTTAAGGTTTCTCCTGAAGATGCAGACTATCTATTAATCCATCAAAAGATTACTAGTTACCTGTATAATCCTAAGCATGCGAAGATAAAAATCCTTACAAAGAACGGTGAAGTACAGGATTTTGCGGAGGCCTCAGACCAATGGAGTTCAATAGCTATGCAAAAGGCTGTTACGAAGTATTATTGTTGCTATCCGAAGAAGAAGTAGTTATGACAGGGGAAATTCGACTTTCTAATGAATTAATTGTTATTTTTGTGTGATGCGCATAACGGCTCAGGAACTTGCCATATTATTGGATGCCAAAATTGAAGGTAATCCTCAAGCAGTAGTGGATAAACTAGTGAAAATTGAAGAAGCAGATGCTGATTCATTATGCTTTATCGCTAATCCCAAATACGAACATTTTGCAGAAACCACGCACGCTGGAATTTTAGTGGTTGCGGAAGACTTAAAATTGCAAAACAAGAACGGAACGACCTTCTTACGGGTTAAAGACCCGTATAGCAGTTTTGCTTTATTGTTGGATAAATTTGCAGATCAAGAAGCAACGAAACAAATAGGGATAGAACAACCTTCAGTCGTACATGAAAGTGCCCAGGTGCATCCCAGTGCTTATATTGGTGCATTCACTTACATAGGAGAAAATGTAGAAATTGGTGAAGGGGTAAAAGTTTATCCAAATAGCTTTATTGGAAATAATGTGAAGATTGGAGCGCATTCTACAATTTCAGCAGGAACAAAAATTCATAATCATTGTAAAATCGGTAATAGATGCTTTATCCACTCCGGTGTGGTAATAGGCAGTGATGGTTTTGGTTTTGCTCCACAGAAAGACGGTTCATTCGCTAAGGTTCCTCAAACAGGAAATGTTGTAGTTGGTGATGATGTTGAGATTGGAGCTAATACGGTTATCGATCGGGCTACATTGGGCAGTACAACAATTAAAAACGGAGCGAAGCTTGATAATTTAGTTCAGATAGCGCATAACGTTGTTATTGGAGAACATAGTGTTATCGCAGCACAAGCTGGTGTTTCGGGAAGCACAAAATTAGGAAAGCATGTAATGATTGGAGGGCAAGCAGGGTTTGTTGGACACATTACTATAGCTGATGGAGTAAAAGTAAATGCGCAAAGTGGAGTGAGTAAATCTGTAGACTCACCTGGAGTTTCTATTAGTGGCTCGCCAGCAGAACCCTTTCGTCAGCATTATAAGAATATAGCCTACACTCGTCAAATTGGCGATTTAATGGCACGAATTGAAAAACTAGAGAAAGCATTGATTAATAAAGACTCATGAATTTACATCAACAAACTATAAAAAAGATAGCGCAAGTAAGCGGTGTGGGGTTGCATACTGGTAAAAAAGTAACACTTACTTTTCATCCTGCTGCGGCAAATTTTGGAATTAAGTTCAAAAGAGTGGATACTCCAGAACAAACCGTCATACCTGCAGATTGCGACTTAGTCGTTTCTGTAGAAAGAGGAACTACTTTAGAGAGAAATGGAGTTAAAGTTGCAACTGTTGAACACTTAATGGCGGGTATTTTCGGCTTGCAAATTGACAATTTACTTATCGAATTGGACGGTATTGAAATTCCAATTCTAGATGGTAGTTCTGCTCCTTTTATGAAGGTCTTATTGGAAGCTGGCCTAGCAGAGCAAGCTGAAGAAAGAGAAATTTTCGAATTAAGAGAAACTATTAAATACGTAGATGAAGAGAAAGATGTAGAGATGCTAGCAATGCCTAGCTCAAACTATAAAATTACTGCGCTTATCGATTACCAATCGAAAGTGTTAGGTCAACAACATGCATCTATTGATAATATTACTGATTTCCAGAAAGAATTTTCAGGGGCAAGAACCTTTTGCTTCTTACATGAATTAGAATACCTAGTTGAAGCTAACTTGATTAAAGGGGGCGACCTAAACAACGCTATTGTAGTTGTTGATCGTCCAGTGAGTGAAGCTGAGTTGGAAAAACTTAGAGGTATATTTGGGAAACCAGATGTAGCCGTTGAGAAGGAAGGAATTTTGAATAATGTAACTCTTCGGTTCCCAAATGAACCAGCTAGACATAAATTGTTAGATGTTATTGGTGATCTTGCTTTAATTGGAACACCAATTAAAGCGAATATTATCGCTAGTAAACCTGGACACAAAACCAATATTGAGTTTGCAAAGAAGATTAAGGCTTTAGTTAAGAAAACTAAACATAACCCTCAAGTCCCAAACTACGATCCGAATAAAGAACCCGTATTTGATTTGGCTGCAATTGAAAAAATGTTACCTCATCGGGCACCATTTTTATTAGTAGACAAGATTATTAGCTTGACAGATAAGGTTGTGGTAGGGATTAAGAATGTAACTTATAATGAGCCATTTTTTCAAGGTCATTTTCCTGGAAACCCTGTTATGCCGGGTGTTTTACAAGTGGAGGCTATGGCGCAAACAGGAGGAATTCTGGCTTTAAATTCAATGGATGACCCAGGAGCTTATGATACCTACTTTTTGAAAATAAGTAATTGTAGATTTAAAAATATGGTTAAGCCTGGCGATACGCTCATCTTAAAATTAGAGATGATTGGTACCATGCGAAGAGGGATAATGGAAATGAAAGGAACTGCATTTGTTGGCGACAAAGTAGTGACTGAAGCGGAACTAATGGCTAAAATTCAGAAAAGAGACTAATGCATCAACCTTTATCATACGTTCATCCACAAGCTGAATTGGCAGACAACGTAGTTGTTGAGCCTTTCGTAACTATTCACAAAGATGTAATCATCGATGAAGGGACATGGATTGGCCCTCACGTGACGATTATGCAAGGAGCTAGAATAGGCAAAAATTGCAAAATATTTCCAGGGTCAGTTATTTCTGCCGTGCCTCAAGATTTAAAGTATAAAGGGGAAAAAACAACCACTGAAATTGGTGACAATGTAGTGATACGAGAGTATGTAACTATCAATAAGGGTACAGAGTTTAGCGGAACTACTAAGATTGGTGATAATAGCATGTTAATGGCTTATGTGCACATCGCTCACGATTGTGTAATAGGTAAGCATGTGATTCTAGCTAACAATGTAAATTTAGCAGGGCACGTTGAAGTAGACGATTGGGCTATTTTAGGAGGCTCAGTGAATGTGCAGCAGTTTACCAAGATAGGTAAGCATGCATTTATTTCTGGTGGAGGAGGAGTGAACAAAGATGTTCCCCCTTATGTAAAAGCCGCGAGATTCCCACTTTCTTATATTGGAGTAAACTCAGTAGGAATGAGAAGAAGAGGTTTTGATTCAAAGACCATTAATTCCATTCTTGAAATTTATAGAATACTGTTTGTACGTGGGTACAATACTAGTAATGCATTAAAACTCATTGAAGCTGAAATTGAAGATTCAATGGAAAAAGATGAAATCACTACTTTCGTGCGTAATTCTGTACGCGGAATTATGAAAGGGTTTGGCGCTGCAGAGAAGAGATAGCATGCGTATTACATTAGAACATATTGGTAAGAAGTATGGTAAGAGTTGGATATTCAAAGGTATTGGTTTAAGCTTTGAACCAGGTGAATCGTATGCCATATTAGGAAATAATGGCTCAGGTAAATCAACCTTACTTAAGTTACTTGCTGGACAAACAGAACCGAATACTGGGGAAATAGAATTTGAAAATACACCTACTGATCAAGTCTACCAAAAGATAAGTTTCTGTGCACCTTACATTGATTTGATAGAGGAACTCACCTTGAAAGAGTTGCTAGATTTTGTAGATAAAAATAAACCCTTCCTAGCCGATTACCCTAAAGAGCGCATATTGAAGATGTTTAATTTTGACGAGGATAAATGGATTAAAGATTACTCTTCCGGAATGAAGCAGCGAGTGAAGCTTTCCTTGGCATTGTTTGCCGATGTAGAGGTATGTTTGTTGGATGAACCAACAAGTAATTTGGACGAAAAAGGGGTAAATTGGTTTATGGGGATGTTAGAAGAAATGCCTAAGAACCGCACGGTGATTATCGCATCTAACTTAGAAAGAGAGTATACCTTTTGTAAACATCACATTGATATCAATCAATATAAAAAATAGATTATGAAGAAAGCATTTGTATTTCCTGGACAAGGCAGTCAATTTGTTGGAATGGCCAAATCATTGCTAGAAGAACGAACCGAAGTAAAAGCAT
Organism: Flavobacteriaceae bacterium; assembly: GCA_047621945.1. Taxonomy (GTDB): domain Bacteria; phylum Bacteroidota; class Bacteroidia; order Chitinophagales; family UBA8649; genus JAFMKE01. The sequence goes on from JBLHMK010000011.1 coordinate 24,072, forward strand.
ACTTAGATGAAGCTTGTGAAATACTGGGCTTTGATTTAGCTAAAATAATGTTTGAAGGTCCAGAGGAGAGCTTGTTAAAAACTAGTGTAACTCAACCCGCTATTTTCACTCATGCGGTTGTGGATGCTTTGACAAGAAACGAATTTAAACCAGATGCCGTAGCCGGTCATTCTTTAGGGGAGTTTTCCGCTCTTGTAGCTGCTGGCGTATTGACTTTTGAAGAGGGCTTGAGATTGGTCCAAGCTCGGGCTAATGCCATGCAGAAAGCTTGCGATGCCCAGCAAAGTGGAATGGCAGCTATCATTGGTATGGAAGATACTCAAGTCGAAGAGATTTGTGAGAGCATTGATGAATTAGTGGTTCCAGCCAATTATAATACTTCTGGTCAAGTGGTAATCTCTGGAACGGAAAAAGGTATTGAACTTGCTATTGAAGCTTTTCAAAGTGCGGGTGCTAGAATGGCTATTAAGTTAAAAGTGAATGGAGCTTTTCATTCACCATTAATGAAGAGTGCAGAAGATGAGCTTGCTGCACAAATTCAGGAAACTACTTTTCGCGATCCTATTTGTCCTATTTACCAGAATGTTGTGGCTAAAGCAGTAATAGATATTGAAGAGATTAAAACGAATCTCATTAAGCAGTTAACTGCACCTGTTTTATGGACACAGTCTGTAAGACAAATGAAAGCCGATGGTTTTGAAAGCTTTGAAGAGGTGGGTCCTGGTAAGGTCTTAAGCGGACTGATTAGAAAGATAAAATAAGCTGAAGAATAAGATGAGTCGTCCTAAAATAGGTTGACAGTTTTTAAATTAATTGATTAAAGGAGGATTGGCTAGCCAATCCTAGCCTTTTTCGTGTGCAAAATTAGGTGTTTTCATAATCATATTGATTATCAAATTTGCATTCTTTTAGATTGGAATTATCTTGAAGTTCCATCGTTAAGTTTTGAGAAGATGCGCTTAGCAGACATAGTACTGCTATGACCTAAGTAGTGGTCTTTTTCATAATTTACTTTATAATCAGTGTAACGCTTCTATTTTTTTGACTTTGGTTAGTGGCGAAAATGTTTTCGCCCTCTGGAACATCATAAATGTTCTTTTCTTCAGCGTAGATGCTGAATTTTTCAGGATCCATTTTCAGAATACCTGTTAAGAAGTGATAAACGGATTGTGCTCTTGATCGAGCAACAGTTTTACTTTGAAATTCTGAACCTGCAATATCACAATGGCCAATGAGCATTATCTCTACTTCCGGCATTTGTTCTAAAAGGTAATTGAGTTTGTAAAGTTCTGTATAGTACTTTTGTTGAATGGTTGAGGAATTGGGCTCAAAGAAAATATATCCGATAATATTTTCTTCAGGAGTATCTATTAAAGAGTAGGCCTTTAAATCCTCTATCAATTCCTTTTTATTCTTTTCGTTTGATTTTATAGCATTAATACCTGGCTTAGTTTGAACATTAAATCCATTATGCTCAGGGATCTTGTCTTCTTCAAATTCTTTATCAGCTGTAAGATTTGTATTTAACAACTCACTAGCTTGCTTTGCCTGTTCTAGGTCTAAAACAATAGTTTTAGGCTCATTATTTGTGATTGTATTAGATGGTTTATTCGCAACAACGTATACTCCTTTTCCCGTTACATAAATTTTAGCGTTTCCCTTTTCATTAGGAAGGAACATGGTGTCCGCATTTTCAACTGCGGTTCTAGTTATTTGAATTTCCTTTTTAACAAATGTAGCTTTGTTGTCCTTGGAAGTAATAACTACTTTTCCTGTCCCAGTGGTCATCACTTGAGCAAGCGAAAACTGGAAAGAAAAAATAACTAAAATTATTGGATAGATAGTGGTTTTCATAATCAGATACTTTGTAACTTTGATCAATACGAACAAAGTTATACATTTTTCAACAATTTTTTTCAAATTTAGTCATACTATGAAGCTACAACAAATGTTAAATAAAAAGACTGTTGTAATTGTGTTAATTGCCTTATTGCTAGGCTCGTGTAATTCAAATTCAACAGATAGTAAGAGTAATGATGCCACAAATGAGTCAGATAGTACGGCTATGAGTTCAACTACTTCTCAAGAGGAAAGTCTTGTTTCAGAGAATAAAGCAGAATCTTTAGTGAAGTCAAAAGATCAATCTAAATTGAATGAAAGTCAGTTAAGTGTTCAACGCTTATTGGCAAGTTGTGTGGCTGGAAATTATGACGAAGCTGCTAAGTTTATTTTGTATAGAGGTGCAGACCAAAACAGAGTAGGTCTTGATTATTTCAATAATGCAAACGCTCAAGAAGCGAATACAGTTAAAGTTACTTGCGATGTTATTGTATCTTGGTTAGGTACTTCTCAGTCCTATGAGTTTATTTCTTATCAAGAAGAAGAATCGGAATATGGATTGCTATACGTGATCGAAGTTATGTTCAAAAAAGAAAAGTTGGGCGTAGAGCGTCACTTCTTTCATTTGATGGATACGCCTAAAGGGAAGTTACTCGTTAACATGATTTAATACAACATGCCTGCAATCGTTGCAGTCATGAAACAAGCAATAGTTCCGCCAATCAATGCACGTATTCCTAATTTAGCAAGCGTAGATTGTTGATTAGGAGCTAAAGCGCTTATTCCTCCAATCTGAATTCCAATAGAAGCAAAGTTTGCAAAGCCGCACAATGCATAAGTGGCAATGATAATAGACTTATTATGTTGGAACATCTCAGCTGCTTTTAATTTACCTAAGCTAGCATAGGCGAAGAACTCATTCAAAATAGTCTTTTCACCGAGCAACTGACCAACCATTACAGCATCTACCCAGTCAACACCAAGCATCCAAGCTACAGGAGAAAAAATCATCCCTAGAATGTATTGTAAGGTTAATCCTGCAAAACGACCATCAGTATTCATGAATATTTTTGCATTTAAATTTGTCCACTCCCCAATTTGAAAACTCATGGCATTGAACATATACATGAATGCGGTAAAAACTAAAAGCATTACCCCCACATTCACGGCTAATTTTAAACCATCTCTTGTTCCTGTAGAAACAGCATCTAATATATTCGCTCCAATCTTCTCTTTAGAAATACTCAAGTTTGAATCAATGTCTTCCGGATTTGTTTCTGGAACTAACATTTTAGCTGCAACAATTGCTGCTGGTGCTGACATGATAGAGGCTGCTAGAAGGTGAGAAGCGAAAATTTGTTGTTCTCGCACGCTATCGCCACCTAGGTATCCAACATAAGCTCCTAGCACACCACCAGCTATGGTTGCCATTCCACCCGTCATCAAACACATGATTTCCGATTTCGTCATGTTCTCCAAATACGGTCGAACGAGTAAAGGTGATTCTGTTTGCCCTAGGAAGATATTTCCTGCAGCAGCTAAACTTTCTGCTCCAGATAGTTTCATGGTCTTACTCATTATCCATGCAAATGCATAAACAATCCATTGAATAAGCCCCATGTAATATAGTGCAGAGGTTAACGCTGCAAAGAATACGATGGTAGGTAAAATTTGAAATGCAAAAATGAATCCCATCGAATCAATATCCGTTACTAGACTTCCAAACAAGAAAGCCGAACCTTCTTTGGTGAAATTTAAGACGGTTACAAATCCTTTAGAGACCACATCAAAAATACTTTTCACAAAAGGAACTTTGAGCACTAATAAAGCCAATACTACTTGTAAACTCACTCCAATACTAACCAATCTCCAGTTGATTTTTTTACGATCTGTACTTAACAAGAAGGCTACAAAAAGTAGGAAAGCCATTCCTAGCATGCCTCTCAAAATAGATATGAATGAGATTCCACCTGCAATAGTTTTAGCTTCTTCTTCCTTCGCGGTAAAGTTTAGGATTTCATTCGTAGAAGATTGTAAGGATAACTGCTCTTCAGAAACACTCACAATTTTGAATGATTTTTCTTCACTTACACTGCTTATCGTTCCAAATTCTTCAGTTGCCACTAATAGGCCTTCATGGAAGTAGGAAAGGGAAGGAGCACCCACTTCGTTAAAGAAACTGCTGGTTGAATCAATTTCAAGTGTTTCGTTTTGTAAGGGAATATTTAGGTTTAATATTGAATCTCCTTCAACATTATACATGCCAAAGAATTCATTCCCATAGATGTTACTACTTACGGTATTATCTTTCTTTATACTTAGGTAGAAGCTTTCCTGACTATCGTTGATCCAAGTATTAACTAAAGGTTGTTGAACAACTTCCTGCTCACATGAACTGGTTCCAATAGCAGCGAAAAGCATTAATGCTAATAGAACTATACTTGAATATTTATACGTCATATTGGGTTTGTTTTGGGGCTTATTTTCACATTAATTACGTAACTATTTACGCTTACTAATTTCATCTCTCAATTTAGCTGCTAATTCGTAATCTTCATTTTGCAAAGCTTTTTTGAGCATTTTATTTAATTCTGTAAGGGTGTTTTTACTGAAGTTGAGTTCTTCATCTTTCAACTCTTCTAGTTTTTCAATGCTTATACTTTCTAACTCTTTTAATTCACCTTCAAGCTCTTCTTCAAATTCTTGAATGGTTTGTTTCGTATCTTTTTTCTCTTCAATACTAACCTTGTCAAGTAATTCCTCTTGAATAAAAATAGGACAGGAGAAACGGAGAGCCAAAGCTAATGCATCTGAACTTCTGCTATCTAAATCGATAATCAGCTCGCCTTTTTTACAAACTAGGTTCGCGAAATAAACGCCTTCTTTTAAATTGGTAATGGCAACTTCCAATAATTCAACGTTGAAGGTCTGGCAAACTTGATGGAAAAGGTCATGGGTAAGTGGTCTATTTGGCTTAATATTACCATCTAAAGAAATAGCAATAGCTTGTGCTTCCGTATAACCAATTACGATTACAAAGCGCCTATTGCCATGCTTTTCTTGCAACAAAACCGTATACGAATTCGATTGAGATACGCCTTCTGCTAAAGTGACTACTTCTAATTGTACTCTTCCCATTACTTTGTAAAAATACTGAAAAAAGGGAATTATTTCAGTATTAGAAATCTTGTTTTCAAATTCTTATTTAAGGACATAAAAAAAGACGAGCATCGCTCGTCTTTTTTTATTCAATCTATTGAAGGGTTATCAAGCATTAAATGCTTTAACTTCTTCTAATAATTTTGGTACTACATCGAAGGCATCACCTACGATTCCATAATCTGCAGCTTTAAAGAAAGGTGCTTCAGGATCGTTATTAATAACTACCATCACTTTACTTTGATTAACTCCTGCAAGGTGTTGGATTGCACCGGAAATACCTATGGCGATATACAAGTTCGGTTTAACAGTTACGCCCGTTTGACCTACGTGCTCATGGTGAGGTCTCCATCCGATATCAGAAACGGGTCTTGAACAAGCTGTAGCTGCGCCAAGTGCTTTAGCTAAGTCTTCAATCATTCCCCAGTTTTCTGGTCCTTTTAGTCCTCTACCTGCTGAAACAACTTTTTCTGCTTCAGTTAAAGGAATTTCACCTTCCAATACTTCTTTCTTAATGTGTGTTGTTGCAAAGTCATCTGCACTAACTCCTGAAGCAAAAGCTTCAACAGCGGCACTATCACCACTTTTTTCTATCTGAATAGAATTAGCCGACAATCCGATAATTTGACTTTCAGTTTGAATGTCATAATCAGCGAATGATTTACCTGAGAACACTGCTTTTGAATACTGACCATCAGCATTTGGTAAAGCAGAAGCACCAGGTACATAACCTGCGTTTAATTTTACTGAAAGACGCGGACCTAATTGTTTTCCATTTTGATTAAATGGAACAACAATAGTCTGAGCGCCTGCTTGAGAAGCTGCTGCTACAACTGCTTTTGCAAATGCTTTAGAATCAAAGTTGTTAAACATGGCATCATTGGCATGTAACACTTTGTTTAATCCGTAATTTCCAAGTTCAGCCACATCGCTTTCGCTAGCTTCACCTAAATATACTCCTACAGCATCTGTTCCTTTAGCTGCTGCTAAAGTTTTGCCGTAAAATGCAGCTTCAAGACTTGCTTTTTTAGCTGCTCCGTTTGATTGATCTATATATACTAATACTGACATTTTCTTTCTTTTTAAATTTAAATCACTTTGGCTTCTTCGTGTAATAACCTTACCAATTCTCCAACATTATCGGCATCTACATACGTACATCCATCTTTTTCTTCTGGTAAGTGATAGGCTGCAATATTAACCAAAGGGCTGTTTCCATTTGCAGGAATAACAGTTAAAGGTTTAGTTCGTGCTTGCATAATTCCTCTCATGTTTGGAATACGTTGTTCTGCCATTCCTTTTTGAGCGCTTATTACAAGTGGCAATGAAGCCTCAACAACTTCTTCTCCACCTTCAATTTCTCTATTTATGCTAACTTTTCCATCTTCAATGTCTAGTCTAGTTACTAAAGAAACATAACCTGCATCCATGAATTCAGCAATCATGCCACCAATTTGAGCACCATTGTAATCAATAGTTTCTTTTCCTGTAAGAACTAAGTCATAAGCATTCGCTTTTGCATAATCTGCAATTTGCGAAGCAGTAAAGAAAGCATCCTTAGGTTCAGCATCAACGCGTACAGCGTCATTTGCACCGATAGCCAAGGCTTTTCTAATGAATTGTTCATTATCTGCTGGTCCAACGTTTATTACCGTTACCGAACCACCGTTCTTTTCAACTAACTCAATACCTCTAACTAAAGCAAACCATTCATCAGTAGGGTTAATGATAAATTGTACATTGTTAGTATCGAATTCAGTATTATTGTTTGTGAAAGAAATCTTTGCCGTAGTATCTGGCACTTTGCTTATTGGAACTAAAATTTTCATAAATACCTATAGTTTATTTGTGATACAAAAGTAATAAAAAAGCTACGATTTTAAAATATAAAACAAACGTTTGGTAAAAATAGTTCAGACCGCAATGAAAGTATAGTTTCCTCTTCGTCTAGACCTATCTTTTAAGCATTTAGTAGTGAGTATATTGCCGTTATATCTTCTATATTTGCAGGATGCTTAATCAGGTGCAGAATTTCATTACAAAAGAAGCTTTATTTAAATCAGGGGATAACTTGGTTTTCGCTTGTAGCGGAGGCAAAGACTCTATGTTGCTTTTGGATGTTTTGCAGCGACTAAACTATAAGTTAATTGTAGCGCATTGTAACTACAATTTAAGAGGGGAGGACAGCAACGAAGATGAAAAGCTTATAGCGACTTACTGTAAAGAAAAAGAGTTGCCTTTTAGAAGTATCTCATTTGATACTTTGCGTTTAAGCAAAGAAAAGAAACAGTCAATTCAAGAACTTGCCCGCTCACTTCGATATACTTGGTTAGAAGAGCTAAGAATGGCAGAAAATGCTCAATGTGTGGTTACAGCGCATCATTTGCAAGACAACATGGAGACTTTGTTTTTTAAAATAGCGAAGGGGACAGGGGTAAAAGGTATTCGTGGAATCCTTCCTAAGCAAGGATTTGTTGTTCGCCCATTATTGCATACTCCTCTAAATGATATTCTTGATTACCTTAAAAATAACAAGATCGTTTATCGAGAAGATCAATCTAATGCTTCGCTGGCTTATGATCGCAATAAAATTAGACACCAATTAATGGAGCCTTTACTAGCTATTAATCCTAGCTTAAGTGAAAGCATGTCTGAACATTTTAGCAGATGGAGAGATATTGAATCCTTTCATCAAATTATCGTAGAAGAATGGCGTGCAAAATGGTTTAAATCTGATAGGGGCTCATACATATTGCCCATCAAAAAGATACTGAAGTATGGTTTTAATGGGACTCTCTTGTTCGAATTATTGAGAACATATGGTTTCAACTCTAGCGATGTTCAAGATCTCCTAAATGGTTTACAATCTCCGGAAGTAAAAGAATATTTAAGTGCTAGTCACCGCTTACTGAAGGATCGAGAATTTTTGCTTATTACTCCGCTAGATAAACTCCATCAATCTGACATTTTTACTATTGCTGAAAGCAAGCGAAAACTGGATATTGATGATTCTATTCATTTGACTTTTCATCCTAAGCCGATTGGTAAATTGAGTGGAATAAGTAAAGGAAATAACTACGCATATATTGATGCGGGTAAATTGACTTACCCACTCTACATACGCAAATGGAAAACAGGAGATTACTTCTATCCAATGGGCTTACAAAAAGCCTCTGGTAAAGCTAGTAAGAAAAATGTAGCGAAGTTTCTACGTGATGAAAAAACCAGTGCATTTGACAAAGAGAATACCTGGGTATTGGTATCAGATGGCCGCATTGTTTGGGTTGTTGGGCATCGTTTAGATGAGCGATTTAAATTAGAAGATAAGACTACTCAGGTATTGACTATTTGTAAGAAGTAGAAGGTACGAATACTTGTTACTCTTGTCGCTTGAACACCCTTACAATCAAGCCATCAAACGCTAACTCAATTCGACCTAAGGAGAAATCTTGTGTTTACCAAATTTGAGACTAAGTCGTTCGCACAAATACTTTTAGAAGCTACTATTTAGTTACAGTTAATATTCAATTCACGAGATACTATTATTCCTTGCATTGATGGAGGACTTCTCTTATCGTCGAAGTTACGTATACTTGGGGGATACAAAAAATTTCTTCTTAAATCCTATAAAGCAATTAACTAAATTAACTAGTTACTATCTGATTACCAACTTTGCACTTCGATTAGCTAACGCAGACTGTGCATGAACGATGTAAATACCTTTACTCAAGTCGCTCAAATTCATTTCAAAAGTATTTAAACCTTCTATGGCATTTAGAGATTGGTAGTTTAACACTTTACCACTCAAGTCAACAACAGAGATTTGTATATCTCCTTGCTCTTTCATCGGCACAACCACCTGGATGATTCCTGTTTGACTTGGATTAGGTGCAATAAGGATATTTCCTATTAGATCGGTATTCAAATCTTTTATTCCTGTAGCTGTTTCGCTGAATGTTCCTACTTCTGTTTTTTGACATCCAAATTGGTCAACAACAATTAATGAGTAGTCACCTGAAGCAATATCACTAAGGCTTAATGACTCAGAACCATTATCCCATATATATGAGTACGGTGGAGTTCCTCCAGAAATAGTAGCTATCAATTCTTCCCCCACTTGGTTAATGTCAATGGCTAAAGCATTTGGAGAAAGAACACTTGTTTGTGTGTATAGGGTGTCTCCCGCAGAACTTACAACAGTTACTGCATAAGTCTCAGGGCTTAGGTTTGTAATCTTATATGAATTCACATTTTGAATAGCACTGTTAATGAATGGGTCATTACAAGACCAATAGTAATCAAATGAACCCGTTTGATCCATTAAGATTTCAATTTCCCCATCTGAATTTTGAATACAAGAGCTATTCGTTACGTTAATTTCTGCACTTAAACTAGATGTTGAAAAAGTTCTTTCAGCAGTAAATGCTTGGCAAACATCTGTGAAATTGATTGCCTTAACTCTCCATTGATACGTCTCCCCAATTGCAGGATTATTAATAATGTATGCCGTATCTTGGATGACCACGTCAATGGTTGGATTACTGAAATTAAAGCGAGTGGCTTGTAAATGATAATAGACTGCATTCGGCGCAGAGTTCCATGAAATTTTAATACTTGTAGGGTTTAAATTGAATGTGTTCTGTGCTGGAGCCAAGCCGGTAATTTGAGGGATGGCCTGAAAAGTAGGAACTGGATTATTCAATAGGTATGGTCTATGATTTGCGGATGCAGCATTTACTTCTGCTAACTGCTCATCTTTCAAATAATTTGAACATCCATCTGCACTGTAAGACATGAAATTACTTTCATCAGTAGTAAACAGATTGCCAAGAGGATCTCTATAGTTTCTAGCAAAGTTGCATGTCCATCTATCACTTAGGTAATCAGGAGGGGTGTCACAAAATCCATCACCTGAACTATAGCAATTCGACTGGTCAGCTCTTTCAACAGGAGAGCCATTAATAGTATTTGGCGCATTAGCCCCAACACCTGGAGGATTTTCCCCCTCCCATCCGAAAAAGGTATGTGGAAGATTTAGGTAATGTCCCATTTCGTGGCGGTAAGTTGTATTACTAGCTTGCATACAGTTTTGAGCTAACATAATGCCGCCTCTATTAGGACCACTCCAACCACTTCCATTCCATGCTTCTGGCACATAACTGTATCCACAAACTCCACTCATCTGGCTTACTATATAAACATTACATACATCTCTATCATTAAAATTACTGAATAGACTAGTAGTGTTATTCCCAGAATACCAGTTTGAATCATCTATGTAATCAATACTCTTTATATAAAAGAAAACATCTGCTTCATTATACAAGTCTTGCAATTCGCAATGCGCACGAAACACATCTGGTAACTCGAAATACCCATTTCCATTATCATCACCAACTATGTGATAGATTATAGGGATGTTAACTGCAGGATAAGTACCAATTTTGTTGGTTAAATGACTCTTATCTCTTTGATAAAAAGCCTCCATCCATTCTGCACTTATTTCAGTGCCACACCAAGACTCATGCTCTTGCTGCTGCGCTTGTATGCTTGAAGGAAGTGTAAGAATAATAGCTAATAAAATAAAAATATTTCTCATGTATGTTGTTGCTTTGGACGCCCAAGATAATTTAAAAGAGACACTATTTCTAATAAAACAATCTCTTTTAGATAAACGCAATTTTCCCTACCTTTGTTCGCATTAAGTCACATAATTTAAATTAATACATACATAATATGAAAGTATCAGTAATTGGAGCAGGAAATGTAGGGGCTAGTTGTGCCGAATATATTGCCATAAAAAACTTTTGTTCAGAAGTAGTTTTATTAGACATTAAGGAAAATTTTGCTGAAGGAAAAGCAATGGATTTGATGCAAACTGCCAACTTAAATGGCTTTGACACAAGAATCATTGGTTCTACTAGCGATTATTCAAAAACTGCAGGAAGTCAAGTAGTAGTTATTACTTCAGGTATTCCTCGTAAGCCAGGAATGACAAGAGATGAATTAATTGGTATTAATTCAGGTATTGTGAAATCTGTTACTGAAAATATTTTGAAGCATTCACCAGAGGCTATTATTGTTGTAGTAAGTAATCCAATGGATACCATGACATACTTAGCATTGAAAAGCACAGGCTTACCAAAGAATAGAGTAATTGGTATGGGTGGTGCATTGGATAGCGCTCGTTTCCAATACAGAATTTCTGAAGCATTAGATTGCCCAGGAAGTGATGTTGACGGAATGGTAATTGGAGGACATAGCGATAAAGGAATGCTTCCCTTAACTCGTTTTGCTCGTTACAGAGGTGTCTCTCTTAGTGAGTTTTTGAGTGATGATAGAATTAACGAATTAATGGAAGCTACGAAAGTGGGTGGAGCAACTTTAACTGGTATGTTAGGTACTAGTGCTTGGTATGCGCCAGGAGCTGCAGTTTCAACATTAGTGCAGT
>JBLHMK010000012.1:0-34403 GCA_047621945.1 Flavobacteriaceae bacterium
AGTCAAATGCATTATTCTTTATAGCCTTTATAGCAAAGCTTTCATGCGCAGTTAGGAAAATTACTTCAAAATTTATCTCACCAATAATTTCTAAAACATCAAAACCAGTTCCATCGGGCAAAGAAATGTCTAATATTAAAACCTCCGGCTTCTCTTCCTTTATTCGCTCAACGGCTTCCTTCACATTTCGCGCAGCACCTAAAAATTCAAAGTCCCTTTGATGTCGAGCAATCAAATTTTTAAATACTTCCACTGCTCCTCTCTCGTCTTCTACCATTAATATTCTAATCATGTTTTTCATTTTAAATAGTTAACTTGAATGCTTACTTGTGTCCCAACAATTTTTCTATTTTTCTTTCGATCCTGAATTCTAAAATGAAATTCAAACAACTCTGATTCTCTGCTCAATTCGGCTCGTTCTAACATTATTTTTAAAGCGGTAGAGGTCCCTTGATAAGTCCTTTTATGAATTTTACCCGCAGCAGTGCGCCCAATACCATTATCTAAAATATGGATATACAAATACTGTTTATAATAGCGGAAAACGACGGCAATCTTTCCATCTTTCTGATTACCTACTCCATGCAAAATGGCATTTTCAACAAAAGGCTGGAGTAAAAGAGAAGGCAAAAAAACCAAGTTCTGGTTTTCAATTTGGCGTAATTGAATGTCGTAACTGAAAATTCGCTCAAAACGTCGCTGCTCCAAATACATATATGTTTCTAGTAGCTCAACTTCTTCCTTTACACTGACTTTTTCTTTCTCTGAAGCATTTAGAATAGCTCGCATTAGCTTGGCAAACTGGGCAATATAATCGCCAGTTGTTTCACCATCTTGCTGAAAGATGAAGCTTTGAATAGACTGTAAGGTGTTGAAAATAAAGTGTGGGCTGAGTTGTAACTGCAAACTTTTCAAATGCAGTTCCGTACTTTTTTGCGTGTTGAGGACCCTAGTTAACTCCTCATTTTTTTCTTTTAAGGTTTCATTAAACATTCGCTCTTGGGCAAGCAACTCATCTTTCTGTTTAAGATGGAATTCCTTTTCTAACTCTACAAGTTTTCCTTTTTTCTCTTGCTCAAAAACCAGCTCATTAATGGCAGCAATCTTCTTTAAAGTGAAATAAGCTTTCTTGTATTCCTTCTTTTTCCAATACGCCTCATATCGCGCTTGTAGCCGGTCTAAAGAACCCTCCTTAACTGTAGTTTTATTTGTCTTCATAAATACACAAATTAAATACAGTTTACTATATCCCTGAAATGAAGATAGTAAATAATTATTATATGTGCAAACGGTCTGCAGTCAATCTTATAAAAAATAAATTTATGCATTGGAACTTATTGAAGTAATTAGTATGTTATAGCTTTTCATTTATTATAAAAGAACAAAATAAAAACAAATGGCATTAGAATTTAAAGACGCTACATTCGATAGCGATGTTAAAGAAGGAAACGGTTTAACTTTAGTTGATTTTTGGGCAGAATGGTGTGGTCCATGTATCGCATTAGGTCCAACCATTGAAGCTTTAGCAACTGATTTTGAAGGAAAAGTAAACGTAGGTAAATTAAACGTAGATCAAAATCCTGAAACCGCTCAAAAATTTGGAATTAGAAATATTCCTACCATTTTATTGTTGAAAGACGGTGAAATTGTAGAAAGATTAGTTGGAGCTCAACCGAAAGCAACTTTCGTTGAGGCAATCAACAAACACTTATAAGAATTCGTAATTTAAGACGAATCGTCTATCTTTAAACCGCTGAATGGATTTATATCACTCAGCGGTTTTTTGTTTCCAATCAATTGTCCATGGCCTTATACGAACTTAAAGAAGTACAGCAAATCAAGAACCTTGAGTTTATGGCGAAACAGGTGGTAGAAGGCTTCATTGTAGGTCTTCACAAAAGCCCTTTTCATGGCTTCTCTGTTGAGTTTGCAGAGCATCGAGTTTATAACCCTGGAGAATCTACTAAAAACATAGATTGGAAAGTATTCGCCCGCACAGACAAGCTCTTTACTAAACGATACGATGAGGAAACGAACCTTCGATGTCATATCGTCATCGATGCTTCTTCATCGATGTATTACCCTAGCAAGAAAGATGTAGTAAACAAGCTAAATTTTTCGGTACTCGCCGCTGCTGGATTAATGGAGTTGTTTAGAAAGCAAAGAGATGCTACTGGCTTGGCGCTGTTTTCTGATAATGTAGACCTTATAACGAAGGCAAAATCCAATGTGGTCCATATCAATGGATTGTATCATGAAATGGAAAAGCTATTAGGTACGGAAGAATTGAACAAGCATACGAATGCCGCCACTTGTTTACACGCTATAGCCGATCAAATTCATAAACGGTCACTAGTGGTCATCTTTAGTGATATGATGCAACAAGGCAATCAAGAAGAGGTTTTTGCCGCACTTCAGCACCTTAAGCATAACAAGCATGAAGTGATTCTATTTCACGTAGTAGATAGAAAGCATGAAATTGACTTTGAGTTTGACAACAGACCCTACTTATTTGTAGATATGGAAAATGGCAGTGAAGTTAAACTTCACGCCAATGAGGTCAAGGATAAATACAAAACGCACATGGAAGAGTTTGAAAAAGCCTTGAAGTTAAAATGTGCTCAATATAAGATTGATTTTGTAGCTGCTGACATCAACAAACCTTTTAATCAGGTATTGACTCCTTACCTACTGAAGCGAACAAAAATGCACTAAGCTTTCTTGCTAAGTCTCTTACATTTTCTCTTCAATAAAAATTTCAGCCATCATACATCTGGCACTTCCCCCGCCCACTTCTTCAATAAAGTAGATAGGTACTGCTATAATTTCTGTATGTGCCTCAATTTGGTTGATTTGAGTTGGAGTTAAAGACTTGAATGCTCTTTCGCTCATGACTAAAAAAGAAAGACGATTTTCATTATATACCTGAAGCATGTTCCCCGTGTAATGCTCTTCCAATTGTTCCTGGCTAATTTCTATAATTTCAAAGCCCCCTTGAATCAATGAGTTCTTTACTTCTGTTTTTTCCGCTTTATTCGTTATCGCATCTAAACAAACTACGGCAAACTCTTCACCAATACACATCACTACATTCGTGTGGTATTGTTCTGCTCCATTGCGTTTATAGGCATGAAACACTACTGGCTCATACTCTACTTCCTTGCAAAATTTCATAAAAAGCTTTTCACTTGTTCGAGCAGACATACAAGCGTATATTTTCCTATTTACATGATCAAACATCATGCTGCCAGTTCCCTCTAGTGCCAGTCCATCTTTTTCAAAACGACTCCAATCAAAAACCTCATTTACCTCAAAATTATCTTTAATAAAGTCGATGATATCTTCTCTTCTTTCAGCACTTCGATTAGCTGTTTTCATTGGGAACAAAAACACATCCCCGTTTTGATGCATGCTAATCCAATTATTAGGAAAAACAGCATCTGGCTTCTCGGGTATATCGGTGTCTTCCACCACCCAAACGCTAATTTCATTCTGTTCAAGAATTTCAACCATGCTGTCAAATTCTTGTTGCGCTTTTAAGACCGCGTCTTCTTTACTTAGTAAAGTTGTTTTCTGATAATCATTACTAGCCGCCGTTTGCTCGTTGTACTGGAATGAAGCGGGTCTAATCATCAAAATATTAGATGCACATTGATTCATTTTATTTCAATTGGATGTTTAATTTCACCGGTTGGTGATCTGAGTGTTCAAAATTTAAAGAAACTCCTTCAACCGATTCAAGGGTGATATTAGGAGATAACAAATAAAAATCTATTAATGTTGTAAAGGTCGTTTCCTTATCAAAGGTGCTCGCTAGTTTTCTATTCGTTGGAACAGTTCCATCAAAAGCCCATTGCCAATCTACTGGCATGAAGTCTGGCGCTATATTATCTTGATAATAATCTTCAGCATTTCCTTGACTAAATGAATCATAAGGAAAATTCGGTGGACATTGATTCCAATCGGAACCCACCACGATGTAGTTTCCTTTTTCATACTCGGCCAATAAATGTGCTTTTAAGTAGGCCATTTCCTGTGGTTTCAACTTTCCGCCATCATAGGCAGAGTTATGAGAATTAAGAACAATTAATTCTTTACCGTTTGCCAAAGGAATGCGTGTTTCTAACAGACACCTATCTAGGTGAAAAGCGCGAGTAGGCCAAGCGTAGCTACCTGGGAATTGAAATCTTTTGTGAGCGCTCACTTGATACTTACTATAAGTTGCCAATCCACTTTGCACTTTTCCAATTGGTGAAAAGCTTACTAAAGGTTTAGGAACGAAGTTTACATTAAAATTAAAGGCGTGTGCTCTAGTATGATTGGGCAACAAATCTCCAATAGCTTCAAATTGATTAAGCTTATAACTTCTTTTAGCTTGCACATCTACCTCTTGAAGCATTAAGAAATCTACCTCGCTATTTGCTTCTATTGTTTTAAGGATTCCAGTGCGGTATTGGTCACTCAGTTCTTTTGATGGTCTTACCATGGTTCCCCCATCTAGGAAAAAATCGCTTTGAGCGCCTAAACCACCGTAACCGATATTCCAAATCATAAAACTTAAAGTAGCACTATCTGTAGGTGCAAGGCTTACTTCATTTGAACCTTGTATGGAAATAATTTCTTCTGGTTGAAAATCATTTAAGGTGCCATAAGCTAAAACAGCAACAACATATAATCCGTATGCTAATGCCGGAACGAACAGCAGCCAAAAAATTTTCATAGGTTTAAGTTTCTTCATAGTCATGAATCTCTTACAAATATGCTTATAAAGTTCGTTGTTTTCGTTTTTTTAAATAAAAAAGAGAGATAACCTTGGAAGGTCATCTCTCTTTACCATGATGAAAAACAATTTATCTACTTTGTGCTAATTGAATTTGATTAAGAATCTCGTCGAAAGCAAACTTGTTAAATTCGTCAGCTCCTATTTCAGTAACCTCGCCTCTCTTATCGCCATCAAAATCAGCAAGTACTCCAATTTCAAAAGCATCAGGTCCAGCATCAATACAAGGAGACCTATCAGAAAGCAAGTATTGCTTTCCTCCGTTAGCGATAAATAAAGGATCAGCAGAAATAGCGTGATCAGCATTCATATTAGCTTTCCACTCATCGATTGAGCTTGACTCTGTACTTCCAACTTTCGTAGAGAAGAACCCATCTTCATTGTAGATGTTATTATAATCTGTGTTTGTTAAAAATTTATCACTTGAAATGTTCATGATCACAATTTCGTCTTCGTTAATCAAGTTGTTAGCGAACAATGAAATGTTATCCATACTTCCTTTGATTTCTTCATTTACAACTAAAACACTACCCGTTCTTGAATTGATGGTGTTGAACGCGATTTTTAATTTATCTACATTATTGTTTAATGAAATAGAATTTCCATCAGATTCAATTACGTTGTTTACAATGTTACCAGTTACTTTCTCTGTAGAAGGTCTATAGGTAACCTCTTGTGCAATTCCTTGATTAACATTTAGAATAGCATTAGAAGCAATATTTAACTCACCAACAAATCCATCAATAAGGATTCCTTGACTAGTTTCTTTATTCATTGCCTGTAGCGTATTCCCTTCAATGGAAGTATTTAAAGCACTTAACACTTCAATACCATTAGCTTGAAAATACAGCTTGTTGTTTACTATTACATTGTTATTACTCAATCTTTCAATAGTAATTCCACCTGTACCTTTAAATGTGTTTTCTTCAATTAAGTTATCATGACTTGAACTTGAAATCTCCATAATGTTCTTAAAGCTAGCATCATCTTCACTTGAATTAAATTCGTTTTGTTCTATTGTAATATTAGAAGAATTAGAAAGCATAACCATACTTGACATTTCTGTTGAGATGGCTTGGAACTTAATATTTGAAAATGAAAGGTTAGAAGAGTTAGATACTAATAAGGACAAACCGTCATTTGTTAAATGCACCTTTTCATCAGCAGAAGCTGTAAAATGCACATTGTACCCTAATTCATTATATACACTTTCTAATACAAGAGGCTGAAAATATTCAGCGTCCTTTAACATAAAAGTTACATCTCCTTCCAATTCTTGGAAGCGCAATGCATCTATTGCATCATTAATTGAATTAAAGTTTGTTTTCTTAGAAGGAGCAGTACCATCAATAGTATAAATTCCAGCTAACTGGGCTTGAAGGCCTAAGGTAAGACCTGACACAAGGAATAATAGGATGAATTTTTTCATAGATACTTGTTTCGTCACTTATTATACGAGACTCGCCTATGAAAAGTTACATGGGAATTTAACTAAACTTACTTATTTAAGGTTCGGTTCAGAGCTTAACTTCAGTAATAACACGCCACAGAGAAACATAAATCCAAATATCACAAATGAAAAGGCAAGATCTACATCTAGTAAGCCTTTAAATCCGTCTGCCGGATTATAAGGTAAAACTGCTGAGCTATTTAAATACACAAAGAACTTTCCTAGTAAAGCTAAACCGCCTACAATAGATAATATTACACCTAATACTTTTGCCATTTTACTGAATTTTGAACAAAGTTAAAGAATAAAAGTAGAATCTAAGTAATGAAGTTTACAAAAAAATTGTATTTATGCAGAAATCAAAAAAACCATACTTGATTCTAGGTTCTATACATTTAACTGCGGCTATCGCATTACCATTTATTGCTGGCTCCATTGGCTGGTTTACAAATTACCTTGCGGTAAAAATGTTATTCCACCCTAGACAGCCTGTAAATTTTCTTGGGATACACATTCAAGGTGTGTTTCCCAAAAGGCAATCACTTGTTGCCGAGAAGATTGGACAAATCGTAGCTAATGACCTATTGGCTTCAGATGAAATATTCAGGCATATCCAAGGAGAAGGCAATCTAAATAAGATTAAAAGTGGATTAAGTAAGAAGCTTTCAGATTATTTCGACCTTACTTTTGCACAGAAATATCCCATGGCTTCTAGGCTCCTTCCTAAAAAAGCGAAGATTCGAATTCAAGAAGAAATATTAGAAGAAATGGAAAAAATGGTTCCGTCACTTTTACAATCCCAAGTATACCATTTAGAAGACAGTTTAGATATAGAGAGTATCATTACTAGTAAGGTGAATCAGCTATCTGGCGAGAAGTTAGAGAAGCTCCTTTGGGACATCTTAGCTGAAGAATTTAAATTCATTGAGTGGGTTGGCGCTATACTAGGTTTCACTATCGGACTTGTACAAGTCGTTCTAGGCTTCCTACTATTTTAATTTTAACAGGCTTTAAGACCTATAAATTTTATTTTGGAATGATTTGCTTCTTATCTTCGTGCCATGAGTAATTCCTTCCACCAAAGCGATGTAGTCAAGCATTTAATAATTGCTAACGTAATTTTCTTCGTTGTTTTCTGTATGAGTGCCTCTCCGCTAAACAAATTTTTTCCTGTTTTAGCATTATGGTATTTTGATGCCCCCTTCTTCAAGCCATGGCAACTTATTACTCACTTTTTTATGCATGGAAGCTTTATGCATATCTTCTTCAACATGTACGCCCTTTATCTTTTTGGAACCGTTTTAGAACGAGTTTGGGGAGCTAAAAGATTTGTAATCTTTTACTTTGTAACAGGTATTGTTGCTGCCGTTTTATACAATCTAATAGGTGGCATAGAATACTATATGCAATATGGAACTATGTTTCCTTACTCAGATGGTTTATTGAATAAATATCAATTCGTTCCTATGATAGGAGCTTCGGGTGCTGTTTTTGGTTTGTTAACTGCTTTTGGAATGCTATTCCCAAACACAGAATTAAGACTCTTGTTTCCGCCAATAGCTTTAAAAGCGAAACACTTTGTACTTATTTATATCGGAATCGAACTATTTTTAAGTTTTAAATCGTTTGATGGAGACAACATCGCGCACTTTGCGCATATTACTGGAGCCCTTTCAGGATTCCTTTTAGTTAAGTATTGGCAAAAAACGAGTAAGACTTTCTATTAATGAATATTACTACAGATCAAGTAAGTCGCTTTTTAAAGGACCAGTTCAAAACTGGAGATGTAGTTGTCAAATTGATATTTATTCAATTGTTTATCTATATCTCATTGAAACTTGTTGGTTTTGTTGAATGGGTGCTCAAACTGGACCAACATCCTATTCAAGGTTTTATCAGCGAGTGGCTCTATCTCCCATCTTCGGCAAAAGAATTACTTATTAAACCCTATACACTGCTCAGTTATCAATTTATTCACGATAGCTTTTGGCATGTATTGGTAAACGTTATGCTTCTTTTCTTTTTTGGGAAGATGATTGTTTCCCTTCAAGGATTTAAAAAAGTATTACCTATATATATACTCGGAGGTTTCTTTGGCGGTTTAGTCTTTGTATTATTCCATTCCCTAGAACTCGTTCCAATGATGAGCACTCCTATGCTTGGGGCTTCTGCATCAATTATGGCCTTAATGGGTGCCGCAGCTTTTTTACAACCCGACTACACGGTCAAGTTCTTTCTGATATTCGACGTAAAGCTTAAATGGCTTGTTGCAGGCTTCGGCCTGCTTAACCTCCTAGGGCTTAGCAATGCTGAAGGCGCAGGACCAGGAATTATTCATGTAGCTGGATTAATTTTTGGATTAGCTATAGTTTTCTTAGAAACGAAAGGTATTCAATTGAGTAAGCCTTTTAACGTGGTGGTCAATTCCATTTTGTCCTTGTTCAACCCAAAACCAAAACCTCGGGTTACATTTGTCAATCCCAACCCAGTCAAAAAGAAAAAAGATTCTAGTCATGCAGGAGTCAAAGCTCAGGATAAGATCGATGCGATACTAGATAAGATTTCATCGGATGGTTATGACAGTTTGAGTAAGGCTGAGAAAGATTTTTTGTTTCGAGCAAGTAAAAAATCATGAGGTAAGTTTTCATGTTAAAAAAGATTGCTTTAATATTAAACCTACTTGTTGCTGGTGGATTGATTTTCGTTCATTTCAGTGCCAATATTAACCCTTTAGATTTTTGGCCATTCGCCTTTTTTGGATTGGGCTATCCTCTTGTATTACTAAGCAGCCTTTTCTTTGTTTTCTTTTGGCTTTTCACACCTAGCAAATCTTTGAGCTTACTCTCTTTAATAGCCATTGTAATGACCTGGTCTAGCAATAGAACGATGTTCCAGCTATCTACTAATGCTCAAACCTTAAATGAAATTAGTTTGCTGAGTTGGAATGTAAAAAACTTCGACTTTTACAACTGGAGCGGAAACGAGAACAGTAGAAATGAGATGATGAATGTGTTGGCTGCTGAGCGACCAAGCATCCTTTGCCTCCAAGAGTTTTATACGGAGGATAAAGGCACTTTTACTAATTTAACGGATATCAAAAAAAATCTAGGCTACAAGTATCACTTCTTTGCAGAAACCTACTCTAAAGATGGAAATCGTCACTGGGGAATGGTAACTTTTTCCGACTATAAAATTATAGATACAGGAAAACTAACTTTTACTAAAGGGACGCGATTAAACACATGCATGTATATCGACGTTGCGCTGAGCGACCAACAACAAGCTAGAGTTTATAATGTACATTTTCAGAGTAATCAGTTTTCAGAGGAAGATTACACTTATTTAGAAACCCTTAATGATAATCAAGAGGGGAATTCGGCCTTAAACATTGTGCGAAAGCTAAAGAACGGCTACATGAATAGAGCAGAACAAGTGCAACAAGTATTAGATAGTAAAGCAAGCAGCCCATATCCAAGTATTGTTTGTGGTGACTTTAATGACACACCTGTATCATTCGCCTATAAAAGCCTTAGTGCAGATATGAAAGATGCTTTCGTGGAAAAAGGAGCGGGCTTTGGAAAAACATATGTGAATCCAACACCTTTTCTAAGAATTGATTTTGCGCTATTCCACCCCTTATTTAAGATCAATTCCTACCGCAGAATTCAGGAGGCATCGCTTTCTGACCACTATCCTATTGGCGTCAAGTTTACTTATTAGTAATAGACTAGATAATATAATTGTTTGAGATACTCATTATTTAGTGCTATCAATCCGTATTCACTCTTCCACCACTCTAGCTCAACATATAAAGAACTGGGTGCACCAGCAATGTGAACCATAATTCCTTCATCTTTGAAATGCTCAGTAAATACTTGATTTATTCTTCTGGTATGAAACAAAGATGAAATAATCAGCAATTCCTTAAGCTGGTTTTCTTGAGCAAAGTTCAATATAAAATCAGCCTCTTCTTGGGTACTCGTGCCAATGGTTGCTTGAGTCAATTTAGATTCCGGCACTCCATGCTTTAATAGTTGTAAGATACTTAAATCACTTTCTAAAGTATCTATACCTAGAGATTTAATATCATTAGATTGGTTAGCTCCGGTGCATACCAAGTGAGCAACTTTACCCTCATAATAAAGCTGAGCAGCCTTAGCTCCTCTATCAAGGGCATTGCCCGATAACACAAAACCATATTCAACTTGCTCAAATTCCGTTTCCACAATTAGAAATTTAGCAAAACCCTCTAATATGCTGGTCCGCAGTAAAAACAGCCCAGAGGCTAACACAAGGGCAAATATTAAAAAGATGATAATCTTTCTCTTCATTTCGCTAATTTGCAAACAAATTTTGACTTATGGATATTAAGCTTGCACAAAAAACTGTAGATGATTGGATTAAAGAGTACGGCGTACGATACTTTGATGAAATGACGAACCTTGCCGTTCTAATGGAAGAAGTTGGAGAGTTAGCTCGAGTTTTTTCACGAAAATTTGGCGAGCAGTCATTTAAAAAAGGTGAAAATGACCAAGGGATGGCCGATGAAATGGCTGATGTATTATTCGTATTAATATGCTTAGCAAATCAAACCGGCGTAAACCTAGAAGATGCATTGAAGGAGAATATCTTGAAAAAAACCAATAGAGATAAGAATAGGCATCATTCAAATAATAAATTAATATAGAATTGAATCACGCAAAAAATAAATATTTGTATTACTTTTGCAACCTATTTAATAGAAAATTAAAGAAAAAATGAAAAAAGTACTAACACTAATATTCGCAGTTGTCATAGGACTATCTGTTTTTTCCCAAAATGAAAGTCATAAATGGGCTATCGGAGGTGGGATAAGTGCCACTGATTTTTCTGGTCCTTTGACTAAGTCATATTTCGACTTTGACAACTATAAAGGGGCAGGTAGAGTTTTTGTTGGAAGATATTTAAATCCATCTTTCAATTTAAAAGCTGACTTCACTTTTGGAAAATCATGGTTCCCAGCGATTACTGCTTACCCAGAAGTTCAACCAGATGTTTATGAGTTAAGGCACTTATATGATATGGGTTTAAACATTGAGTATAAATTTAATAACGGATATATTTTCAAAGAAAATGCTGTTATTGCTCCATACATCCACACTGGATTTGGCTTTAATAGTGTTGTTGATTATGATTTCAATACTTATGTTCCTTTCGGAATTGGTTTGAATATCCGTCCAGCAGATTGGTTAACAATCAACGTTCAATCTACTTACAAATTGAATATTGACAATTCTTATGACTACACACAACATTCAGCTTCATTAGTATACAACTTTGGAAAAGGTAATACTAAGAAAACTGAAGACGAAGTTTCAGATGTTAATGATTCAGATAATGATGGTGTTCCAGATTTAATTGATGAATGTCCATTTGCAGCTGGTACTGCAGATTTCTTTGGTTGTCCTGATACAGATATGGATGGTTTAGGTGATAGCCGTGATAATTGTCCTAAAGAAGCTGGTTCATTAGATAACAAAGGTTGCCCTGTAGCTGATAGCGATGGTGACGGTGTTGAAGATGATAAAGATTCTTGCCCTAACGAAAAAGGTGACAAGCGTTATGCTGGTTGTCCTGATAGTGATGGTGACGGTATCGTAAACAAATATGATAAGTGTCCAGATGTGCCTGGTGTAGCTAGCAACAATGGTTGCCCTAAAGAAACAACAACAACTGTTCCTTCAGTTACAAGTCCTTCAGTAACAACTCCAGTTACAAGTCCTTCAGTAACAACTCCAGTTACAACAACTCCAGTTAAACCGGTTGTAGGACAAGGATCAAATCCTGCTGAAGTATATTTCCTTTCTGCTAGTGATGTAGTAAGAGGAAGTGAAACATCTAAAATTGATAAGGTTATCCAATCATTAAATGCAAGCCCAGGTTCTATGGTTAGAATTAAAGGTTACACCGATGAAGCAGGTGACGAATACAGCAATGTTAACTTATCATTGAGAAGAGCTCAGAAAGTTTGGGCTTACATGAGTGAGAAAGGCGTTGATGGAACTAGAGTAGAATTATTCGGATTCGGTGAGTACGGAGAACAGTCTAAAACTCTTTCTAAAAACAGAAGAGTAGTTCTAGAGATTGTAAAATAATCTAGACTTCTAATAAATAAAAAAAGCCTCTCCGAAACATCGGGGAGGCTTTTTTATTTTAGGCTATTTTGAATTCATGAGAACCTTGGTAATAATATAGAATTGTTGTTGGTGTTAGAACCATAAAGTATAACAAAGATGCTTGGTGATAACACCCTGCAAAAGAGAAAAACTAATATCTTTATCCTAATGCATAGATTGATTTACCTAATACCAATAGTTGTTTGTAGTACACTTATATACCAAACGATGGCCATCTATTTAAAGATATTAGCGAAGAGAAGCAACAGAGAATACAAAGGCTTTAAAGCAGCGATTCAAGACTTAGACTTGATAGATTGGATTAGAGTTGAACACCTGGATGTTTTCCCGTTTTCATTTATTTATCAATTAATAAACCCACAAAGACTCGAAGGTCAGTCGGAGCGTATTATGAATTTATATTTGCGCAAATACAAGTACGAAAAAATTTTGCTTCTAGCGATTGTTTCCTTGGCAGCATTAATTGTGAAAATTGGATAGACTCCTTACAAGCCCTTCATGGCAAAACCTTGATTAGCGATTTCTTTTAAGACCAAAGGCAAAGCATGTCTCAAGTTTTTCTCGGCTTTCACACTATCGTGAAAAACGATAATTGAACCATCCTTTATATTGTCCAAGACATTACTGACACATTGCTGCGGATCAATAGATTGGTCAAAATCATAGGCCATTACATCCCACATCACTATTTCATAGTTCTTTAAGATTGCAGTTCGAATTCCAGGCTTGAGCTTACCATAAGGTGGTCTAAAGTAGTGGCTATGAAAAACCTTGCTACAGCTTTCTATATCCAACAAATACTTTTCCTTGCTAGACTTCCAACTATCTAAGTGATTGTAGGTGTGGTTCCCCACGCTATGTTCATTTTTTAATATCTCCTCAAAGACATCTGGATGCAAGACCACGTTCTTCCCTAAACAAAAGAATGTTGCTTTAGCATCGTATGTTTTCAACTGATCGAGTACCCAAGGCGTAACGCTAGGAGTAGGCCCATCATCAAAAGTTAGATAGATGCACTTATCCTCCGATTTGTTATCCCACTTTAATTTGGGGAAGATCTTTTTTGCGATTTCAGGTGTTTTCGGTAAATACATCTTTGTTGGGCTTCTTTATTTGAGTAAATTTGCAATCCGATATACTTCCTAACGAACTATGTTGTTGTAAAATTGTAAATATATCTAAATGTCAAGAAAAATTAGAACCCGATTCGCACCAAGTCCAACTGGCCCTTTACATATTGGAGGTGTTCGAACTGCCCTTTATTGCTATTTGTTTGCTAAGAAGAACAATGGTGATTTTCTTTTAAGAGTAGAGGATACCGATCAAGCAAGATTTGTTCAGGGAGCTGAAGAATATATAATAGAAACACTCAAATGGTGTGGTATAGAGCCTAATGAAGGCTTAAGCTATGGAGGGAATTTCGGGCCTTATCGCCAAAGTGAACGAAAGGAAATGTATGCAGAATACGCTCAAATGCTTCTTGCCAAAGGAGATGCTTACTATGCTTTTGATACCCCTGAAGAGCTGAGTGCTTGGAGAGAGAATATGAAAGGTCAAGGTAATCCTTCACCTAAGTATGACCCCATCACTCGTCAGTATTTAAAAAATTCCCTACACTTAAGTGAAGATGAAGTAAAGCGCCGTTTGGATGCCGGAGACCCATGGGTTATTCGTTATAAGATGCCTAGGAATGAAGAAGTGAAGTTTGAAGATGAAATTCGTGGAGTTGTAAGCTTCCAATCTATTCAATTAGATGATAAAGTTTTATTGAAATCAGATGGAATGCCTACTTATCATCTTGCTAATGTGGTAGATGATCATTTAATGGAGATCACCCACGTTATTCGTGGAGAGGAATGGTTGCCATCAACACCGTTGCATGTATTGCTTTACAGAAGTTTTGAATGGGAAATGCCAATTTTCGCTCACCTTCCACTTATTCTTAAACCAGATGGAAAAGGTAAGTTGAGTAAAAGAGATGGTGATCGTTTAGGATTCCCCGTTTTTCCATTAAACTGGACTGACCGCGAAACTAAAGAAGAAAGTATTGGCTATAAGGAAAGAGGTTTCTTACCAGATGCTTTCATCAATATGCTTGCCTTCCTTGGATGGAATCCAGGAACGGAACAAGAGCTGTTCTCTAAAGAGGAGCTTATTGAATCATTTTCTTTAGAACGAGTTAATAAGTCAGGCGCTCGTTTTGATTTTGAAAAGACAAAGTGGTTTAACCAACAATACATCAAAAATAAAAGTAACGAAGAGCTGGTAGACTTAAGCGCTTCACTTTTTGAAGCCGAAGGATACCAAACGGATAGAGCTACCCTGCTTGAAATTTGTGAATTAACTAAAGAAAGAGCCACATTTTTACATGAGATTCCAAGCATTGCCTATTACTTCTTTGAAGAAGTAAAGGAATATGATGAGAAGAATTTAAGAAAGAAATGGAAAAACGAAAACAGCGATGCTTTCGTAACACTTCTGTCCTCTTTAGAAAGCATGCCTTCATTCGAGTCAGGATTAATCGAGAACATGGTTAAGGACTTCATGGAGACGCATAGTTTAGGATTTGGACAAGTACTACCTATTCTCCGTATTGGCGTCACAGGAACCATGCAAGGCCCTCCTATTTTTGCCGTGATGGAAGTCTTGGGTAAGGATATCTGTTTGAAACGTCTTGAAAAAGGTTTAACTTTAGCTAAAGAACTACAAGCTTAAGTTATGCCAAAGAAGAAACCCATAAAAGGAAAGCCTGAAGTCCACAAGGATTTAGATGGACTCGATTTTACAATCAATACATTTGGTGAGATTAAATCTACTATGGATTTAGACAAGCTTAATAAGTTTCTAGACGAGAACGTTGAGGATAAAAAGTTCGTCAAAAAAGAGAAGAAGACTCCATCGAAATAAACCCTTTCTATGAACAAGTTCTTTAAAGGATTCTATCATGCTTTTGACGGCATCAAGTACGCTTTTCAAACTCAAATAAACATGCGCTTCCACTTAGTGGTTGGCGCTATAGTTATTGTGGCTGGAATCATTCTCCACTTAACTCGTATCGAGTGGGCTTTTATTGCACTCAGCATTACACTTGTCCTTAGCGCTGAACTTTTCAATACGGCTATAGAGTCACTTACGAACTTGGCTACAAAGGAAATTCACCCTTTAGCTAAAGTAGCTAAGGATTGTGCAGCAGGAGCTGTATTAATTACTGCAATCTTCGCGATAATTATTGGCTGCCTGGTATTTATCCCACACTTGATAGGATAAGTTATCCCTTAATCATTTTCTAGAAGTCCGCTAAGCTAAACCTTAAGGTTACCCCAGCTCTTGTAGTTGTAGTTGGGAACGAAGCCGTTGTTTTTGGAATCGTTTTGTTACGATCTAAGAATATTCGAATGTTTAACTGCTTGTTTATCACATAGTCAATAGACGGAGAAACCGTTATAACCGTAGACCCACTTGTTGGTCTTGAAACCCCTTGATCCAATTGATGATTAACAATAACATTGTCTCTATAAGAGAAATCGAATCTCATGTTTAAATCATTGTGTAAGATCACTTTCTTACCTTTTGATTTAAACGGCAATTTCAATCCTTTCACTCGGTAACCCACTCCAGCAGTGATCGTTGAAGACTTGTTTTCCAGCATTTGGAAATCCGTAAAGTTCATCGTTACCGTTCTAGACTTTTTGTAATCTATTCTAGCTTGAACACCATTTTTGAAAGTCATATCAACTCCAATCAAAGGATTCAATTGTTCATTAATTACTACGTTAGGCACATTATACAAGGTGAAGAAATTACCATTTAAGGTGTCCAATGTTGCTGGCTGTGTCAAATCTCCATTTCCTGTATAATCAAAGTTAGTTTGGAAACTTCCCACCTGGATAGTAGAATTATATCCATGACGAATACTGAAATTTGAAAAGATCTTTTGTGCCCACTTGAAACGTGTTAAACCATTATAGCTAATTTGCCAATTCGGCTTAGGCATTGTCTTAAACGGATTCAGTTTCGTCTTCTTCGCATCTTTGCCTTGGTAAGCAGCAAGGAAAGCTGGTATCAATACATCTTGAGATGTTGGACCATATCCTTGTGCAAATTCCGAATTGCTAGTCGAATCGCTTGGGTTTTCATATATTCCAATACTATTAGGGTTCCCATCCTGTAATCGCTGAGAAATTATTTTTCTATTCTCCGTGAACGCAGTATAGGTTTCATTCAACCAATCCTCATCATACTTTTTAAACATAGTTTTCCAAGTAATAGCAGAAACTGCATAAGTACCGAAATCTTGAGGCAGGTAATGATCAAAACCAGAATTACTGTCTAAGGTCTTAAAGAATTGAGAGTGATTTGTTGTACTAGTCTTAGTAACATTCAAATCAATTTTCAAATCTCTAAACGGCTCCAAAGTAGCCCGTATATCCAAATTTTGAGAATAGCTCTGTGTGAACTTCTGGTTCTGCGTTGAATCGGTAGAAATGTTTCCATTTGCCGCCATTTCATCTAACCAAGCATTTCTTTCGCCAGCATCAAAGTTCTTGAACCATTGGTAACCTGGTTGACCACCAAATACAAATCCGTATCCAGGTGCATTTTGGCTTTGCCTATCCGTACCAAAGAAATCTGTATCCGGCATATATCCCGGTAAAACGGTTGCTCTATTCTCCGTATAAGATGCTGATATTTTTTTCAATGCAAGTAAAGGCTGCATACCTAGATTTTCAAAAAACTGAGCAGGTGCTTGCTTAGTCCTCTTATCTTTCTTACGCTTCTTAATTTGCTTCTTAAGTCCTTTGACTTTTAGCTTAGCCGTTTTCTTAGCTTCTTTTTTCTCTTCTTCATCCAAATCCTCATTTTCCTTAATTAAGGACATGTTCAATTTTTCTTCAGTCTTCTTTTCTTTCAACTTTTCAATATCTGCATCAATTTTCTGACGAGCTTTCAAGATTGATTCTCTTTTCTTTTGAGTAGCTACTTTGTTACCGGCGGTAGGATTATTTCCAGTAAATTTCTTGAGGTAAGGAAGCTTGCTATATAGTTTATCGAAATTCCAATCTGTGCTAAACCTCATCTGTTGGTTATTACTCACATTGTTCCCTTGCGGATTCTCTATAAAGTTTCCATCGGCATCTGCTCTTAAAGGCGCGGCAATCCAATTAAATCCAGAACCATATCTAAACGTAGTATTCGTAAAATCTAAAATTGGCAATTTATTCAGCGGCAGGGTATAGTTTACATTTAAGCTTTGGTTGAACAAGGTTGTTCTACCGCCATCACCGATATTACCCCAGATTTCTTTTTTCTCCTCGTCTGTGTCAATTTTACCAACTCCTTCGTCAATACGTGCAGCATTGTTCGCATTGTAATCTATGCTCAATGATTTGAATGGGTTATATCTAAAAGCGTACGACCTATCCCATGTAAAAAACTTATTGAAAGTAGTTGGAAGCGTAAAATCATCCCCTTGCAAGGTTCTTAGATTTAACTCACCATACTGCCTATTCATTTGCGTATTAAACGCCATGGTTGAAGGGAAGAAATTGATATTAATCTCCTTCATGATTTTGTTATACTTGCTTTTACCCTTCAATACTTTTTTGAACGGATACAAATACTTCGGTTGCAAGCTGTGCGCATAATCCAAGCGTGCGTTGTGTGTACGTTCTAAATCACTCTCTACGAATGGGTCGCTTCGCTCAATAACATTGTAAGCGTAGCTTAAACCAATATTTTCTGGGCTAAAAAAGAATAATCTTTTTTGATTCTCCCCAGGTAACTTACGGACATTCGTGAAGTTAAATCCTTTACGAGTAACGATAGTTTGAATAGAACGCTTGTATGATAAGGCTGAATCCTTACTGAACACTTCTAAAGCTTTCACTTGGTCTTTAGAGCTTATATCTAATTGATAAGGGTCATATTCAGGCGTACTGAATGTTTGAGATATTCCTCCATAAAACGGAAGCATTATATTGGCTTTAGCAGGCAAGAACTTACCTAACTGAAGATTCGTATTAAAGTCATATTGATAATACGTATCCTGGAATCTTTCATCCACTTGCATATCAACTTGTCCAAATCCAATACCATGAAGGCTCGTGCTTATATTCACATTACCTAAATCCGCCAACTTGATGGACATGCTTGCTAATGCAGCTGAAGCAGGACGCTCATCAAATCCTGATAAACGTAATTCATTAAACCAAACTTCCGCACATTGTGCACTACCATCATCATCTAACAATGGATTATTTAAATCATTCTGTGCAGGATTTCGAATGCCTAACATGGTAATTTGTATGGCTCCTAAATCAGGGACCCCTTTAATAGTGATAATTTTCCCATCTGCTGTGGTAAAGTTATACGGCACAGTTAAAGGCCAAGATTGAGCATTTCTCTCTTTCTTCGCGTCTATTAAATCCTTTAATGTAATCTCAAAACGATTCGCATCTGGCCAAACCAATGCTCTATCACCATCACTATCTGCATATACGCCATCATCTGTAAAAATCAATGGTGTTTCAACTTGATAGTAATTCTCTCTAAAGTCAATTCCTAAACGAATAAATGCAGTTAAAGCACCATCTTGAGGAGCAACTTCACCTGGGAAGCGATTGGCGTGAACATCCATCACCATTTCATCGTAATTTCTAAAATCTAAATTTACATTTTTAAAGACTGCTCTTGAATCACCATCCTTAAGTCCGCAAACATTCAAAGCAATAGACTGTTCATTTTGAGCTACTAACTGATTCGCATTATTAGCAACACCTTGCTCGCGAAGAATGCCTGGAGGTAAAATATAATTAACCGGTTCTTTAGCACTATTTTCCTCAATGTTGACTTGCGTAACATTGAAAAAAGTAGCATCCTCATCTATAGGCAGATTGTCAATTGCATCTGTTAGTTCGTATTGATATGTTCTCCATTGGTTTCTAACCAACTCTAAAGATCCAAAACGGATATTCGTAGTATCCTGCCATCCGGTAAGGAACATACGCATGTATTGAATAGAACGGAAATCTTGGATGTTTCCAACTTTTGCATCATAATCAAAAATTGGAATTCGGAATTGATACCAGTTAAACTCTGGTTGAGGCTGATCGAAGTAAATGTCCGCATCTACGGTATTCGAGGAAATAATATAAGGGTGATTATCCACATCCATTCCTGGATATAAATCCACGATGTATTGAAAATACTGTTCGTTTTCGTTCAGCGAGTTATCTCTATTTAAATCTTCTTGATCCGGATTATTCGACCCTGCTAAAAAGGTATTCCCTTCTAACAAAGGTGAATTACCACTTGGGTGATTAAATTGCTTATATCTTTTTAAGATAGAAGTTAAACCATCATATTGAGGATCTAAATAATGAGAAAAATTATCTGTAGAAGGATCACCTTCTAAAATAGCTTTAGCTGCAGGATCAACTTGCACGGTTGCTAAGAAATCTTCAAAAACCAATCTTTCCGCTTCATCTGTTAAGCCATCAAAACCAACATCTTGAATAGGTCTTAAATTTTGATCATTACTAAAGGTGTTAATGATTGGTTGTGCCTTGGGAACAATTCCCCACTCCGTGCTATCAATCAAAGAAGGATCATCACTCAAGCCATGCTCGTATTGCATTCTTGAATCTTTCAATATATCCTCACTGACGTTTCCTAAGTTAAAGTAGAGTTGCCCACCCGCACTATTGTCATTATAGATAAATGGATCCATCATCCAAAACTCAATATATTCAATATTGGCAATCTCGAAGTTATTATTGTCGATGCCCCTCATCATTCCACCCCATCGTGTTTCAGGCGCGATTAATCTTCCATCTGGTCTAACTCCTCTACTGTATAAAGAACCGCTATTGTCAAATTCATAATTGTACGATCCACGCTCTTCTGGGAAGAAAGCTAAATCCAAAGTGAAAATTTGTTGTTGAATGGCTACGTCCTTGTTCGGATATAATTCTTGTTGAAAAATAGGTCGCACATAGTGATTACTTAACAACTCTTTCTCGTTGTAAACCTCATCTGGCGATTGTCCTCTTTGGAAGAAACTAGGATCAACATTAAACCAAGATAATTTTGCTCTATTATAACCATATTCTAAAGCACCCGACAACTCTGCCTCTGGGAATAAGGTATTTCCTGCTCTATCTTTTGCGTCTTTCGGTGTAGAAGCAATTCTCCAAGTTTGTGGACTTCCTTTTAAATCATAAGCACTACTTGAACCTTCGAAATCATCGATGTATACTACTGGCTCATCTCCTTGCTCAACAAATTTGTTGTGTCCAGGCCTTAGGTGAGCGACCTCCCCCTGAAATGAAATATTAGACATTTCATTAGTACTGTAAATTGGTAACTTATCTAATATTTTAGTTAATACAGGAAGGTCAGTATTCATTCTGAAATCCAATCCCATAATTGTATTGTTGATTGGGTCATTTCCTAAATTCACTTTTTGTGAAAAAGGACGCTCTTTCATTTTCATGATCGTACCCCCAATGAACACATTTTCATTGATCCGGTAATCCAAACGTGAGGCCATTAAGGACCTTTGCTGAAATCCGAAAAGTGCATTATTCTCATAATCTACTTTAATCTGTTGTCCGGAAGAAAGTAAGCCTTCATTAATTATCGTTACCACCCCTAAATTATAATCCACGTTATAATCTTGTCCTTCTACTAATCTTATTCCTCCTAAGGATACCGTAACAGATCCTTCCGGCAATTGGAATGCGCCTAATTGAATTCTATTCCCTCCACTCCCTTGATAGCGGCCCTTAATCACAAATCGATTCTTTTCAGGGAACTGCTGTGCTAAGAAAAGTGTAGAGTCATAAAGCTCAGAGAAGACATAGTCATCCACCAGTTCAGGATTTCCCGCATCGGTTAACTTCTGTTCTAAATGATCTCCAAAGGGTTCCAATACAGGGAAGATAAGCCGTCCATTTTGGGGGATTATCGTCATGCCTGGTACAAAATCAAACAAACCATCGGGTTGCGGATCTCCTTGATTATTCAAACCATCTAGGTTCAATACTCGGATTATTTGTTGATCGTTTAAATTTCCTTTTGGTAAGAATCTTTTTTGCCCTCCTCCTGGATCTAAATAAAAGATATCCAATCTAAAATCAGTTGGACTAATTTGATACGCTCCTAAAGAATAGATATTCTTCATCATCAAATCCCAAGTTGGAAGATCTGGTCGAATAGCAGAACTACGAAGCATTTTTACAAATAAAGTCTTCGTTACTGAAGAAGAATCTGGCGGCACATTTCTTGACAAT
Organism: Flavobacteriaceae bacterium; assembly: GCA_047621945.1. Classification (GTDB taxonomy): domain Bacteria; phylum Bacteroidota; class Bacteroidia; order Chitinophagales; family UBA8649; genus JAFMKE01. The sequence goes on from JBLHMK010000012.1 coordinate 21,700, forward strand.
TCACCTACTTGAAATACCTCGCCATTGTAGGTGTATTTGAAAGAAACACCCAACACTTGATTCGGTTGAAGAGCCGTTTGTAAGGAAACATAACCTAGTTGATTATTTAAAGTGTATTCAGATGCAGACAAAAGCCTTGCATAAGTTTTCTCATAATCTTGAATGGCTTCAAAGTTGAAATTCGGACCATTCAATTGCCCAACCACATTGTTACTTAAACGCAAGTTCGGGTCTACTGTTAGTCGAGTATATAAATCATTCACTCTATTATCTGGAAGATTTTGACCAGCCAAAGGAAAGACTTGACTATTAAACGGATCTTTCTCACCTAAATCTAACAAGGCCACAACATCTCGAACATTGTTTGTTTGTCCAGTTCTGTTTGTTACCCAAACTTCTATTTCCTCGATATTTGCTAAAGAGGTGATATTAGGAAGGTTAAGCAAAGACTGGTCATAGCTTTCCTTAAAGAATTGAGTTAAGAAAAAGTGTTTATCCGATTCGTATTGATCTGCTTTAATTTCAAAAGTTTGGGTTTGCGCTCCATCCTCTAGAATCACTGATTGTTTTTGCGATTGTTGCTCGGCCACAATATTGGTCATGGTCAACTTACCGAAACGCATTTGTGTTTTAATACCTCTTAGGCTTTGGGCGCCAGTAATCAATTGAGTCTGTAAAGGAAAACTAACATTTCCTGCCTCTAACAATTGAATGATGTCGTCTTCATCACCAGTATATTGCAATTTGAATTGATTATCGAATGCAAAACCTGTTTGATTGTTGTACTTCAAGGTAAGGGCTAATGCATCTCCAATCTTTCCAGTTACATTCATGTTGATGTTCATGTCAAAATCAAAACCTCCTTGCGTTCTAGATCGTTGAGGTAGATTTGGATTGTCGTATTTCTGAACATTCCCACCTAGAGTAACTTCCACATTTCCTTGTGGACGAATATCAATAGTTAAACCTCTAAATAAGCCTCCCTCTTTTTTAGGATTAAATTCAGGATCGAAAGGGAGTTTAACATTTTTATCCTTCAGCAATTGCTCCGTACTTGATCGAGACTTCCAATACTTTTCATTTTCCTCTCTCAAGGTAAACTCCAGGTATTCATCGAAAGTCATGTACGTAGGTGGCTTAATATTTTTGCCATTTACCGTTTCAGTAATGATATACTGATCAGTTTCAGCATCGTATTCTACATTCTGCTCAATTGCATCTGGATCATCAAAGTTGAATGGGTTATTATCTGGGTCAGTTAAGAAATCACCTTCCCTGTCATTGATAGGGTATGGCAATTCATTACTAGTTGTGTCCTGCGCCGAAGCTCCAAAAACAAGCAATGAAAAAATTAAGAATAAATATTTTTGACAGTAAACTCTCACAAAAAATCAAAGTTGTTTTAAACTACGTTTTATCAACTCCTCTACCGTAGAGATTGACTGATCTGATGATAATACTTTGTTTATTACTTTCACACATGTATTTTTATTGAAGCCAAGAGATACTAAAGCTGTAAGCGCCTCGTCGCGGAATGTATTGTCCATAACGCCAATTTCTTGCTCAAATTGTGGCAACTTATCTAATTTATCCTTTAACTCTAAAATAATTCGCTCTGCGGATTTTGGTCCAATTCCCTTCACACTCTTAATTAAGCCAACATCCTTGCTCATAATTGCTTGTACAATCTCTCCTGTTTTATAGGTAGATAGCATCATGATAGCTGTAGCAGAACCTACACCAGATACGGATAAAAGCTTTTCAAATAGATCTCTCTCCCCTTCTTCATAAAAACCATAAAGCATGAAAGCAGACACATTCTGATTTTCATTTTTAATAACCATTCTTGTAAAGAGCACGCATTCCTTAGCATCCTTAATTTTTTCGTAGGTTTGAAGGCTCACAAAAACTTGATATCCAATGCCTTGTGTTTCTACAAACACGAATGTTGGTGTTTTATGTGCCAGTTTCCCTTTGAGGTATGCAATCATGCTTAGTTAAAATTAGCTGCGAAAATACTAATTTCAATCGAAGTAGAATAAGTATTTGTGGGGTTTAATAGAAAGAAATGTACAAATCTTGGACATGCATTTTTAATACTTCACTAGATTAATACAAAGTAGCTATTCAAATTATTGTTTAATTTTGTGAGTGATGTCGGACAAGAATAAACAAAACGATATAGGTTCTGGGGATATTTACAAAATCAAACTCCCCCAGTTTGAAGGTCCATTTGACTTACTTCTCTTTTTTATAGAGCGGGATGAGTTGAATATCTATGATATTCCAATTGCAAAAATTACGGATGAATTTTTAAGCTACACGCATCAATTAGATGAGTTAAACATTGAAGTGGCTAGCGAATTTATTTTGGTAGCAGCTACCTTGATGAGAATCAAAGCTAAAACCCTGCTTCCTAGAAAAGAACTGGATGCTGATGGTAATGAAATTGACCCTAGGGAAGAGTTGGTGCAAAGGCTAATCGAGTACAAGCAATTTAAGGATGTTACGCTGGTACTTAGAGATTTAGAAGCTGATCGCCTACTTCGAAGTAAGCGTGGAAATACCAAGTTTGAAGTTAAGCACATTGCTGAATTATACTCAACAGAAGCAGAATTAGAAAATCTTGAGCTCTACCAATTAATGAAAGCTTTTAAGCGAGTGGTGAGCAAGATGGAAGAACGAGAAAGCCGACCTGTTCATACAGTTGTTAAGTATCATTTTACCATTAGAGATCAAAAAGCTTACCTCCTTCAGAGTTTTAAGAAAAAGGATAAGATTGCTTTCGAAGAAGCTTTTGCTCACTTGGATAATCGAGTGCATGCCGTCTTTACTTTTCTGGCTATGCTTGAATTGATTCAAGAGAAATTCTTGAAAATAAAGATGGGCCTAGGTGCTAACAATTTTTGGCTTAGCAGAGGGTAGTTAATCGGCGATAACACTACATCGGGATAATTACTCTTTGTGAGTAATATAAGAGTTCGCTTGAGCAGTACAAGTAAGTATCATGTCATTGACATTCACATGTTTAGGAAGGCTAGCCACATAATAAATAGCATCTGCAACGTCTTCCGCATAAAGTGGAGTGAAGCCTTTATAAACCGCTTCTGCTTTACTGTCATCTCCTTTAAATCGAACCTTTGAAAATTCAGTGTCTACCATTCCAGGAGAAACGCTGCTCACTTTTATTCCATAAGGCAACAAATCAATTCTCATTCCTTTAGTGATCGCATCTACCGCATGTTTACTTGCGCAATACACATGTCCACCAGGATACACTTCTTTCGCCGCTGTACTACTCAGATTAATGACATGTCCAGATTGACGAGATTTCATTCCACCTATAACCCATTTGGAAACGTACAACAGACCTTTTACATTGGTATCTAGCATTACTTCAAAGTCTTGAATATTAGCATCTTGGAAGCTTTCCTTGCCCAATGCCAATCCTGCATTGTTTACTAGAACATCTATATTCTTCCAGTTTTCCGACAAGCTAGACAAAGCTTGATCTACTTCTGAGTTGTTCTGAATATCGAAACTCAGTGTTTGAACTTGAACATTATGAGTAGACTCTAAACTAGTTTTTAAACTTTCCAGCTTAGCTACACGCCTTCCAGTAATGATTAAGTTGTACCCTTGAGATGCAAACTTTTCTGCACAGGCTTTTCCAATTCCAGCACTTGCTCCAGTAATCAATACTATCATTTTCTTTTTTTTCGTAAAGTTAAAAATAAGCTGCAAAAAAAATCGCTTGATTTAAAGAGCCCTCCAAGCGAAATTATATAACTTTAAGCTTGATATGAGCAGAATACTAATTACAGGGAGTCAAGGCTATATTGGCAGCCTTTTTTTGAAAAAATGTGTAGAGAATAAATCAAGATTTGATTGTATTGTAGGTATGGATATTCGCAAACCGCAGGATGAGCAAAGACTTGATGGCGTAGAATATGTGGAAGAAGATATTCGCTCTAAAAATATTGATAAAATAATAGCTGAACACAAGATAGACACTGTTGTACATCTTGCAGCTATCATTTCAATTACCGGAGCTGACAGCGCTTTGTTTGAATATGATGTTGATGTAAATGGCAGCTCAAACCTCATTCATGCTTGTGTCAAAAATGGAGTCAAGCGATTTATTCATTCGAGCAGCGGCGCGGCTTATGGCTATTGGCCAAGTAACGTCGAAAATTGGTTAACTGAAGATATGCCTATGCTGGGAAATACAGATATCCCATATAGTCATCACAAGTACTTGGTTGAAGAAAAATTAAAGCGAGTAAGTATCGATTACCCTGAAATGGAACAGTATGTATTTCGTGTAGGGACTATTCTAGGAAAAACAACGAGTAATCCAATTACAGACTTCCTCAAAAAGCCTAAGTTATTATGCTTAAAAGGTTATCCCAGCGCGTTTGTAGCTATCTGGGACCAAGACCTTGTAAATATATTATTTAAAGCAACTCAAGATGGTAAACCTGGTATTTATAACGTTGCCGGTGATGGAGCTATTCCCAGTCAGAATTTAGCTAAGTTATTGGGTAAGCCAGCCCAAGTTCTGCCGGTTGGATTATTGAAACTTGCATTCCGCATTCTTCGTCCTTTGGGTTTAGTAAAATATGGGCCTGAAATTTTAAAGTTCGTGCAATATAGACCTGTTTTGAGTAATGCTAAATTGAAAAAAGAATTCGCGTACACTCCAGAAAAGACGACCACTGAGGTGTTTGAATTTTGGAAATCAAAGCTCGCTTAACTTTAAAAGCTATCCCATCTTGCGCGGTGACCCCGGCTATCCATGTGGATGCTTAAGGTATTTGGGTACATCCCCACCCCACCTTTATTGCCTACAACATCCTCCGCTATGGCCAGTATTATAGCTTTATCTTCTTGATTGGCTTTCCCATCTTGGTTAACATCTTTAGCTGTAATATCTACAGCCTCACCTACAATATGTCTACTTTGACTTGCCCCACCAATAGCTTCGTTGTATTGTGGATGCCTATATCCATTGGTAATTGTAAAGGCGTCGCGGTCGTATCCAGCATCCTCTAGTTTATTCTGAAAGGCAAGAACTTGATATAGCATTTCAATATCTACCAGAAAGTGTAAGGAGTCAAACTTGGTGACGAGTGACTGTTTGTAGAATGAATCTTTTGGAAGAAAATGTTTGATGCGGAAGTTTCCTACTATTCGCTTGTAAACAGCTTCTTGGGGAATCTTGTAATAGCTTGCCCCAGCTAGCATACTTCGAAATGGTTCAATATCCTGCTTCGTTTCCTTTAAATAGTTTTCATCCATATCCTTGTAATGAATCAATGGATATCTTTCTAAGACTTTTGAAATTTCTGCTTTCTCATCTACATATTCATCGCTATGAATAAGATCATACTTGACTTGTAGTAAAGCATCACGGGTTTTCCAATAATAAAGGATACCAATGGTAAAAGCAAATACGATTAATAGGGATATTTTTTTCAAGTCTACTTACTTCCAAGTAAAAGTTTCGAATAAGTGAAGCATATCTTCCCGTACAAAATCCAGGGCAGGTTGAATGCTATCTTGGTTGGGGTGGCTAGAAAAATAAACGGCCCCTCTCAAATAATGAGATTCATAATCTGTCAAGTAAAATTGAATATTATTAGCGGCATCTCCACCAATATCGGTCATTAGACCTTCTACCCCAAACTGGTTATTGATTTCATACTCATCAATGAAATCCGCTTTCTTTGAATGGGTGTATGCCAATTCATACGAATCTTCCATAACCTTCTCTAGACTGATATCTTGACCAATTTTCTTGTAAGAAAAATGCACTTTAGCATCTAGGCTTGGATACACCATATTTAACCAACAATTTGACATCAATTCTTCTTCAAAAAAGAAAGAATCTTTCTGTATTTCTACATAATTCGGAAATTCAAAAGTATATGGACAATTGGCTTCAAACACCGTAAAATGTGTAAATTCTGGCAGCGCTATTTGTGGATAAGCAATAGGCTTAGGAACAAAGTTTTGTTCCGTGCAAGTCAGCATGAGACACGCTATGAAACTAATAATAATTGTTCTATTCATTCTTCAAAATTAACTTAACTCGACCCACTCTATTCTTTTCCATAGTTAGAACGGTAAAAAGATAATTCTTGTATTTAAACTCGGCATCTTTTTTTGGCAACTCTCCAGACAATTCTAGTATCAATCCTGCAAGCGTTCCACTTTCAGCCATAAACTCTTCAAATTCTTCCTCTTCTACCTCAAGCGCATCACACATATCTAAGAGGGTTATTTTCGCATCAAAGACATAGCTATTCTTATTGATTTTCTTAAATGACTGTTCGAAATCCTCGTCAAATTCATCTCTAATTTCCCCAAGCACTTCTTCCAAGATATCCTCTAAGGTCACTATGCCTTTTGTTCCCCCATATTCATCCACAACAATTGCTTGATGCTTTCGATTCTCTTGAATTTCTCGAAGTAAATCATCAATTTTTTTCGCTTCAGGGACAAAAAATGGCTCTCGAATTAAGTCCTGCCACTTAAAATTATCTCCTTTATCGATATGTTCTATTAAATCTTTTAAATAAAGTATGCCTTCAATCTTATCCATGCTTTCCTCATAAACAGGCATTCTTGAATAACCCGATTCTCGAACCAATTCAAGGATGTCTCTAAATGAAAAATTACTTTTCACGGCTACGATATCCACTCTAGGCACCATGATTTGTTTAACGGTAGTATTTCCAAAATGTACAATACCTTTCAATATTTCTACATCTTCTTGCGTACTTCCATCATTCGTACTCAAATCAATTGCTTTTTCAATCTCTTCTAGATCTATCTCGTGATTTAAGTTTTCAAATCGTTTCTCTATTAGCAGTCCAGATTTTACTAATAGCCAACCAAGCGGATAAGTTGCTAAGCGTAAAAACTTGAAAAACCTTGAAGTATTTTTAGCTAAGAAAATATTGTTTTGATTGGCAAATACTTTAGGTGAAACCTCTCCGAAGAAAACTAATATTGGAGTTAATAAGGCTGCATTAGCTATTGCTATCCACTCTACACTGCTATTCGGAAGCAGCTTCGTCATTAAAAAGTTGAATAAGATGATTATTGATACATTAATGAAATTATTGGATATTAAAATCGTAGCCAACAATAACCGAGGTCGTTCTAGCAGTTTTCGCACCCTATGATCGGCTGCATCCTCACTTTCTTTTAGCTCTTCTAATTGAGCTGGCTTAATAGAGAAAAAAGCAACTTCTGACCCTGAAATTAAAGCAGAAAATACGAGTAAAACAATAAGCAAAAGAATAATTGGCAAAAGATAAAAACTTGCATTCCCAGCAAGCATAACTGCCATCCAAATAACTAAACTAAAGGGTTCCGAGGGAGGGACACTATCACTTTCCACACATAAAAATTTAATTATAAAATTTAAAAGGGTAAATCATCCGTTAGATCTTCAGTTTTAGCCGCACCAGAGTCTTGCGTCTCTGTTGGTTTTGGCGAAGGAGTTTTTGGCTCTTCATAAGGTCTTGCACTTCCTTCGTTACTTCCTGCTGATTCTCTTTTCTCAAGCATTTTAAAAGAATCTACCACTACTTCTGTCGTATATCTTTTATTGCCATTTTGGTCATCCCAAGATCTTGTTCGAAGTTTTCCTTCTACATAGACTAAGTGACCTTTTTTCAAATATTTTTCCGCTACATCAACCAAGCCTTTTCTCCAAATAGTTAAATTATGCCATTCTGTTTGTTCGATTCTTTGACCTTCTTTATCTGTATAGCTTTCACTTGTTGCAACAGTGAAATTACAAACAGACGAATTATTATCGAAATGTCGAACTTCAGGGTCTTTTCCTAATCTTCCTACTAGGGTAACTTTGTTAATCATAGTTTTAAAAATATCTTAATCTAAAAGTAAACTTTTACCTCGTAAATACAAAATAAAAATTTTTGGGAAAGCAAATTTAGTCAAATTTCGAGCATATATATAGTTATGCTTGATTTTATGCACTTTTGGTAAGATAGTTTTTACGAAAATCACATGTATTTTTTGGTGACTAAGTTGTTGGACAAAAGCATCGCTATAGTCCTCAAAATCAACCGTATTTGAATCAAAATGTTGAGGTAAAATTCGCTCTATTTGTTTGTGAGGATTCTTTTCAAACTTATCTACTTCCAACCAAGGCAATTGGTACAAACCTTGCCAAATATCTTTATCAACTCTTTGCTCAATGGCAATTTCGCCCTCCTCCTCTAGGTGGAAAGCAATAAAAAATCTGGACCTAGAAACGATTCGATTCTTTTTAACTGGCAACTTGCTCACCGTTTTGTTGAGATATGCGCTACAATTCTTCTGCAAAACGCACTCCTCGCATAAAGGCTTTTTAGGCTTACAGATAGTGGCGCCAAAATCCATAATAGCTTGGTTAAATCTATCTGGTGCTTTATGATCTAAAAGTTGATTAGCTAGTTCTTCAAATTCTTTTCGTCCTTTACTGGTGTCGTAAGGCGTTTCAATGGCAAAAAATCGCGACAACACTCGAATGACATTGCCATCAACCACAGCTACCGGCTCTTTGAAAACAAAAGAAGCTATTGCTGCTGCAGTATATCTTCCTACGCCTTTCAGCTTGAGCAAGCCTTCAAAAGAGCTAGGGAACTGGCCTTGGTAGTTTTGTACAATATCTTTTGCCGTAAAATGCAAATTACGCGCTCTAGAGTAGTACCCTAAACCTTGCCATAACCTCAGTACCTCATCCTCTTCAGCTTCAGCTAAGTCATGAATTGTTGGGAAATTATCAAGAAATGCATGATAATAACTCAGCCCCTGCTCCACTCGAGTTTGTTGGAGAATTATTTCGGACAGCCAAACCTTGTATGGGTCTTGCTCTTCTTTCCAGGGCATTTGGCGATCATTATCTACTTTATGCCAAAGCATTAAATTCTTTCTAAAGTTGATTTTTTTACTCTTCATTTGATTGGTAAACCACTAATTCTAGGTATTTTACGCATTATATGATAACTCTATTCCTAATTTTCCCTATATTAGTAAAATAATCTTAAATCATAACCCATGAGAAAAGCCGACTTAGTTAACAAGATATCTGACAAAACCGGAGTTCCAAAAGTAGATACTTTAGTTGTAATTGAAAGCATGATTAAGGAAATTAAAGATTCCTTAAAAACAGGCGAAAACGTATACTTGCGAGGATTCGGAAGTTTTGTTGTTAAAACTAGAGCTGAAAAAATTGGAAGAAACATCAAAAAGAATACCGCTATCGTTATTCCCGCACATAATATTCCCGCCTTCAAGCCTGCTAAAATATTCGTTGAAGCTGTTAAAAAAGGAAACAAAGTATAATCGTAATTAAACTATGCACAAAGGTCCTATTGCCGCAATAATCATTAGCATTATTGCCATTGTTGGTATTTATTTTTTTACCGACATAAAAGAAAACAAAGATGTAACAACTTTAGAAACCGTTGATGCACCCATTGATAACGATCAAATTAGCGCTTTCAAAGCTACGCTCGATGAAGACGACCGAGTCAAAGTTCAATCCTTATATGATGATGCTATAAAGAACAAGAATCCTCAAGCTGTTGAAGATTTAATTGCATTTTATGAGGATAAAGAACAATTTAATTTCGCCGCTTTTTACCATACCCTAATGGCAGAAACCTCCCCTAGTTCGAAAAACTGGGAGTTAGCTGGAGATAGACAACTCAGCGTTAGTGCGAATGAGGTGTACAACGAAGCCTTCAACACCACCTTATATGAAGAAGCTTTGGCTTCCTACCAAGAAGCTATAAACTTAGACACAGGTAACTTAGAATTACAAGTTAAGTTGGGTAGTGCCATTGTGGATAGAAGTCCTCAGCCAATGCAAGGAATAACACTCCTTTTGGGAGTTATTGAAAAAGACAGTATGCACCTGAATGGCAATCTAGCTCTTGGGAAATTTGGAATAATTTCAGGCCAATACGATAAAGCTGTTATTAGATTGGAAAAAGTACTATCTTTGCAGCCCGAAAATACCGAAGCATTATTCCTTGCGGGAGAAGCTTATAGTAGTCTAGGAAACACAGATAAAGCGGTTGCTTGCTTAAGTAAATGCAAGGAACTCGTTGAAAATGAAGAATTAAAAAAGGAAATTGACGCGTATTTGCAGCAATTACTTTAAACATAAATTGTATAACAACAACAAAATTTGGAATTATGCCAAGTGGTAAAAAAAGAAAAAGACATAAGATCGCTACTCACAAGAGAAAGAAGAGACTAAGAAAGAATCGTCACAAGAATAAGAAATAGCTCGCTATTTACTTCTTTTCGCAACATTTCTTTAATTCATAATGCTAAAACCACTCCGAAAGGGTGGTTTTTAGTCGTTTAAATAACTTAGTCTTTGGAAAAAGAACTTATCATACGAAGTACTGCCAAGGGCAACGAAATTGCACTTCTAGAAAACAAAAAACTTGTTGAGTTACATCTTGAAAAAGATGCGAACTCATTCAAAGTTGGAGATGTTTTTCTTGGAAGAGTAAGAAAGGTTATGCCAGGTATGAACGCTGCTTTCGTTGATATAGGTTATGAAAAGGATGCATTCTTGCATTATACAGACTTAGGTCCAGGATTTAAAACTTATCAAGCCTTCTTTAAAAGCGTATTGGCTGGGAACATTGATAACATTAACTCTGTCAAGTACCAACATCAAATTGACAAAGGTGGTAAAATCAGTGACGTTCTTAGCGCAAAGACCTTAATACCCGTACAAGTATTTAAGGAGCCGATAAGCACTAAGGGACCCCGTTTAACAACTGAAATTTCTATAGCTGGAAGATATCTCATACTTACACCCTTTGTTCAAACCATTGGTGTTTCTAAGAAAATAGGAGACGACGAAGAAAGAGACCGTCTTAAAAGGCTATTAAAGAGTTTGACACCAAAGAACTTTGGTGTAATTATCCGAACATTTGCTCAAGGTAAAGGCGCGGCTGAATTACATAAGGATCTTACGAATCTTATTCAGAAATGGGAATTGATGTTAGACAACCTAAAAGGCGCTGCCTATCGTCAGAAAGTTCTTACTGAAATAGATAAATCTTCTATTCTGATTCGGGATTTAATGAGTGACAAGTTTAAAGCTATTCATACTTCCGATGCAGTTTTAGCAAGCGAAATGGAAGAATACATTACGAGTGTTTCTCCAGATCAAAAAGATATAGTTAAAGTATACAAGGGCAAAAACCCAATTTTCGATAATTTCGATATTACTAGGCAAATCAAATCAAGCTTTGGTAATACGGTGAATTACGGAAAAGGTCCTTACCTAGTAATTGAGCACACAGAAGCCCTTCACGTGGTAGATGTAAATAGTGGTCATAAAGTAGGCATGAAAGGGGATCAAGAATCTAATGCAACTTCAGTTAATTTAGGCGCGGCAGAAGAGTTGGCAAGACAATTACGATTGAGAGATATTGGAGGAATTGTTGTTGTTGATTTCATCGACATGAAAAAAGCCGAAAACCGCAAGCAGGTTTTCGACAAAATGCGTGACTTGTTAAAACTTGACAAAGCAACTACTAATGTATTGCCACTCTCGAAGTTCAACCTCATGCAGATCACCCGTCAGCGTGTTCGTCCTCAAGTAGAAATTTCTACCAAAGAGAACTGTCCAACTTGTGGTGGTACTGGAAAAATAGAAGCCTCACTTTTATTGATGGACCAAATCAATAATCAAGTTGAGTACTTAGCTAACAACGATATCAAATTTACTTTAATCGTTCATCCATTTATTGAGTCATTTATCAAAACCGGATTCATTTCTCGACAAGTTAAATGGTTCTTTGAGTATAAACGATGGATAAAAGTTAGAGCTGATGAAAATTTAGCATTAACCAAATTTAAGTTTGAGAACCTACTAGGAAACGAAATAGATCTGAACGCTTAAGGCAAATGGCAGCAACACTTTCCATATTGATCCCTGCCTTTAACGAAGAAAAAACAATACCCCTTATTCTAGATAAAGTTTTAGCTGTCAATTTAATTGGCAAGCTAGACAAAGAGATCATTTTAGTTAATGATTGCTCAACAGACCAAACTGCTCAGGCCATTCAATCATACATCAATAAGCATCCAAGTGTTTCTTTCAATTATGTTGAACACAAAATCAACAAAGGCAAAGGTGCAGCATTGCACTCTGGCATAAAAGCTGCTACCGGAGATTATCTAATTATTCAAGATGCGGACTTAGAATACGACCCAGAAGAATACAATATACTACTTCCACCAATTTTAGATGGTCATGCTGATGTTGTTTATGGAACTCGATTCATGGGAGGCAAGCCTCATCGAATTTTGTTTTTCTGGCACTCTATAGGTAATCAATTTTTGACCTTCTTGAGCAACATGTTCAACAATTTGAATTTGACCGATATGGAGACTTGTTACAAGTTGTTTAGAACAGAAATCATACAAAGTCTTTCACTACAAGAAACTCGCTTTGGTTTTGAGCCAGAAGTGACCGCAAAAACGGCAAAAATTAAAAACATTCGTTTCTACGAAGTAGGCATTAGTTATTACGGAAGAACTTATGAAGAAGGTAAAAAAATCGGTTGGAAAGACGGAGTTCGTGCAATTTATTGCATTTTCAAATATGGCCTGTTTGGATAAGAACCCACTTGTCGCTCAGGCTCAAA
>JBLHMK010000013.1:0-33903 GCA_047621945.1 Flavobacteriaceae bacterium
CTAGGAGTGCTATAGTTCAAAAATTACATCCTCATTAGGAATACGGAAGCGATCTCCATAAATGCCTTCTGGCAAGCCTTTGCCAACCCCTATCACCATGCTGATTTCCGCAGCATCTGGTAAATTTAAGTACTTCTTTAATCGAACGGAGTCATGTCCTTCCATTGGGCAAGAATCATAGCCTTCCGCCTTAATACTTAACATGAAGGTTTGTGCTGCTAAGGCAACGCTCTTGTGGGTTATAATAGGAACGTCCCTTGTCATGATATCTCTCATGAATGGCTTGCTCTTATTCTTTAGTATAAGGGCTTTCATTTTCATGTCGTGAAACCAGGGAATACTTACATTGTATAGTTGAGGAATAAATTGCTCGTAATAGCTATAAGTCATTTTAGCTTTACGCGCTGTTTTATCAGGCATAACAGTCAAGAAATAATTCACTAACTTCTCTTGTCTATCTTTCCATAAATCAGGTCGAGCTACAAAAACTACCATTTCATTGGCTGTTTTAGCGGCATTCTGTCCCAAACAAATAGTCGATATATCCGCTCTAGCTTTTTCACTCTTCACTCTATAAAATTCCCACAATTGCATATTACTACTATTGGCTGAAAGTATAGCTCGATCGATACTTCTCTTCACTGCATCGTGATCAAAGGCGGCCTTGATGTCAAATTTTCTAATGGATCTTCGTTCTTCAACGATTTGGTCAAAAGTGTTTGCTTTAGTGCTCATGGGTATCTCTATTCGGCGGTAAAACGCTTCCAAAGCGATTTTTGTTCACCATTCGCTGCTTTATTGAAGGTAATATTTTCACTGCGCACTTCTGCAGTTTCACTTTTCTTCTTGAAAGGCAGCACGATTTGTTTATCATACCTTAAGCCATAACTACTTATGTATTTATTTATAGGGAAAGGCCCAATATTAAAAATAAGCTCTTGCTCCATATTAGTCATTACGTTTCTAATTTGAAGTTGAGTATTTTCATTTAAGTTAGGATAGGCCCCATTTATTAAATCAATGGCTTCAATTTTCCCATCCGTCATTTCATACAATTTCAAATCTAACAACCAGAATGCTACACACCCCTTACTGTAGAATGCTGCATAAAAATTGCTATTTCGATAAACCTGACTGGACATTACATCCAAAGAAAGGCCTCTAAATCGCTTACCTATTCTCATTTTTTGCTCCATAATGCTTAAAAAATATTCCTCCTTAATCAATTTGTTTTTAAGCATGTACTTTAAGCTTAAATACTCCGGAGTAGCTTCAGAGAGCCAATTCTTATCTAATTCTCTAGCCTCTAGTTCTGGATAAATTTCATAGGGAGATACCCCATGATATAACTCATGCAGTATAGTTTTCTGCATATTGAATTCCGCATCTTCTCCACTAGTCTTTGAGTCAATGTAAACAATCGCTAAATCATCGTAGAAAACTCCACCAGAACTTAAACTATCCGCAGCGAAGAGCAAGACCAATTCCGTTGGTCGAGCAAAGTACTTGAAATCGGCTAAGGTCTCACTAAGTATTTCCGCTAATTCCGCATTCTTAATGTTTGAGCTAATCTTAATATTATTTACCGCCAAGAAGGTCTTCATTGGCAATATTTGACTTGGATTGGCTTTCCAGGCATTCAATTCTTTAGCTCCTAAGTCAAACATCTTATGGTCTTTGTAGACTCTAATATGAAGATTGAGTTCCTTATCACTACCGAAAAGGATTTCTTCCCAGTTTGCAATTTGAATATCGCCATAATTTAAGTAAGCCTTAGTAGGGACATTCTCACATTTGTTTAAGTCAATAAGGTAGCTAAATGAAGGATTGTCTGGACCTAATTCAAATGTTGAACCTACTAATTCAGGATACCCAGTTCGACTATTTTCCATCAAAATACTATCCTTTATATTTTGATTGAGAACGCTTGGCGGGAAAAAGACGGTATTGTACAGCGTAAAGTCCTCATCAGGAATTACTTCTACATATAGTTTATCGCTTTCCGTGTACAAGACATTCACCTCCCAAGCCTGAGCAGACAGTGATAATGCAAAACTTATGCATAGAAATAAGGAAAAGGCAGTCTTAAATTGGAGTCTCATTAAGTCGTTGATCAGTTAGTCTGGGTAAAAATAAGATTTCTGTCCTTACTTGAAGAATCATTTACTATAAATTAATAGCTACTACTCTATTCAGGCAAAAAACATACCACAATAAGACCAATCTAGAACAGACTAAAAGAAACGGTTGAGCAGAATACTCACATCATCATTGAAGTCTACTGTACCTCTGAAATTATCCATTTCAAGTTTTAGCTTCTCAATAGTTTCATTGACTTCACAATCGGCATTCATAAACAAAAACTCATTTAATCGATCTAAGCCATACTGTTCACCTAAATCATCTTCTAGTTCTGTTAAGCCGTCTGTATAGCAAACCACCAGGGCATTTTTCTCTAAATAAATTTCACCAGGAGTTATCTTCGGTAAGCTATCAAATGCTCCCAGAATCGTGCATCCATCATCAAGCGTAATAATATCGCCATTTTGATGGAGTAATATTGGATTGTGTCCCGCATTTACATAGCGTAAACGTCGATTTGCAAAATCATACAAACCTAAGAACATGGTAATGTAGCGGTCGCCTCCCGTTATCTCAAATACTTTATAATTTAAATAATCCATCAATTGTTCTAATGAATCATATTTGGAAACCACTGACCGAAGTTGCGCTTGAAAGTTAGCCATTAGCATTCCTGCGGAAAGTCCTTTTCCAGATACATCACAAATGCAAAAAGCCACGTTAGTATCATCAATACTAATGAAATCATAATAATCTCCTCCTATACCACTATGAGGCTTATAATAGGCAGCTAAATTCATGAATTCATTTTTAGGCAGCTTAGAAGGGATAAGCATATTTTGAACTTCGCTAGCTAATTCTAGCTCTTTACCAATGCGTTCCTGCTCTAATTGAGCCTGAAAAAGTCTTTTATTCTCGAGTGAAACGACAATGAAGTTTCCTATAGTTTCTAGGAATTTAATATTTTGGTCTAGGGATTCTAATCGACTTAACTGCATTTCTCCTACGAGTAAATATGCTAAGTGTTTTTTCTTAGATACGATTGGAATAATAAAATCAAATCCTTTAAACAAATCTGTAGGGTATTTCCTAACATCTTGTATGACTCCAAACTTCATGAGGTCCTCCTCAACGTCGATTTTAGCTGCTACTTCCTGGTTACCTTCATTAATCTCTGCTTCCCATTCTGAGTCGTGCACAAACAATACGAAGCTATTCACTTTGAAACGATCCAATAAGATGAATTCAAACAGTTTCATCAGCCCACTTCTAGAAAAATTACTATTTACGGCTTTCGTAAGTTCTAGTAATGAATCTAGTCTGCCCTGCTTGGTCGAAACCAATTTTTTTAATTCTTCTAAATTCGCATCTTCTAACATACTAATTTTTTATGTCCAAGGCATCACGTATGCCATTGCCTACTAAATTAAAACTTAAAACCAATAACATGATCAAAAAACCAGGAATAATCGCCAAATAAGACAAATCAGTACCAATAAAGTCTTTAAACTCACTTAACATTCCTCCCCAAGACGGAGCAGGAGCTTGAACTCCAAGACCTAAAAAGCTCAAACCAGACTCCACCAAAATAGCGTTGGCAAAATTTGATGCCATGACCACTACTATGGGACCTAGTAGATTGGGTAGAATGTGCCTAAAAATTATTCTAAAGTCAGAAAACCCCATACTTCCCGCTGCTTCCACAAACTGAAGCTCTCTAAAGACCATCATTTGTCCTCTTACAATTCTAGCCATTCCTACCCACATGGTAATACCAATAGCGATAAAAACCAACCAAATATTCGAGCTAAAGTATTGTTTCAAGCTAACGAACAAGGCCATTGCTAATAGTATGGTAGGTATAGACCAAAAAACACTCATTTTCCAGAGTATGAGTTTATCAACCCAACCTCTATAAAAACCAGCAAACCCACCGACTATTATTCCAATAAAGCTAGAAATTAAAACAGCGAAGAATCCCACCATTAAAGAGACTCTACTTCCGACCAATAGTCGGCTGATAATATCTCTTCCTAATTGATCCGTTCCCAGGTAGAAAGTCTTATCAATGAGCGACCGATCATATTCAGCATGAAGCGCTGACAAAGAAAGTTTATATGAAGCTCCCTCATACTCCTTAACTAGCAATTCTTCTTTATTCAATACACTTACTTCTTCAATGGGCAACAAAACATACGCACGTTCATACCCTGTAAATATCCCCTTCAAAAATCCGAATTCTGGAGCACTCTCCTTTTTCAGCTTGAGCATTTGAACAGTGAATCCAGGTGGTTTTTGAGCTAACTTTTGAAATTGTTCATTGGCACTTGGAGTATGATCGGGAGCAATCCAATAAGCAAAAAAGGAAAGTAATACTAAGCATAAGATTACCACAACGGAGGACATAGCAAAAGCATTCTGCTTAAACTTCTTTAGCGCCTTCTTATTTGGACTATTACTTTGCTTATTCATTTTTTAATTTGTCTCCCTTTCCAAGAATATTGACCAAAAATAGCTAAAACTCCCATTAAACTTACATATACAATATGAAGCAACTCAATAGGGAAAATCAATTTTAACAAATGGGATTTATTATAAAAAGCCAAGATATTTTTAAAAAACAAAACATCAATCAATATTTTCAAGCCCAAGACAATCAGTCCTAAAAATAAGTAAACCCAATTAAACCAAGGAAGCACAAACAAACTAATAAAACAAATTAGATAGAACAGGTAATTTAATATCAAAACTCCTTTCACTTGCTTATCGGCCAACTGACCTGATTTTGAAGTCCAACGAATCCGTTGATTTAAGAATTCTTTAAATGATTCAGGAGGATGCGTAAAAGCGAATGCCTTTCTATTTTTAACGAAACCAATGGCTTTATCGTCAAGCAGAAATATTTTTTGCATCAAAAAAACATCATCTCCAGAGGCCACATGATCATTCCCTTGGTATCCATTTACTTCTTTAAACACTGCCTTTTCAAAAAGCATATTCGCCCCACTGGCCATAACTGGTCGTTTTTGACCAATGCTGCCAGCGGTAACACCTATCATGGAGACTAAATCCATGGTCAAGAATTTTGACCACCAAGTATTTGATTCAAAATAATCTACAGGTCCAGATATAAAACGTTTAGCGTATTTTCCATAATACTGCATCATACTCTTTATCCACAACTCACCATAGATGCAATCTCCATCTCCACACAATATTAAGGGGAATTTAGCTTGCTCAACGGCATAGCTAATAGCCTGCTTCTTATTCGCATGGTGAGCTCGATCAGCGGAAAGTATATTTTTGAGTTCTATAAGCTGAATCCTATTTTCGTACTCCTTTAAAATATTTAAAGTATCATCTGTAGAAAAATCATCTACTACAAAAACTTCTACTAAATCTTGCGCATATTTTTGATTCAAAATACTTTCAACACATTTTCGTATAGACTTAGATTCATTACGAACAGCAACGACAACACTGACTCCAATGGTGTCAGGGGTATCTTTTTTAGTATTTTGATGCGGTGTTTTCAGCCAACCTTTCACATAAAAGTGAATTAAGCCGATATAGGACAAGGCTAAGATTAAGCAGCTAAAAATGAAAGCAATAATCAATGGTGTATAATTTGTGGATTTCTAAGCAATAAAATTCAAAATTAGGTAAATTCTATGCCTTACTTTTGCTCAGATCAAAGAAAATTAAGAAATGCCAAAAAATTCATCTATTCATCACATCTTGATTATTGGAAGCGGACCTATTATAATAGGACAAGCTTGTGAATTTGACTATTCCGGAACTCAAGCTTCAAAGTCGCTGAGAGAAGAAGGAATTTTAGTGACACTGCTCAATAATAATCCTGCAACTATTATGACGGATCCCATGACTGCTGATCATGTTTATATGGATCCAATTAATATAGCATCCATTGAAAAAATACTAACAGCACATCCCGACATAGACTCTGTTCTTCCAACAATGGGTGGTCAGTCCGCATTGAATCTTGCTGTAGAAGCTTATGAATTAGGCATTTGGGAAAAATATCACATTTCAGTATTAGGTGCTGATTTAGATGCCATTGAAAAGACAGAAAACAGAGAACTTTTCCGTCTATTTATGCAGGAATTAGGCATTAATATTTGCCCATCTAAAATTGCAAATTCTTACCTAGAGGGAAAAGAGGTGGCACAACAATTAGGTTTTCCATTAGTGATTCGTCCTTCTTACACACTTGGTGGATATGGTGGAGGGTTTGTACATAGTAAAGAAGACCTGGACATTAAGCTTATAAGAGGATTAGAAGCATCTCCGACACATGAGGTATTAGTGGAGAAAGCAGTTATCGGTTGGAAAGAGTATGAATTGGAATTGCTGCGTGACAAAGCGGATAACGTTGTAGTAATTTGTACGGTAGAGAATTTTGACCCTATGGGTGTTCACACTGGAGATTCAATTACAGTAGCTCCAGCGATGACTTTGTCGGACAAGGTTTATCAGGTAATGAGAAATCAGGCGAAGCTGATGATGCAGAAACTAGGGAATTTTGCTGGTGGATGTAATGTCCAATTTTCAGTAAACCCAGAGACTGAAGAAGTCTATGCAATTGAAATGAATCCTAGAGTATCCCGTTCTTCTGCATTGGCATCTAAAGCAACGGGTTACCCTATTGCTAAGATTGCCGCAAAACTTTCTATTGGCTATACTTTAGATGAATTAAAAAATCAAATTACTGGAACAACTTCAGCATACTTCGAACCTAGTTTGGATTATGTGATTGTTAAAATGCCTCGTTGGAATTTTGATAAATTTAAAGGAGCGGATACAGAGTTAGGTCTTCAAATGAAATCTGTTGGTGAGGTTATGGCTATAGGTCGAAACTTCCAAGAAGCCTTGCAAAAGGCTTGTCAGTCATTAGAGAACAATCGAATTGGTTTAGGTGCTGATGGACAACATTGGATGAGCACAGAGGAAATTCTTGAGGGTATTCAAAAACCATCATGGGATAGAATCTTTAGAATTAAAGATGCCATTCGATTAGGAGTTCCAATAAACAAGTTGTTTGACATGACTAAAATTGATAAATGGTATTTATACCAGATTCAAGAGTTAGTGGATATCGATAAGATTATTAAGAAGTATAACTTAGATACTATTCCTAAGGAATTCATGATGGATATCAAACAAAAGGGATATTCAGATGCTCAAATTGCCTACTTAATGGGTAATATAACCGAGGATCATGTGTATGACAAGAGACATGAGATGAACATCAAACGGGTGTACAAGTTAGTTGATACTTGCGCTGCCGAATTTGAAGCTCAAACCCCTTACTACTATTCTACCTTCGAGTATGAAAATGAAAGTAAGGTAAGTGATAAGAAAAAAATAATTGTTCTAGGAAGTGGGCCGAATAGAATTGGTCAAGGAATTGAATTTGATTACTGTTGCGTGCATGGAATTGAAGCTTGTAAAGAAGCAGGCTACGAAGCTATTATGATGAATTGTAATCCAGAAACTGTTTCAACAGATTTTGATATTGCAGACAAACTATATTTCGAACCTGTTTTTTGGGAACATTTACGTGAGTTGATTGATCATGAAAAACCAGAAGGAGTTATTGTTCAGCTTGGTGGTCAAACTGCGTTAAAATTATCAGAGAAGTTAAGAGATTTCGGTATCAAGATTATTGGTACAAGCTATGACAACATGGATATGGCTGAAGATCGTGAGCGATTCTCAGATAAATTAAAAGAACTTAAGATTCCATACCCTAGATATGGGGCTGCTAAAACTGCTGAAGAAGCCATTGAAGTAGCGCATGAAGTGGGTTATCCTGTTTTAGTTCGTCCAAGTTATGTTTTAGGTGGACAACGGATGAAGATCGTTATCAATGATGATGAATTAACGACTGCTGTTATAAAAATCATGAAGCATCATCCTGACAATAACATTTTGATTGATCACTTTCTGGAAAGAGCTTCAGAGGCAGAGGTAGACGCCATTTCAGATGGTGATGACGTTCATATAATGGGTATCATGGAACACATTGAGCCAGCAGGAATACATTCTGGTGATAGTAATGCTGTGCTTCCCCCATTTTCTTTAAGTGAAGAAGTGATTAACAAAATGAGGGTTTATTCAAAACAAATTGCAGAGGCACTCAACGTTAGAGGATTAATCAACATTCAATTTGCCATAAAAAATGACGAGGTTTTTGTGATAGAAGCAAATCCAAGAGCATCTAGAACAACTCCATTTATTAGTAAAGCCTACAATGAACCCTACCTGAATGTTGCTACTCGAGTAATGCTTGGTGTAAACAAATTGAAAGACTATACTTTCAAAAATGAGTTGGAAGGCTTTGCCATTAAAGAGCCGGTTTTTTCATTCCATAAGTTTCCAAATGTAAACAAGGAATTAGGGCCAGAAATGAAGAGTACGGGAGAAGCGATTTACTTTATTAAGGATACAAAAGATCCGCATTTCAGAGAGTTAATAAAGCTTAAGAGTATGTACTTAAGTAAGTAAGCTATACATAAAGGCATGTATTTTGCGTTAATGAGATGAAGACATAACCCTATGAAAGTTTTAGCAAGTATTTTATTTACCCTTTTCATCTTCATTGCCTCAGCGCAAGAGTTGAGCTCAAAAGATTTAAAAAAGTTTGAGGCGGCTGAAGCTATTCTTAAAGAGAAAGTGGTTCAGTTTAAGAATGACAGTATCCCTTTTGAAGAAAGAGTTGCGCTTATTCATGAGTTCATCCCTCGTTTTGTAGCTATCCTTAAAGAAAAAAATTCTTTCCTCTACCCTTTTGACGAATTGTATAGTGTCATGAGGGTTTATGCTCCGGACAATAGTTTTAGAATATTCACTTGGCAGCTAAAAGAGCCTTTAGGAACTCATCGCTATTACGGAGCCATGCAAATGAACGATAAGAGTTTAAAGCTCTATCCACTATTTGATTATTCTGACACCATGAATGTTCACCCTCAAGAGATACTATCTCATGATAATTGGTATGGGGCGGTTTACTACAAATGTTTACAGCACGAAGTTAAAGGAAAGTCATACTACAGCTTATTAGGCTTTGATGAGGCAGATTTCGTAAGCAACCGAAAAGTATTAGAAATTCTATCCTTCGACGAAGACCAGCTTCCTGTTTTTGGGGCACCGCTTATCTCATTTACAGATAGTAATAAAGTGACTACAGTAAAAAATAGAATGTTCTTAGAATACAATCAAAAAGCAAGTGTGAAGCTAAATTTCGATATTGAAATGGATAAGATGATTTTCGACCATTTGGTTGCACCCAGTCAAGCTGAAGAAGGTGCCTGGTTTACATATATTCCAGATGGAACCTATGAAGGCTTAGAATGGAAGAAAAATAAATGGACTTGGGTAGAAAAGATGTTCCATTATTCTATAGACAAACCTGACAGCCCACCTATGCCTAATCCGATTTTGAATAAAAGGGACTAAAAAAACTCAATACATATATCCTAGCATATCTAAGCTAGCTGCATCATCCCACTCCCTGAGGTTTACGAGTTTTATCATTAATCCGTCAGATAATAAATCTTCTCGTTTATCCACATTTTGATGATTATGAATCCCCCACCAAAGGAGCTTTTGTGACTTGGATTGATAGCCATTCCTCTTATAAACATTAGGCTTGTCGGCCATTAATAAGATGATATCGATATTATCTTTGTACTGCAAGGCGACATGGTCTAATTCATTCAAAATTTTACTACCTAAACCTTTCCCTTGATGGTTAGGATCAATAGCAAAGTCAATTACGCCCAATACTTGAATAGGCTTTTCTCCTAAGCGCATTACTCGGTAATCTAGACCAAGCTGACCAATAAGTTTCTTTCCTTGCCACAACAACAAGCGATAATGAGCTCTTTGCTTGTAGTAAATCCTTTCCTTAAATTCTTCTTCTTTAAAGCAAGAAACGAGTAGGTTTTGAATCTGCTCCTTGTTGTCAGCACCCAATTTAAATTCTTCAATGAACTCAAAACGACTCATTGCTAATTCGCTTTTGTGAAATGCCGAACGGCAATAACTCTTCCTTCATTTTTAAACAATGCAAAATAGCTTCCAGTCGGTAAAAAACTTAAATTTAGTTGGAGCTTATTTTCATTCCAATCTTTTCTCAAGACCACTTGTCCTAAAACATTTTGTACGTGTACTTCTTCAATGAGTTCACTATCGGATTCAATAGATAACTCATCCTTGCTTGGATTCGGGTATAGCTTGATTTGGCTTTCTACTAGATCTTGAATTCCAGTAGGATCTCCACCAATGGTCACCACTTTAAAATCATCGAAATTAAAACCATCTTCTCGAGTAAATTGGTCACTTACTAAACGAAAACGCAGCTGTATGGTTTCGCCTATGAAATCACTTAAATCAACACTCTCCTTCACCCATACATCCTGTACTCCATCATAAAGCGGCTCATCTTCATCTTGGTTGTCATTACCAATAACTGTAAAATTTCCGCATAAAGGTGTCCAAACATTTCCATCAACGGAAGCACTGATTTGCGCATAATCATACGCTTTCTCAATATTCCATTTAGCATAAAATTCTGCAATGGCTACCTCCGCTAGTTGAAGATTAATTGGCTTTGAAACCAGGGTATTGGTTTCATTATTACTATAGTTTCCTGCTGGTGAATCTCCAATACTGCTTGGAGCAGAATACGCGTCATTATCTAAACCCCAATCGCCTGTGCTTTCCCAAGCAGCCATTGTTCCATTATCACCCTCAAACACGACTTGCGTATCTCCAAAGAATTTAACAATGGTATCCAATGAGGTATAAGAATTCGTAGCAAGCTGCACTACAAAAGTTACCGTATTATTCTGAACACTACTAAGATCTATTGTTCCAGAAAACGTTATTGGAGTTTGCTCTCCAAAATCTAAACCACTAATTTGTTGTGGATTATTTACATTACTAATTGTAGCATCAATAGAGACTAAATTAAGCGTGTATGTTGCATTCTGCAAACCAAGTCTTTGGAATTCAAATGCTAAAGAAAAATTGGGATCTGAAATTATATTGGAGGATAAATCGGTTAATTCATAAGCATCTAACAAAGATTTTGCAGCCGCGTAGTTTTGAAAAACATTTTCTCTACAAATACCTAATACATTTTGACTTGAAGGCCAGAAACCATCGTTATTACTCCCCACTTCAGGCGTCATAGCAAACACTTTAGGCTTATCATTCTGTTCTCCATAAGCCCAATCATCACTATCCCCTGCTGCCTCATAGAGTAAAGAACTTTGGTAGTTATCATAATTGTTTTCACGGACCATATAGTTTGTCAAATTGGTAAACAAATCATGGTCTGGACATTGGAAGTCGTCTTCATAACCCCAAGGAAACAATAAGGCATCCGCATAACTATGATAGTTTAAACTAATAGAGAAGTTATGATTAATAGTAAACCACTCCATAGCCTGGGTTTCTGGCTCAGAAAATGCTCCAGTTCCTTTGTACGTATCGCTATTCGGATTAGTTGATGTTCCAGTACCACCATACTGATAACTATAATTTCTATTTAAGTCTACTCCCTTATTTGAATTTCCCACGTCTCTTCGGTTCTTTCTGTGCATTCCTCCTCCATTGGGGTCGGTCAATTCATTGTAGATATATCCATCTGGATTAATACAAGGCACAAAGTACATTTCAACATTGTTAACGATATAAGCTAACTCATCATTCGTATCGTAATTTTCAAGCACATACCACATGTAGTAAATCAATTGCTGCATGCTTGCGGGTTCTCGTGCATGATGCAAGGCCGAATACATAATCTCTGGTTTGGAAAAATCATCGGTATTCGGTGTATTTGAAATGCGTAACCAATAAATAGGCCGATTTTCTATGCTTGAAAAAGTATCGATAGGTGCTCTTGTCGAAATCAAATTCGGATATTTAGCCGACATAGAATCCAAATTGTTTAGCATTTCTTGATAAGTAAAAAAACCGCCCATACTTCCGTTTGCATAGTTTTCTACAGTTGGGATTTCAAAACCAGTTGAGCCGCAGCTTTGTGCATTGGTAGCTTTCGTAATTGGAATTGCATTTCTTGATTGATAATAATCCTTAACATCATCAATTAGCACATCAACCGTA
Source organism: Flavobacteriaceae bacterium (assembly GCA_047621945.1). Lineage (GTDB taxonomy): Bacteria > Bacteroidota > Bacteroidia > Chitinophagales > UBA8649 > JAFMKE01. Next base: position 12,238 of record JBLHMK010000013.1, read on the forward strand.
AAACCTGCTTCTCGAACTTGATTTAACTCATCCGAGGATAAGTCAGTTATAAACCAAACATCCTTTTTATGAGAGCCATGGTCTATGGCGATGCGCAAATTGTTCAATTCTTCGTAGCTATGGTCTAGCAAGTATATTTTAACTTTACTATAAGGGCTATTTTGAGCAAACAATTGCCCAGCAGAAAAAACAAATAAGAGTAGTAAAGTTCGATACATGTAAATAGATTAGTGCCTAAAGTTAAGTGTTTTTTTCTCTTTACTCATCACTTGACTTTAGTCAACTGGTTAAGAAAAAAACTTAACTTAGCCAAGAACACAAGTTAAATTATGATTGCAGTTATTTTCACCTCTCAACGAACAGGTTATATAGAAGGCTATGGCATAAGTATCTCTTATTGGAAAGACCAAGAAAGTGTAAAGTCTTTCAAGCAAGTGCCTATTCATATTAAAGCTCAAAATATGGGAAAGTCTCCTTATTGTGAGTGGCACGAGGTGAAAGTATACTCACTCGAACGAGAGTGCTCATCTAAAGGACATCACTCATGAGTCATCTCCACCCCTTCCTAACTATAAAAGAAACCAAAGACAAAGGACGTGGTGTTTTCGCTTTGAACGATATTGAAGCTGATACCCTTCTTGAAGTTTCTCCGGTTATTGTTTTGAATAAAAAAGACACCGCACTTATTCACCAAACCGCGCTGCATGATTACTACTTTATATGGGGAGATGATCAAGTCCAAAGTGCCGTTGCACTTGGATACATTTCTATCTATAATCACTCACCAGAAGCGAATTGTTATCACACCTGCAATTTTAAGGAAAACACCATTAGTATTTATACCAAAGAAGCCATTTCTGCTAATGATGAACTCAGGATAAACTACAACATGGGAGGAGAACAGAAGTTATGGTTTACTATAAAAGCATAATAATTTACAATAAGCTAAGCTTCTTTTAAAGATTTCTTAACTTTAGCCTTAAATCACGAAGGATTTCAGCCCGTTTGACGTCCAATGATTTAAGTTAACTAGAAATTATATGAAAAAAATAATATTAGCATCTTGTGTGCTGCTTGCCTTTGCGCTTAAAAGTCAGAATCTTTATGATTTAAACTCTATCAATAATATTGAAATCACCTTCACTCAAACTAACTGGGATCAAATATTAGATACCTACTATGCAAATGGTTTAGATGAACGTTTAATGGCCACGGTAGTAATTAATGGAGAAAACTTTGATAGTGTAGGAGTGAAATTTAAAGGCAATAGTACGTACAACGCAAATAATGCTAAGAATCCCTTCAATATTAAATTGGATGAATTCATCAATCAAGATTATGATGGCTATTCTCTACTTAAGCTAAGCACAGGGGATAAAGACCCTACATTTGTGCGTGAAGTATTAGGATATGAAATCGCCCGTAAATACATGGATGCTCCACAATCTAACTATGCGAAAGTAACGGTAAATGGAAGCTACATCGGTTTATACGATAATGTAGAATCCGTAAATAGTGATTATCAAGAGCGTTACTTATATGCCAATCGCGATGCTACTCGATTAAAGTGTAATCCGGTTAATGTTACTAATGGAGGGTCAAGCTTAGAATATTTAGGACCTAACGAAGCTAGCTACTATGATTATTATGAGTTAGCTAGTGATACGGGGTGGACAGACATTATTACCTTAACGAATATCGTAGATAATGCACCGATTCTAATTGAAGATTATTTAGATATCGATAGAGCTATTTGGATGCTTGCCTACAATAATGTATTGGTAAATTTAGATTCATATACGGGTCCATTTAAACAAAACTATTATCTTATTAGAGCGAAGAATGACAACATGACTCCGATCATTTGGGATTTAAACCAAAGCATGGGAAGTTTCAGTATGGTTAATCAAGGCCCTCCAGGCGGAACTTTAGCTCAAATGGATATCTTGTTAAGAGAAAACGACTCTTCTTGGCCTCTTTTGAAATTGATCTTTGATGACCCCACTTATAAAAGAATGTATATTGCACATTGCAAGACTATTTATGAAGAGAATATTGCAAACGACTTGTACTATGATCGTGCTTTAAACCTTCAAAGTCTATTTGGCAGTGATTTGCAAGCTGACGTAAATGCGATTTATACTTTCGCCCAAGCGCAAAGTAATTTAACCGCAACGGTGAGTGGTGGAGGTGGACCTGGAGGAGGATTCATTGGTTTAAAAGAATTATTCGACGATCGTAAGACATACCTAGAAGGAACGAGCCAATTCCAAGCAAGCACTCCAACTATATCTAATATTGACAAGCCTGAAAGCGTGCCTGCAAATTCACAATTAACGGTTAGTGCTGAAGTAAGTAACTCCTCAAACGTGATTTTTGGCTATAGACTTTTTCAAGGAGATCGATTTACTAAGATTAGCATGCTTGATGATGGTCTTAATGGTGATGTAAGCGCTGGAGATGACATTTTTACAGCAACTATACCGGTAGAAGCTACAGACATTCAATTTTATGTTTACGCGGAGAATAATAATGCGGGAATATTTTCACCTATAAGAGCAGAACACGAATTTCACACAGTTTCAACTTCCTCAGATATCGTGCTTAATGAAATTCAAGCAAGAAACAAGCTTACTCAACCTGACCAAGATGGAGAGTTTGATGATTGGATTGAACTATACAACAACAGTACTTCTAGTGTGGATATCAGCAATTATTATTTAAGTGATAAGGGAAGTGATTTAGCTAGATGGCAATTTCCAGCAGGAACAATTATACCGCCAGACGACTATTTAATAGTGTGGGCAGACGCAGATACTTTTCAAGGTGGTCTTCATGCAAACTTTAAATTATCTGGTGGCGGTGAATCTGTATATTTAACAGATGGAACTACTGTTTTAGATAAGATTAAATACGTTTACTTTTGGGCAGATACTACCTACGGAAGATTTCCAAATGGAACGGGACCTTTAACTTTAATGACCGCTACTTTTAAAGCTTTCAATGGTTTAGTAGATACAGGTACAGCGATTATCGACAGGATACCTGAAACCCAATTCAGCATATACCCTAACCCCAGTCAAGGTGTATTTTTTATAAGCGCAGAGAACAATGAACCCCTAGAAATAATAGTTTATGATTTATTAGGTCACATGATGTATGAAGGAAAGGAAAGACAAGTCTTTACCAGACAATGGTCAGCCGGCGTATATATTGTGAATGTTAACGGAACAAGTAAAAAAATAATTGTTGAATGAGAAACGGAATAATTGCCTTAAGCCTATTGCTTTTAGTAAGTTGTAGCAAAGAGCCAGGAGAAGGTGGGAAAAACAGTATTGAAGGTGTAATCATGATGCAAGAGTACACGAAAAGCACCAATCAGTTTGTTATTGAATATCCTGCACCAGAAGAAAGAGTTTATATTATATATGGTGACAATGCTTATTATGCTGATGAAACTAGAACAAATTATGACGGCTCTTTTCTTTTCCAATATCTGTATAAAGGAGAGTATCACCTTTTTGTATATTCAGAGTGTTTAGCTTGTGCTAGTGGTGTGGAACCTGTCTTTGTTGACCTTGAGTTAAAAGAAAGGAAAGAAGAATTTGTAACGGACACTATCTACGTTAAAAAATACATCAACTAATTGGTCGAGTCGTATAAACATATCGATTCGTTTGAATCTACTAGCCTAGATGAAATGAATGCCATTAAACTCTTAAATCGGCAGGATACTAAGTATATCTTTCACGAAAGAAAGCTAGCTGGTATTTTAAAAGATTTACTGCCTTATTACAAGGTGTTAGAAATTGATGATAAACGATTAATGCGCTATGCAAACCTTTACTATGACACGGAAAATTGCGATTTTTATTCAAACCATCAACGAGGTAAATTAAACCGAACTAAAATACGAATTCGCAAGTACGTAGAATCCGATTTAAGCTTTATTGAAATCAAGAAAAAAACCAATAAATCGAGAACCGTTAAGAACAGAATTCCAATGGAGACTGGCGAGCATATTCACACTCCGCGAATTGTTGATTTTGTGAATACGAACTCCCCGGTTCTAGTAGAAGACTTAGTGGACGAATTACAAATTGACTTTAACAGAATTACATTAGCTCATAAGCAATTAGAAGATCGTTGTACACTCGATTTAAACTTGACTACTAGATGGAATAATGAAAGTTACACATTTGAGCATTTAGTTATTGCAGAACTAAAACAAGACCGATTCAAACATGCGAGTAACTTTAACCTCGTACTCAAGAAACATAAAGTTTATGCAGAGAGTTTTAGTAAATACTGCTTCTGTTTTATAAGCTTAAATAAGAACCTTAAAAAGAATAATTTTAAACCCAAACTTCAACGCCTAGACAAAATCCTAAAATGATAGACTTAACCATACTCTTAGATTCATCATCTATAATTGACTTAACCTCAGTTACAGATTCGCTTACTGCAGTTTTAGATTCACTTACCGCCATCAACAAGGAAGTTGTAGACGAAGGCTCCAGAATATTTAATATCAAGTTGTTTGATACTGATTTTTATGAGCTCATTATGCGCTTGGCCTTGAACCTTATAGTAGCCTATTCAATTATTCATTTTGTTTACCAGCCTACCCGAAAAGACAGCGAATATTTGTTCACATTTATGGTCTTCAATCCATTGATATTCTTTATTTGCCACCTATTTAGCAAGGTTGATTTAAGTATCGGCTTTGCCTTTGGTTTGTTTGCGGTATTCTCTATGCTGAGATATAGAACTACTCAAATTCAGGTAAAAGAAATGACCTACATGTTCATTGTTATAGCTGTGGCGGTTATCAATGCATTAGCAACGAAAAAAGTCAGCTATGCCGAGTTATTGTTTACCAATGCATTCATCTTATTTATATCCTATGTTCTAGAGCGTTATACTTCTAAAAGTGGAATGAAGATGCAAATCATTCGTTACGAAATAATTGAAAATATAAAGCCAGAAAATGAAGCTTTACTGCTCGAAGATTTGAAACAACGGATAGGAAAAGAAATCATTCGTTACGAGATAATTGAAGCGGATTATATTCGTGATTCAGCTCGACTAAGAGTATTTCATGTATAAGTAGAAAACCCCCAATGAAAGCATCATCACTATTAATTGTACTCTTCCTTTTTATAGAGCAATCATTCTCACAAACTGATTTAGGCTTATGGTCAGGTATTGCTATTGAAAAAGAAATTTCAAAGAAATTTGAGTTTGAAGTTGGAGAAGAATTGCGTTTAAAAAACAATATAACTCAAGTTAACAGTCTACTAACTGAGCTTGGCTTTACTTACAAAGCCAACAAGTTTTATCGATTGGGGCTGGGCTATAGATTCACCTATTACACCAACGGTTCTTTTGGGAATCGATTGACTTTAAGTAATCAAGTTCGATATAAAATTGAAGACATAACGCTAAGTTATCGTTTGAATGTTCAACAAGACTTCAGTACTAAAGATCCCATAGAATATAAAATTAGAAATAAGATAAGTATTGATTACAAAATCAATAAGCACTGGGAAATTGGAACGGCTGGCGAGCTCTTTTACTCCTTCTATTTCAATAGAAATGTACTGGATAGGTATCGACTTTCTTTCGGAGTAGATCACAGCTTTAACAAGCGACATAAATTAGGCGCGTCTATCAGGTTTCAACAAGAAATAAATGCAGCTAATGCAGAATCCGATGTTATTCTAGGAGTTAAATATAAGTATAGCATGAAAGCACGTAAAAAAGATAAAGCTTAGCGAATTAACTGTAAGACTCCTTTAGCTAATTCTTCCTGTTTATTCTCCACAGAATAATAATTTAAGCGCCAAGTATACGCACCTATTTCTTGTAAGTTGTTTTGAAAATTCCCATCCCAAGCTTGTTCTATATCATTCGTTTCAAAAACTAGTTCTCCCCAGCGATTATACACTGACAAGCTCAATTCCTTTGCTCCTATAGTTCTAACAAAAAAGACATCATTAACTCCATCATTATTAGGAGAAAATGCAGTAGGTGCAATAACCAATGTTTTAGGGGTAACACAAACGCTTAATACCTGCTCATCTATACAGCCACCTTCATTCACTATTTGCAAGACCACTTGGTAGGTTCCCGTATCTTCATATTCATGATACAAGTTTTCAAAAGCTTCGTATGCAATAGAACTTCCATCCCCATAATTCCAGGTTCCTGAATCTCCGCCTATACTTTGATCAATGAAGTAAAATTCTGGATCTAGAAGATCTGCACAACGATCATTGGGGGTAGCTAAAAAGTCTGCAACTATCTGACCAAAAGAAGGAATCTTAATAGAACCGGATTGCGTACAGCCGGTCAATTGATTTTCTACAATAATATCATAAAATCTTCCAGCAATACCAGGAATACTATCAGTATTCAAACTACTATCGCCTTCCCAAATGTAGTTGTATAAACCACTTGGACTTGGTGCTACACTTATCCATCCATTCAAGCCAAAACAGACCGTTGCACTAGAATCAAATGCCAAGTTAAAATCAGGGTAAACAATTACATTCACACTTGCACTTACTTCGTCACTGCATCCATCAGTTAGTGTGGCGGTATAGGTATTGTTCGAATCTGCTTGAAGTACTATTTCCGATGCCCCACCAAGACCAAGATCCCAAGAAAAGCCATAGTTCAAAAAATCACCTCCTGATGCGGATACTTCTAGGCGAACATATTCACCTGGACATACGCTTGTGTCTGTAAAAGCAGGCGTAATTTTAAGCGTATCCAAGACTTGTATCGCTTTTGAGCTACTCGTGGCACATTCACCACTTCCTATGGTATAACTCACCGTATGAACCCCTGAGCCCAAACTAATTGGATTTACCATTGAATCTAAACTTGCTCCACCCCAAACCCCTCCTGCTGGACTTACTGTAATAATGAAATTTGTATCTGCAAAACACCAACTATCAGGTAATCCATTCAAATTAATGGCGGGTAAACTATCCACCGTAATCTCCATACTATAAAAGCAAGAATCTGGAGTTACATAAACGATATTGTGAATACCTAGACCTGCCAATGAAGGTAAAAATGTACCGGTTAGTGGATTTACAATTCCATCTCCAATCCACAAACCTCCGGGCACTGCTGTTGCTAAATCAAAAGCTGAATGCTCAATACAAATTGAGGTATCACTTAAAAACGGGTCAGAAAATACAGTGACTAGGGTACTATCAACACAGGTATTTGCTGTATAATAAATATAATTAACCCCTGGGCCAGCAAGCGCGGGTGAAAAGGTGCCATTTGAGCTCGTATTACTTACTCCTGTCCCACTCCAACTCCCTCCATCGGGTGTTCGTTCCGTGTTCGTGTAATTCAAAGTGAAATCACTATTGTAAAGACAAAAAGAATCTAAAGGAGAAACACCAATAACGGTATTCCTTCCTCGCATTATTATAGTGTCGCTGCATCCATTCAAAGAATAACTTACATCAATAGTATAATTGTTGCCAGCATTCACGTTTGGATTAAATGTTCCCAATATTGGGTCCACAATTCCTGAGCCAGTCCATAGTCCTCCCGCAGGCAATCCAAGCATATTAAATGGTGCTTCAAATGGGCAAACCGTCATATTCGATCCTGCATCAATATCAATAACCGTTATTCGAAGGGTATCAGAACAACTTCCATAAGTATAAATCAAGTCGTGTGTACCAGGTCCGGCATTCCCAGCATCAAATCTACACCAATACCAATTGGTAACTCCAGGACCTGTCCAAGTCCCTCCTTTAGGATTAAAAACAGGAGTCAATCGGTCGCTATTAATACATAGCGTATCATCTGCTTGTATCGTTGCCGTGCCTACCGTAATTATTTTAGTTCTATCCGCACAGGGTGGATTTGAGTAGTTAATGTTATGAACTCCTGGTCCAGCTAATACCGGATCAAATGTCCCTAATGCCGCATCTGTTATTCCTGTTCCAGTAAATACCCCTCCAGGGTTATTCGTCCAAATATTAAAAGGAGGACTACCTGGGCAAACCAATTGATTCGTAGCCCCCACACTCATAGGCGTAATCGTTATCTCCATGGAATCAATACAACCACCATTATTATAGTAGATAGATTTCACCCCTGTTCCACACCAACCAGGATGAAAAATTCCAGCTAAGGTATCATTCCCAAAACAAGGTCCGTCCCAATAACCAGTATTAGGTACGGCATCTAAATCTACATTAGGGTCCGATTGACAAATCGTAAAATTAGAAGGAAGAATAGCAGGTGGAACAACTACAACTGTGATTTGATCGAAACCTGCTGGAGCGCCTGAACCATCCGTTACGGAGCAAGTGTAAGTGGTGGTATTAAGTGGACAAACATTATGCGGACCAGCACTAGCCGGTAAGCCATTATTCCAATTGTATGCATAATTTCCATCTCCCCCCCATGCAACTGCTTCTAATGTTGTACATGTTCCTGTACAAATTAGAGTGTCGGGAGATTGAATATCTAATGAAATAGGACAATCGCTTACCGCAAAGTTTCCGAAGGCCGTCAATTGCCATAAACTATCACAAGCATCCAAAAAATCACTGGAAAACTGAACCGTATAATTTCCATTTGAATTTAAGCCAGGGGTAAAGTCAACTTGTAGGGTATTACTTGAGCCATTGACACAATTTAGGGGAGTAACTGCCGTAACTGTTTGACCGGAAGGACCAAAAATTGAAAAATTAGCCGCATTAACCGCATTACAAACCACGTCTTGATCTAAGGTTAAAGTAAGGCTATTGGTATTACAACTTGGATTCACTATTGGAGCAAAAGTAGGGTTGTCTGGTGTAGTAATAATACTCGTCCAAGATGCTTGCCAACCTTCACAAGCCACAGATGCATCGCTTACAAAATGGACTGTTAGGCAGCCACTAGTAGCAATGATTGGTGGGATATTAACTATCCCTGAATAAGAAATACCAATTTGAGGGGAGGTCAAATCTGGACCATCATAAAAGCTAATTACATCCAGGTTAAGCTCTGAACAGAATGAAGCAAAGCTAAGTACTATAGAATCAGCACCATTTGGACAAATAGAAAATGTATAATCTTCATTGTGCCCATAAAAAGAAGGCATTACACTGTTTCCGTCATCGCTGTCCGTAAAGTCCGCATAACAATCATTAACGGTAGCATTCGAGATAGAATAGCTTTGCGCATGAACGTTTATCGTCCCCGCCAAAACTAAGCAAACCACTATGTAACGGAGGAATGATATCATTGCTCTAAGATTGTTATCAAAGGAGTTTCAATTTCGTTGCTCAAATTTCCTGCACGATCTTTCAACCACAATTTATAAGTGGTTACTTCTTGCGGACCTGTTCCCAAACGGAAAGTATTTGGTAAGATGATATCAAACTCTCCAATAATGTGAACGGTTTCGTCTAAAGGTGCTAAAGGTGGAATGAAGAATTTATCTGCATCTACCAAGCGTGCATCTAATAAATAAAGAGATAATGAATCCGCGTTTGGATAACCGATATCTCCATCCACATCTTCATATTCTATTGTAAAAACTATGGAATCCGTAAACTCTGTAAGCGTTGTAGGTTGCACCGAAATGAGTCGAATAGTTGGAGGATTATTTGCACTTTCATCCTCTTTACAAGACTGAAAAGTCAAGAATAATATTAAGCTCAATATTAGGGATATTCTTCTCACAACAATCATTTAAAGTAGTTTAAATGAATAATACTGTTTGATATGCTCCATCGCATAAACTCCTGGAAGGTTACTTATACCATTATCTCCATCATCTACTTTCACATTTAAGAATAAGCGCTGATTTTGAGACCAATTCCCCAAAGGATTATTAATGGTAATTTTAAACTGATGGGGAACCATGGCCCCTGAGTATCCAACAAAATTTTGAGCCGCAATTACTTGCAGCGTATCATTGCTTGCCAATGAAAAATCATCTGCAGATATTGAAATTTGTATGTCATTTAAGGAGAAGCCAGTAGGCAAGGTTTCCATATCGTCTATAGCCAAGTATAAGTCTATTGAAGGAGTTCCATTTGGAATCTCGATAAAGCCTTCAATGTTTCTAGACATCGGAGTCAAATTCCCTGTCTTAGTTATCATGAAGCCCAAAAGCTGTGGCTTAAAATTAACGGATTGAGAGGCATTCCCAAACACATCTTTAGCCCCATCGTTTATCCAGTCTCTGACGTTTTGAATATAACTAGCCTTCCTATCATCCCAATCACTATTTGGATCTACAACTAGTGGCATAATTCCTGAATTCCCGCCAAGATCAACTGTTAAACGTTCAATAACCATGGATTCATTTGCATTTCCCGGTAACACTCGATAATCCAAAATGTTTGACGGGTTTTGCTTAATAATATCATGATATACCAGAGAGTAGTAGGTACTTTCAATAGTTCGAAAATCAGGTTCAAAAGTACCATCATGACAACCTGAATTAGCACAGGTAGGTTTAAAAATGTTTTGGTGTAATCCTTCTATACTCGTTGGTTCTAAATAGACCGCTTGTGCAGTATCACTTGGATTATCATTGTCGAATGGGTTTGGATGCACGTCAGCCTTACTGCAAGCTTGCAAAAGCAAAAGGATAAAAACGCCCAAAAAGATATGTGTAGCTGATTTCAACATCAATTAAATTCTATCAAAAAATGAAAGACCATCACTCGACACCAATCCTTCAGCTTGCACTTGAGATTTAATCCCTAAGATTTCAGCCATAGTCAATACACAATCTGAAATATCCCCAATTGGGTTTGCTTCACTCCCTACGGTCAAATTAGCATCTACTCCTGGTCCTGCCAACATGCTAAAAATTCTAGTAGAGTTTAAATCGCTATGATCATAAGCCAACCAATCATTCGCATCTAACACACTATTCGGCTCTAAATTTCTGCCATGTTCAGGGCAAGCAATCAAGTAGGTATTTCCAGCCATCTCTGGAATCTGAGTTTGAATATAATTCCACAAATGTCCAACTCCATGATCTGCTCGGTGTAAGTTGCTTAAATAGCCAGTGAAATCACCATGACCTGTATCCACATCATTCAGATTCACTACCGTAATTTTTGGCTTGAACCATTTCAGCACCTCACAGGTGTAGCCTATAGTTCTTAAATCATTATTATCATTTATAGGAGGATGAGCAATTGCTCCAGCATTCTTCTTCATGAACATCTCTCGAATGAATTTCTTAATATCGTGCTTCTCATCTATGGTATTTTCAATTCCGCCAAAATCTCTGCTTTCTAGGTTGTAGGCATTATTCAAAAATTCCTGCATTTCATAGATCTTACCCAATTCTTCATCTGGATGATATGATTTTGCAAACTGAATATGCTCCTCTCCTTCTGAACCGAAAGTTACACTAGGAGAAAGAAAATTTGCGCCATAATTCACTCCAAAATTTGGATGATTACTATGATTAAGCAAAGGCGTAGAATTTCCAATTCCATTCCCAATAAACCAAGTTTCAGTAGCCTGTAAATTCATGAATTTTCGTGCATATTCAAAAATGGTTGGCATAGCTGGTCGTTGACGAAGACCTTGATTAACAAATTTAGACCCTGTCATTAAGCTTACTAAACCACTATAATGTCCTACACCTGCCGCTTCAACTTCTTTAAAAAGAGTTCCTTGCGATTGGATACTTTGAGATAATATTTGAGGAATAGGTTGTGATCCAGCTAAACCACTTGATGGGTTTGTACCGTAAACAATTTTATCTGTTGGACTCGCCCCATTCAACATGTTATACATGATATTACCTTCGTAGGCACTACCTGTTAATCCTTGACTGTCTGTCAAATATCTCTGCAATACTGATTCTTGTTGTCGAACACCCCCAGCAAAAGCAACAAATACAATATGAGGTCCACCTCCAGCTTGAGGCAATGGAGCCCCTTTCAATAGATAAGGTGACACCGCTGTTGCCAGAGTTGCTGCAGTCACTTTTTTAATAAATTCTCTTCTTTTCATGACAGCTATCTAATTAGTAAAAGAATGATTCATCGGAAATTGCAAAAGCAAAATACACCAACTCAGGGGTGATATCCGGCTGATTTTCTAAATAGTTTTTCATATACTCTAGCTCCAATTGCGAAGGTGGGCGCACATAAAATCTTTCATAAGTCTCTATAATAAATAGATCCAAATTAGCACGCATAGAAGTATAGCTTGGAAGAACCACTTGAGGGTCGTTCATGTAGCTTGAAATAATTAACTCGTAAGCTAATCGTTTGTCTCCAATGGAACGCAACAATCTTTCAATTTCTACTTGATCAGTTGTAGAAATGGCTTGTTGAAACAAATTCACATACAATACTGCCACATACTGAGCAGGTGATTTAGGTTTATCCTTGTTTACACTTGGTGTTAGAATGTCTGTAGACTTCAATCCATACTTAATAGGAGCTTCCTTCTTACAAGAAGAAAACAAAAGCAATAAGATGAATGCTATGGAGAGTAGATTTTTCATAGCCTAAAAATTAGCGTATTCATTAGTCATCATAATTTGAACTTGTAACTCTTGAAAATCCTTTGTGTTTGGAAAATAACTCATGTGGTATTGCAACTCCGCAGCGGCAGGTTCTCTAACTACTAAACTTTGATATGCCCAAATAATCAAGCCTTCATAAAACTGCGAAGAAGAAGTCATAATTTCCATGTAATCGCCCCTGCTTGCTCCACCAAGTCCTACTATATTTCCAGAAACATTATTTTCTATCATCTCAAATGAGATGCCATATTCTTGCTGTGTTGGGAATCGATAGAACAAATCATAAAATGTAGCATTTATAAAATTGAAAGTATTCATGTTGATGATATCATAAACGTAATTATCTATCATTCTATAAAATATTTCCTGAACCCCTATGGAATCATGCATGTAGTTATTTGGAATAGAAAAAACCGCATTTATCTCATAAATCTGATCTCTGAGGTAAGCAGCTTCGGCAGAATCCCCTGAAGCAATAGCTCCATTAAGACTATTCGACATCGTATTTCGATCTTCTGCCAAATAATCATTTTCCACCCCTTCAATCATTCGCGCTTTTACTATATCATAAAAGCGATAATAGTAGGCTCTTTTATAGGTTGAATCCCCTGGGATAACCGTTTGATCTTGTTGTAATTTTTCAATTAAGGTTCGTCGTGCACTTTCACTCAGTTCTCCATTTTGCATATTTGCCAATTCAAGCGTCATTTCTGCATCTAGAGGCTCCCTGCCTATTAAATCGATAAAAATTCTATTGATATAGTTTTCTACTTGAAGCGTAGAAATATAGGTATTATCTATTGGCTCATTATCAGGGATAAAGATTCCATCTTTCTCACAAGCACTGAAAATGAAGAGAAAAGCAATGATAATAATATGATAAGATACTTTGATACGAGTTAAATTGATGCCTAACAAATATAAGCAATTAAGGCTTAAAGTATAAAATACGACCTAGGAACTATAAAGTTTCGGATACGGCACATTAAAAAACACAGCAATGCATACTTAGAATACCCCCCAACTAGTCCTTTTATACAATTTGCCTAGATTATCGAAATGGACAATAATTAATGTTACTCAAATCTTAATATGACTTCAGTTCCTGAGGCCTTATTGTCATTAGCCTTTAAATCGATAAATTCTACAGGCACAACATCATTGCCACTTCTGCTCAACAATTCTAAACGAGTTTCAGTAATCTGCGCGGACTTGCCTAAATGTAATTCTAAGTTCTTCTTCTTAATTGCAGCTTGCTCTCTGCCTACTCCATTATCCTTAACAGAGCAAATAAGCACATTCTTCTCCTCTTTAAAATGAACAGAAATTCGTCCATCGTTTTGTAAGGGCATTATGTTATGTTTTATTGCATTTTCAAGATATGGATGAATGAGCATACTTGGAATTTCCGTATAATCCTATTCAAAATCATGGGCATAATAAATTTCAAAATCGAACTTTTTTGATTCATGCGATTTTTCTCCAAAGCAAATTAGGCGTTTAGGAAATTAATTTCTTCTTCCTAAGGTGATTCTATCATGCTCTGTAAATTCCAAATTCGCATGCATTAATCTGGCAAAGTTTCTCAATAAAGTTTGCGATTATTCCACATTATCCGCGCGCATAGATTCCCAAATATAATTGATGTCATTAAAAACAAGCCCTTGGGAAAACTCTACTACTTTCCAAAGGAACGCATTGCTGCAAATACTATTCTTCAAATAGTATTTATAGGTATAGAACATAAAGGCTAGCTTATGAGTATAAAGCTATACCTTCTATCTAGCCTCTTATATGACCTAAGTCATTGGAAATTGTGATAATTATGAAACGTCATGTTAACTCTCAACAGCTGTTTAGTGGCTTAGCCCTCAAGACTTGTTTTTTTTACAAAAAAAGAAAATTATCTAAGCAAAACTATGATCCTAGAGCTCAATTATACTTGTAGCTTAAAAAGGAACAATTTAACATCGTCATTCCAAACTAAAGTAGCATCTTTAAGAACCCAATCATTACTTATGAAAATAATAGAATCACGTATTGATATAGATGCTCCTAAAGACTTAGTTTGGGCAGTCCTTTTAGATTTTGACAACTATCACTTGTGGAATCCATTCACTCCAAAAATTGAATGTGACTTGGTGGTGGGAAACCCTGTTCATCTCCATGTAGATATGAAGCAAAATAAAAAAATTCGAATTCAGACTGAAACATTACTTTGGGTGAAAGAGAGAGAATCCATTGCATGGGGAATTACTCAAACCTTTCCTGTAAAAACAGAACGTGCCCAAATAGTTAAAGAAATTGGTCCGAACAAGTCGAGCTATTATACCTATGACAAATTCTGGGGCTTACTCGTTCCTATCGTAATGTTAGGATTCAAAAAAGATATTCAAATTGGATTTGATGCTGTTGCCTTGGGATTGAAACAACGAGCTGAGGAGTTATATGCTAAGCAGGCTTAATTGACTTCAGCAGTTCTTCTGATCGCTTCCAAAGCTTTTCCCCGTTCTCCACATTCAATGCTTTTTCATCCATGGCTTTGTCTTGCATGAGGTGTAAATACAAATTCTTTCTACCACTAATATCGTTTGATGTGGCTAAAAAAATAGCAGGTTTCGCCGCTTTTTCTGGAGAACTAAAGAAGATTTTGAATATCAATTTCATTAGGGGTTGGACTAGCTTGGGTGCCTTCCGAGCAATGTTTGAATTAACTGGGCCGGGACACATGGCGAAGACATCTATTTGCTCTTTTTGGCTATCTAGTTTCTTCGCTAATTCCACTGCGAAGGTATTAAGCACCAATTTGTAGTAGCCATAGAGGTCAATAACTTTCCCCATCCTATACTCTTCAAATACCCCCAGTTTGTTGAATTCAATTTCTCTATTCGTTCGGTGAGATTCTGATGATATAAATATCATTCTTGAAGCTCTTTTTTGGCCTTTTTTGAACAGCTTTTTTTCAAGAAGTTTATTCACGAGATAAAACTTGGATAAATAATTTACTTGAAACATTTCATCCAAACCACTGGCTAATTTGTTTGCTCCACTTGGCACCATGGCGGCATTAAAAACGGCGATATCCAATGTTCTATTTTTAGCTGCCAATTGAGAAACAAAATCATCCATATTGCGAAAGTCTGATAAGTCAATATGCATGATTTCAAATTGATTTTCTTTAAACTGATGTCTTAACTTCTCTTTGGTTTCTCCCATTTGACTTCTACACGCTAACATCACGTATGCGCCTCTCTGTATCAATTGAACTGCAATGGCATAACCAAGTCCAGAATTTGCTCCTGTAACCAGGCAAGTTTGACCATCTAGACGATCACTTTCTTTAAGTTCACCAATGGGTATTTGCTTTCGAAATAAATCCAAGATTCCATTAATGGTAGCGCTAAAAGGGTTTTGATATTTTGCTTTAGTCATTTTTTAAATTAAATTTTTCGTAGTAAAAATCGAAGGCTTTTAGGACTTCCTCTTTACTCAGCTTGAAATCATCTAAACTATATTTATGCACGCCAAACTTGTGCTGCACATTCTTATTGTTAAGTTGTTGAACTTGCATTTGTTCTTGAGCACCCCAAGTTAAACCGGTAAACTCCATGATTCGATTGAGTTGCCCTTGATAATCTTTTACCATATCTAGATAGCTGACATGAAGTATCTGTTGACTTGGATGCTTATGCCAAAAATCAAAAGCACTTTGCAACATGTCTACATCTTTTTGCATCCAGTGCTTAGCTAATTTTTCGGCATTAACCTCATCACTAAAAATTCGATTACTGTAGTATACCATACTAGAAAAAGAGGGTATAACTTCTAGTGGATTCCGATACGTGTGAATCAGTTTGACATCGGGAAAAACTTCAGTAATTGCGTACATATTTCCTAAATGTTCAGGTGTTTTTAAGACCCACCGATCTTTGGGGTTTTGCCATTGCAGTAGCTGCAAGATTCTCTTCATATATCGGTATGGGAAAACAGGATCTTGATTGGCTACCCAGCTTGCATAACTTGGCACATTCATAGTAGCTTCTGATACGGCCGACAAAAAAGTCATGTCATTAAGGAGTACGTCTTCTTCCGGAGCTTCAAACTCAACCGGATGAATGGCGAAAAAGTCTGGGGACATAAAACGCAAAGCTCTCTCGGCGGTTTTTGCAAATGACTTTCTTTTTTTATTATTAGCATCCCTTGGAAGAGGGGCCGGATTCAAGGCTTCCCATGAACTTAAGGAGCGTACATTGGGATGCGCAGCAAGTAAACGATGTAGACGAGTTGTTCCTGTTCGCTGAAGTCCGGTAATGACAATTGGTGCTTTAATTTCTATCTCAGCTATCTCTGGAAAACGCTTAAAAGTGTCTTCTACATGTAGCCGATTTTGAAGCACATTAAGTATACGTTCTTTAGTAATAAATCGACCAAATAAATGCAAATTTGCTTCTTTGTTTATGGCTTCAATCAGTCGACTTAATGCTTCTTTTAAGTTTCCCTCACCAAAGTCATTGAGTCCCGTTTTTTTACATGCCGATTCCATCAATCTATCCGCATCCAAGTTGACTTGAATTGGTAAACGATTAAACAAGCGAATAAGAATGGGTCGTTGGGTTCTAAGCATCTTAAGCTATTGTATCATTAATTTTCACAAGTGTACATTTCGGTTCTGGAAACTCATTGGCAAACCACCATCTCCATAGCATGGTTCCTTGAACATGGCCAGTCGTACTAATCCAATTTTTATAACCCTTATTCTCCTGTGAAACATGCACCACTATCCTGCCATCTTCTTCTAAAACGGCCGAGTGAGCATTAATGTGAATAGGATGATAACGATAATCTAAAGATTCCATCCAATGATTGTTTAACTGGAAATTCCAATAGCGACATGAAGGGGGGGTAACCTCAATAATCAAGACTTCATCTTTCGATATCTTCCAATAACTATGATAATAGGCGATGTTCTTATCTCCACCAGCGGCATTAGATTTAGCTGGAGGCATTTGCGGCAAAGTATTAGTATGTTTTTCAAAACCATTAGCCCATTTAGCAAACAACAAGGAGGCTCCTGACACAAATGTTCCAGCCATATTCAAGCCTTCAATCATGAGATGAGGACTTAAGGCATTTGGATGGGGTCTACCTTCGATAGTTTCCACTTGCAATTCTGCAATGACCTCATTTTCTCTATCCATAAAGGTTTGCCGAACCATTAACATAGAAGTCTCATCTTCAAGTTTGAGCCAATTCTGTCCTTTCTTCGTTTTGCTTACGATAACTTCAAAACTCCCATCTTTATTTAAGACCAATTCATCCCCTTCTAAACTACCACAAGGTGAAAGCCCCCCAGTAGATCCATAGCTGCCATTCTGCGTGAAGAAACCGATATAAAAAACGGTATTTATTTTGCCTTTGATTCGATATTCAAAATCGCCTGTAATCTGAGCATTTTGATAATAATTGTCTGGGTTGTCCGCTCCTAGTTTAACGGTTTCATGTACCATCCTTTTAAGCACTGGAAATGCGGGGTCACTAAACTCAATAAAGGCCTCCAAGCCCGCCCTAGTAAGCCGGGAAAGATATCTGTATGCTTCCGCTTGGCTTTGCGGGTCCTTGGGCGGATTACCATAAAGTATAGAACCACCTGCAGCTTTGAGTGTGTCACAATACTCATCCCAAGCTTCTCCGGAAGCTAATGTATTAAGCTCTTGATCCTCAATTTTTTTTCCACTTACTTTAAGTAGAAATAGTTTCCACTGCTTAACTAGATTTAAAACAAATACTATTAATCCTTTCATTTACAAATTACTGTCCGTCAATTAATCTTTCTGAATCTAGTTATAAATATATACCTTCAAATTTCTTTAAAGAACAATCATATGAGTAAAATAGGTATAACTGGTGCATCTGGACATATTGGAGGAGTACTTTGTAAAGAACTTCTTTCCTCAGGCTATGAAATTGGGCTTTTCGTTTACCAATCAAAGATAGACTTGAATATCCCTCAGCAAATGGGAGACATCACCAATCAAGAGGATGTAGACAAATTCGTAAGCAAATATGATAAAATCATTCATTTGGCAGCAGACATTTCAGTGGATAATAAAGCTAAAGATCAAATGTGGCGTACAAATGTTGAAGGAACAAAAAACATTGCAGATGCTTGTTTGAAATTTAATATTCAGCGCCTTATCCACTTTAGTAGTATTGCCGCTATCGATCAATTTCCCTTAGAAAAAGCTTTAAATGAGAAGCGGGTATTAGTATCTAACAATTCTCACACAGCCACGGAATATGGAAAATCTAAAGCAGCTGCAGAAAGAGAAATACTTAAACGAATAGATAAAGGATTAGACGTGGTGATGGTAGCACCAACATCTGTATTAGGTCCTATGGATTACAAACCCTCCGTTCTTGGTCAATCTCTTTTAGACATGTATCACAATAGCATCCCCGCAGTAGTTAAGGGAGGTCAAGATTGGGTGGATGTTAGAGATATTGTAGCAGGCACAATTTTGGCCTTAGAAAAAGGGCGCGCTGGTGAAAAATATTTACTTGGAAGTGAATTCCATACCATTCAAGAATTGGCTCAAATGATAGGAGATATTTATAATCGGAAAGTACCCACCCTTGCATTGCCATTTTGGATAGCCAGATTGGGTGTCCCTTTTGAGCAGATAAAAAGTCGGCGAAGTGGAAAGCCAAATGGTTTTACGCAGGAAGGTTTAACTGCATTAAAATATGGCAATACTTCAATTCTACATGACAAAGCAACAAAAGAGTTAGGTTACACACCGAGAGCTGTTAAAGAATCATTGAAAGATACTTTGGATTGGTTAGTAGCTCATTATGGCTAAATCAAACAGCTAATTAGCTTTTTATTTTTCACCCAGTCTACTCGCTGGATCAAATTTCAGACAGAGCAATTAACACAAGTCTCCATAAAAAAAGGGTCCCACACAAGCAAGTGGAACCCTTTCATACTTAACTACTCAAAAAAAATAATTATTTTTTAATCACTCTGTTTCTCCAAGTTTGTTTAGCTGAAGATAATTCAACCATGTAAACTCCAGTCTCTAGACTACTTAAGTCAAGTGTCAATTCATTGCTCACATTGTTGTAGAACTCCGTATTGATCACCTTACCGTCCATAGAGATTACAGAAACCGTCAACTCTTCCAATGTATTCACATCATTCAAATCAATGGTATAGAAATCATTCGTCGGATTAGGATATGCATTAAGCGCACCCCCATTTCGATTTCTAATTCCCGTAGTTGGCCCACCCATTTTAAAGTTATCAAAGTAATAAATTTTACTACTGTCTGCTTGTGAATTTGCATCGAACTGAATAATAACTTTCGCTACACTTATAGTGAATGGCACTGTGCTGAAATCAAAATTCAACTGTTCCCACGCATTTCCTGCTGATGTTACGGCGATGGCACTTTCTAAAAATATACCAGCAGCATCTTGTAAAATAATAGTTACTTCTGTCGGCACATTCGCATCCCAAACATCCAATTTAATTTGGTTGTGAGAAGTGAAATCTAAAGGAGCTAAAGTAAAGTCACCCCGTATTTCATCAGTTACAGAGTTACCTCTAACGTATCTCCCTACATTCTCCGAAGTGTTAATGCCAGTCGTATCAGGATTGGCTATTACAAGCAAACTACCATCAATTGAAGTGTAGCTAGTATTTCTCTGACAATCAAAGTCCTCCATGATATCTACATCCGCAACTACACCAGGGCAATTTGAAGAAACAACACCTGTGTCTAAACGAATATTATCAAAATAAACTACGTGCTGAACGGAATCTCCAGGACTAACTAAGAATACAATAGCACTCACATCGTTAGATGAAATGGCAGCACTCATATCAAAAGTCAAAGTCTCCCACGCTCCCGAACCTGTTGTTGGAACCGTTTGTAGCGCTATATCCGCACCATTACTATCTTGAAAAACCACAATAATCGGTAATCCTGCCGCACTAGGATGAAGATCCATTTTCAAATTACTGTTCGAAGAAGTAATTGCTAATGGTGCTAAATCTAATGTGCCACCAAAAACACCATCTGTTCCTGCTCCCCAGTGAATAAACTCACCCACATTAGATGAGGTATTTATTCCTGAAGGATTTGGATTAGCAACATCTTCTGTCCATGTGGCGTCTGCAAAAGTGAAAGTAATATTGCCTTGACATTCAAAATCGTCTAATATATTGGGGTCTGCAATTACACCAGCGCAAGGAACAACTACTGCAGGTGTATCTAAACGAATGTTGTCAAAATAAACTACATGTTGAACAGAGTCTCCAGGACTAACTAAGAATACAATATTACTCACATCGTTAGATGAAATGGCAGCACTCATATCAAAAGTCAAAGTCTCCCATGCTCCCGAACCTGTTGTTGGAACCGTTTGTAGCGCTATATCCGCACCATTACTATCTTGAAAAACCACAATAATCGGTAATCCTGCCGCACTAGGATGAAGATCCATTTTCAAATTACTGTTCGAAGAAGTAATTGCTAATGGTGCTAAATCTAATGTGCCACCAAAAACACCATCTGTTCCTGCTCCCCAGTGAATAAACTCACCCACATTAGATGAGGTATTTATTCCTGAAGGATTTGGATTAGCAACATCTTCTGTCCATGTGGCGTCTGCAAAAGTGAAAGTAATATTGCCTTGACATTCAAAATCGTCTAATATATTAGGATCTGCAATTACACCAGCGCAAGGAACAACTACTGCTCCTCCAAACTGTACATCATCCCAGTAGAATATTTCTCCTGCTCCGTTTGTTCCAAAATTATAGAACAAGCTTGCTTTATTATATGTATTAGCAAAATTTAAAGTTGCCGTACCGGCCGCTTCATTACTAAAATCGAAGGTTAAGGTCTCCCATGCATTTGTAACAGTTGTTAATGCTTCGGTCTCACAGGTAATGGTAACATTAGTATCTTCTTCAACTTTTAATCTTACTGGTAAACCAGGTCCTGTTGACCATACTCTAACACTCATTGTTGTGTTTCCTACTGAGAATGGAATAGCGTTTAAAAAGCCAGTATCCACATTAAGCGTTCCAGGAGGAAATCCAATGCCAGGCAAAGATAAAG
>JBLHMK010000014.1:0-31601 GCA_047621945.1 Flavobacteriaceae bacterium
ACTATTTACGACCAAGCCCAAAGTATTAATGGAAATTGTGGTTTAAGTCTTCAATACCAAAACGGATACATCATTCTAGATATACAAAAGGATGAGGACTCTTACACTTTCGTAGGAACAACACTGAATGAAATTGATAGCCTTGTTAAGCTGGCTGATTTAGGTGAAGAGATCGAAACAGAACTCACCGGTGGGCTATTGGATGGGTATAATGAAATGATTGAAGATATGACCATGGAGTTTCTCTATGGAAATTCTTCCAAGCCCAACTTTGATTCGGCTCAAATTCATAGTTTCTTGAGTTATGAACTTAACCGTATAGCCATTAGCACGCCATTTAATTTTGCATTAGTTGATGGTTATAGCTTTAGAAAAATCATTAGCACCTTCGAAAAATTAAATTCGTCTGTTCAAAATAAAGCATACAAAACTTCTGTTCATACGAGTCCTTTTTCTAGTGAACACGAAATTTTAATGGTTGACTTTCCAAAGAAGAGAAGTTTCCTATTGAAATCGAATAGTGAGTTGTTAAGTTCCTCTTTCATTTTCATATTATTGATTGCTGCATCTTTTGGTGCAAGTATTTTTATCATTTTCAAACAAAAGAAATTGTCTGAGTTGAAAACGGATTTCATCAACAACATGACGCACGAGTTAAAGACTCCTGTTGCAACTATCTCCTTAGCATCACAAATGTTGAGCAAAGAGAAAGTTCGAAGTGATGTTGAAAAAGTAGAGAACTACAATAATATTATCGGGGAAGAGAACAAAAGGCTAGGCACTCATATTGAAAGAGTTTTACAAATCGCTCAACTAGACAAAGATAAATTGAACCTAAGTAAGGAACCAATCGACGTACATGCAGTGTTAAATGGGATGTTGAGCAAGTTTAAATTGCAATTTGAAGATGTTGAAGCACAAGTAAGTAGTTTGTTCCAAGCTGAAAAAATGATGGTTAAAGCAGATAAAGACCATCTAAGTAGTGTATTCTCTAATCTTCTTGATAATGCTATTAAATATAGGCGAAATGAGCCATTAGAGATTACTATAAAGACATTCAATGAAAAAGATGAGCTGTTTATTGTGATTACTGATAATGGTATTGGAATGAACAAAGCCGACCAAAAGAAGATTTTTACCAAGTTCTATCGCGTGTCTACAGGAAACATTCACAAGGTAAAAGGATTCGGTTTAGGCTTAAGTTATGTTAAAACTATCGTGGAAGCGCACAATGGAGAGATAAGTGTAAAATCAGAATCCAATAAGTACACTACATTCATCGTTAAGTTACCGATTACAAATAAAAAGAGCATATGAAAGAATATAAGAATAGAATAATGTTAGCAGAAGATGACTCTAATTTAGGGACAGTTTTAAAAGATTCATTAGAGCTAGAAGATAACTATGTAGAGCTGTTTACTGACGGAGAACAAGCATGGAAAGCATTTAATAAGGACGATTTTGACATCTGTATATTAGATGTAATGATGCCTTTAAAAGATGGCTTTACCTTGGCTAAAGAGATAAAAAAAGTTGCGGCTAACATGCCTATTATTTTTCTAACGGCTAAATCCATGAAGGAAGATAAGCTTGAAGGATTTAAACTAGGGGCTGATGACTACATCACTAAACCATTTAGCTTTGAAGAACTTCAATTACGCATTGAAGCAGTTATGAGAAGAGTGCATAGTGCTATTCTTCCAAGCCAACAACAAGCAGAGTTCGCCATTGGGAAATATACCTATATAGATAATGATCGTGCCTTGAAGATTGGTGAGAATTCTACTAAACTGACAACTAAGGAAGCTGAATTATTCAAATTGTTAGCTCATAATGTTAATAAAATAGTAGATAGAGACATTGCCTTAAAGTCTATTTGGGGGAATGACAACTACTTCACAGGGCGTAGTATGGACGTTTATATCACCAAGCTTAGAAAGTATTTGAAAGAAGATGAGCAAATAGAAATCGTGAACATTCATGGTCAGGGATTTAAACTAATTGTGAAGAATTAATCCGGCTTGTTAACAAGCCTATCTTTTATTTGTATTTTCTGTTAACTTTGGTTTTAGAACACCCTTAAGCCTATATGGACGAACACCAAAAAATTAATAATAAATTAGATCCTGTAATTCCAGAAATTACAGAGTGGCCAATCTATAAATTGAGCCAAGATCAAGAGTCCTTTTTGGACGAAACCATCACAAAAACTATCGATGGCTTATTAGAAT
The DNA here is from genome assembly GCA_047621945.1 of Flavobacteriaceae bacterium. Classification (GTDB taxonomy): domain Bacteria; phylum Bacteroidota; class Bacteroidia; order Chitinophagales; family UBA8649; genus JAFMKE01. Next base: position 2,232 of record JBLHMK010000014.1, read on the forward strand.
CCTATGGAGATACGAGCGTATTACACAGCGAACTAAAGAGTATTCTCTATCAAGAAAAGAACAGGCTAACAAAAGAGCCTTGGAAAAGTGACTCTCCTGAAGAACGTATCTTTTGGAGTGAAATAAAGAGGCAAATCCTACTTACTGATAAAATTGAGGAAGAGAAGAAGAAATACAAAGAAGACAAAAAGATTTTCCGCTCAATTTTAACTTACTATTCAAAGGAAATTGTAGCCAACTTTGATCCCAAAAAATACAAAGTAGCCCAAAACGTCCTACCCTTTCTCTTTAGTCGATTAATGAATGCTTCTCCAGGCAAGAAACTGAAATTCTTATTTGGAAACAAGAAGACCATTTATGACAAATTTAATATTACCGGCCCCATTGATCATATCAGAAATTTATCAAAGAAAGGCACCGTAATAATAGTACCTACGCATTTTAGTAATATTGATTCTCCAACAATCGGTTTAGTCATTGATATCATTGGCCTACCAGGAATGACCTATGGAGCAGGTATTAATCTTTTCACCATAGGGATTCTATCCAGGTGGCTCAATGACTTGGGTGCTTATAAACTAGATAGGAGACGTAAAAACAAACCCTATCTAGAATTATTAAAGAACTATAGTACGGTTGCAATTAAACGTGGCGCACACTCTTTATTTTTCCCAGGTGGAACTCGTTCACGTTCGGGACAAATAGAAAAGAAATTGAAGTTGGGATTACTAGGCACAGCGCTTGAAGGTCAGCGTCAAAATTTGTTGAACTTTCAAGAAGATACGGCGAAGAAGGTTTTTGTTGTTCCCGTAGTATTGAATTACCATTTCGTTATGGAGGCTTCTTCTTTGATCAATCAACATTTAGCCTACGAAGGGAAGGAACAATTCATACCTGAAAAAGATGATTTTAGTACATCGTACAAACTGCTAAAATTAATTTTTAAAGTAATCACTGCGAATCCGGGAATGACAATTTCATTTGCCTCACCAATGGATGTAGTGGGTAACGAGGTTGATTTTGAAGGTAACAGTATCAATAACATTGGTCAAAGTGTAAATATTAAAGATTACTTCACACTTGATGGAGTGATGAAAGAAGATAAGCAAAGAGATCAAGTTTATACGGGTATTTTAGGGGAAAGAATTGTAGAAAAATTCCTTTCAGCAAATACCGTATTAAGTAGTCATCTCGTTTCATTTGTAGCATTTGAAATGATTCAAAGAGAGTTTAAAGGTTTAGACTTATATCAATTTTTACGTGTACCTGTTGATGAAATCGAAATAGATATTGAAGATTTTAAAGTTGAATTAAATAACATTAAAGAAAAGATTATTGACTTGTATGCAGAAGGTAAACTTCGTGTACACGATAGAATCAAAGGCGAAAACGAGGAGATCATAAAACATGGTTTAAAAAACTTAGGTGTTTATCATCCAAGTATGCCTCTCGTAAAAAACTCAAATGGCAATATCATTACACAAGATTTGAAGGTTTTATATTTTTATCACAATAGATTAATGGGATATGGACTCGAAAGACACTTTGAATAAATACGGCGTCGTTGGTTCTGGTAGTTTCGGTATTGCCATTGCTAATCTCTTAGCGGAGAATGGTGAGGTGCTGATGTATACTCGATCTGAAGATCAAATGACAAGCATCAATGCGGATCATCATTTGAAGGGCCAAGAAATGAGCACTCGAGTTACCGCTACGAATGATTATAAACAATTAGCTGAAGAGTGCTATTTAATTTTCCCAATAGTTCCTTCAGATAACTTTGTCGATATGCTAGAGGAACTTGCACCCTATCTAAAGCCTGCTCATATCCTCATTCATGGCACTAAAGGTTTGTATACACCTAAGAAAATCTCAAACGAAATTGCCTTACGAAAGGACGAAGTTTTTACGATGTCTGAGTTGATTAAAATCAAAACAGGAGTAGTTCGTGTGGGATGTTTAGCAGGGCCAAATTTAGCCTCAGAACTTTCTGAACATCAACCAGCAGCTACCGTAATTGCCAGTAGCTTTAATGAAGTAATCGAAGTTGGGCAACAAGCCTTAAAAAGTAACAGATTTCAAGTCTATGGTTCTAATGAACTTCTAGGTGTTGAATTAGCTGGAGTATTAAAGAATTATGTAGCTATTGCGTCTGGTATGCTAACCGGTTTAGGATATGGAGAAAATGCTCGTGCCTTGTTAATTACACGCGGAATGGCGGAGTTAATATATATAGCTAAAGCTTTAGGCGCTAGCGAAAAAGCCTTCTTAGGACTCGCAGGTATTGGTGATTTAATAGCCACTTGTAATAGCTCTAAAAGTAGAAATTATCGAGTAGGTTTACAATTAGCCGAAGGTAAAAACTTAGAAGAAATTATAGCCTCCATTGGAGAGGTTGCGGAGGGTGTTAAAACACTTCAAATAGTAAGAGCATTGCAGAAGTATGGATACCGTGCTCCACTAGCTGAGATTTTGTATAAAATTGTGTTTGAAGATCTCCCAATTAAAAAAGGCATTGATTTCCTAATGCGTTTCTCTGCTGACAAGGACGCTGAATACATCGTATAACGCTTATGCAATCTAAATTTTCAATATTCCCAGATGACGCTCAAGATTCCTTGGAGTTCGATAAAATTATTGAATTATTACAAGCAAGCTGTTTAAGTGATTTAGGCAAAAAAGCGCTAGCTGAAACTCGTTTTTCTTATCATGTAGATGAAGTAAATTTTATTCTTCGCCAAGTGTCAGAAATGAAGGATGGACTGGTAAATGGATTGAAATTTCCTGCACAGAATTATCATGATTTAAGTTTAGAACTCAAAGCGATTTCAATTATAAATAACCTCATTGAAGGCAAACAGTTCCGAAAGATTATGAATAGTGCTTTAACCGTTGAAGCCATTCAAGAATTTTTCAAAAAGCATCCTGATCAATTCTCTACACTTAGAAAGAATATTGAGTTAATTTCAATAGATAAGAATATCCCTAAAGCCATTGATAAAGTTATTGATGAAGAAGGAAATGTGCGTAGTGACGCCTCTCCTACTTTAGTAAAAATTCGGAAAGAGATCAATTCAAAATCTAGGGCCATACAATTAGTTTTCGGTAGAATACTTAAGAATTTAAAGAACGAAAGTAAGCTTGCAGAAACGCAAGAAAGTATACGGAACGGGAGGAGAGTTTTAGCTTTACATGCGGAAAGTAAACGTAGCGTAAATGGAATCATCCATGATGAATCTGACTCTGGAAAAACCAGCTATATCGAACCACAAGAAACTGTTCTTTTAAACAATGATTTATTCGAATTAGAGCGGGAAGAAAATCGAGAAGTATTTCGCATTCTACAAACGCTTAGTGCCAATATTTCAACATCTTTAACAACGCTGAATAACTATCAAGAAATACTCGCTAGTTATGATTTAATTCGCAGTAAAGCCTTGTTGGCTATGAAGATGGATGCTGTAATGCCTATTCTAGGTAATGCAGGTGAAATTTACTATAAGGATGCCTATCACCCTTTATTGTTATTGAAGAATATAGGCATGAAAAAGGAAACCGTTCCTTTTGAACTTGAAATCGATAAAAAGCAATCTATTCTTTTAATCAGTGGTCCAAATGCCGGTGGTAAATCAGTGTGTTTGAAAGCGGTAGGTTTAATGCAAATGATGTTGCAGTTTGGTTTACTGCTCCCCTGCGATGAAAATTCTAAAGTATTGTTGTTTGAACAAATATTTGCAGATTTAGGGGATAAACAATCTATAGAAGATGAATTGAGTACTTATAGTTCTCATCTCTTTCTCATGAAGAATTTTTTGAAACGAGCGAATGGAAAAACCTTGTTTCTAATTGATGAATTTGGAACAGGTACAGACCCTCGTCTTGGTGCTGCAATGGCTGAAGCATTGATTTTACGTTTGGCTTCTACAACGGCCTATGGAGTGATAACCACCCACTACTCTAACTTAAAGAAAGTAGCCGAACAAGATAATCGTTTTTTGAATGCAGCTATGGTATTCAATGAAGAAAACTTAAGTCCTACCTATCAACTAAAAACAGGCAAGCCAGGTAGCTCGTATACCTTTGCAATTGCAGAAAAAAGCGGCTTAGATAAAGACCTCATAGAAGAAGCTAAAACCTACGTAGATTATTCTGACTTAAAGTTTGAAGAATTGATCTCCAAAGTAGAGAAAGAACGAAAGCTCTTAGAAGAGGAAAATCGAAACATCAAAAAAGAAAATAACAAACTTAAAGAAGCGACTCAAAGGTTTGAAACCTTGAACGAACAAATTCATGGTAGACAGCAAGAATTAAGGCAACAAATTATTACGCTAGAACAACAAAAAAATGAAGCTGTTGAACAACGAGTAAATCAAATCTTAAACGAGATTAATAATGCAAAGAGTAAAGAAGTCGCTGCACAGAAGGCGAAAGATTTTGCGAGTCATCGAAAAGAAGTTTTAGCTCAAAAAGAAGGAAGTATTGAAGCTTCATCTAAAGTGTCGAGTAAGAAACTGGACGTTGGAGATATTGTATTGATTGGAGAGTCTGAAAGTGAAGGAGAAATAATTGAAATGCGTGGTAATCAGGCAATTGTTGCAGTGCGTGGTTTGCGAACAAGTATTTCCTTGAAGAAATTACAGAAAATTATTAAGCAAGAGAAGAAAGTAAAAACATCCAAACGACGCATAGCTAATTATGAGGTGGAAAGTGTATTCGATATTAGAGGACTCATGCAAGAAGAAGCTGGGCCGATGATTGAACAATATTTTGATCAAGCACTTTATAATAGTATCGACGAGATAAAAATCATTCATGGTAAAGGTTCTGGGGCGCTTAGAAGACAGCTGCAACAATTGATTAAAGAATATAAGTCTAGTATTGCATCTTGGCAATATGAAGAAGAAAAGAAAGGCGGAAATGGAGCAACAATTATCAGATTCAAATAGTCTTCTTATTCAATGTATTGAGCATCTTCTGGCTCAGCAGTTTAAGTTTGTAGTGTTTAAATACCCACTAGCTTCGGAAATTAGAATTTTAGTAGAAACTCCTGCATCGAAATCACAAGTTTTTTCCTTGCAATCATTTAATGGGAAACAAAACGAGGAGATAAAAGGAAGACTTTTTGAAGACAAAGCTTGGGAAGGAATTCTTAATTTAAGGAATGGCAAACCACTAGCTCTTTGCAAGACTTTGGATGAAAGCTACATGTCTCAAGATTCGTATGAAACGTATGTGGCTGATATTGTTAAGCTGACTAAAACCACAAGTTTAATAAAGAGTGTAGCAGCTAGAAAGAAAAAGTTTGCTTTGCCGGCAAGTTTTAATCCAGCAATGGCATTCTTTAAAATGACTTATACCTACGGCCCAACCTTTGTCTATTTGGCAAATACTTCCCTGGGCTTATGGTTAGGCGCTTCTCCTGAACTCTTAATGTTTAAAAAAGGAGAACGATCATTTACCGTATCATTAGCCGGAACAAAATTAGTAAAAGATAAAAGTCCCTGGACAGAAAAAGATAAAGTTGAACAGCAAATTGTAACGGACTATATAATTGATACCGTTCGTGCCAATGGAGCTAGCTTTATTCATACTAGTCCTACTTTTGATGTTCATGCTGGGCATATAAAGCATCTTAAAACGGATATTGAGTTTAGTTCTATACCTAATGTGCAGGAATTGCTACACCCCACTCCAGCTGTTTGTGGTTTGCCGAGAGAAGCCGCTAAAGAAATTATTGCCAAGTACGAAAAGAATAATAGATCGCTGTATAGCGGATTCTTAGGTTTAAATGGAGATAACACCAGTTACTATGTAAATTTAAGATGCATGCGCATTCATGATAAGCATGCCGATGTTTTTGTTGGAGCAGGAATTACCGCCGATTCAAATCCAGAACAAGAATGGTTAGAAACAGAAGCGAAAGCTGATGTGATGAAAAAGATCCTTGAAGAGTAGTCTTTTCAAAGAATTCGTGACTATTTTTGTCATATCGTATGGATTCACTTTCTATTGCAATAAAATCTAAAAGAAAAGCGCTTAAGCTTCGTTCCCTTGACTTAGCGCAAGTATTGCGTATTGATCAAGCCTTAATCAGTAAGTATGAAAATGGCAAGCGCATTCCCACAAAGGATCAAATCAAACCATTAGCCAAGACACTAGAGATTGACTACGACGAATTGATGGTGCTATACTACAAGGATTTATTGCTCAAATACCTCAGCTATGATGATGTTAGTCTTCAAGCTTTAAATTTGGTTAAAGCAGAGTTAGAAGCTGTTGTTAAGCCAAGATCAAAGTCTTCATCTAGAACCTTAAAGTCTTTATTTTCAAAATTAGACAAGCTACATGCTAGATTTTTGAAACTAGATGCAGAGGAAAGACAGCATTTAATAGATTATAGTATGCTTCGTTTTGTTCATGCAAATTGTCAATTGAATGAGAATAGCCTTAGACAACTAGAAATGAGGCAAGTAAAAGAGCAAGGTAACACTATCGCTGGTAAATCAATTAAAGAACATCTTGAAGTATTGAATCATTTTGAGGGATTAAACCAGTGCTTAAATTCCACTAAACCTGCCACAATAGATATTGAATATTTGCTTAGTATTCATACGCAAACATTCAAAGGAATTCAAGGGCAAGAAGCTGGGCAACTTATCAACGCTGGTTTAGACTTAACTAAGCAATTGACGGCTTTGCTCAAGCAGTTTCATGATGATATCAATAAAATACATCCACTTATAGCTGCTGTTGATTTGAGCATGAGCCTTAGTGCCTTATCTCCTTTTAAAAAAGCCAATCAAGCATGGTCAAATATGGTATTGAATTATATTCTCTTGCAACAAGGCTATTTATGCATGGACATCAGAAGTCAAGTAGAAAATCCAGCGAATTATATAGAGTTTTTGAAGCATTACCCTTCAAAAGACCAACTTAATATAGTGCACGAGTACTATACGGAGTCGTTCTTGTTAGCTTATCAAAAGGCCTTTAATAGCTGATTACTTGTTAAGGAGTTACTCTTTATAACTTCGCATAAGAAGAGTCTAGCAAGTCATTTATTTACATTATTTTTGTGAGACTTTGAATACAGATAAAAAACACATCCAACATCTAGCAGCAATTTGTCAAGCCAAAGGCGTAACTCATGCTGTAATATCACCTGGCTCTAGATGTGCTCCTTTAATAATAGCATTCAATAGGATGAAAGGAATAGAGTGCCTGTCTGTTATTGACGAACGAAGCGCTGCTTTTGTAGCTCTTGGTATAGCGCAGCAATCTCAAACTGCAGTTGCACTTATTTGCACTTCAGGTTCTGCCATGTTAAACTACGCTCCTGCTATAGCTGAAGCCTTTTATCAAAAGATACCGCTATTGGTATTAAGTGCTGATCGTCCTAATGAATGGATTGATCAAGGCGAGAATCAAAGTATTAATCAGAATGAAGTTTATAAAAACTACATTAAAAAATCTTATCAATTACCCGTACAGATAAATACAGAAAAGGACTTGTGGTATAGTGATAGAATAGTTGCAGAAGCCATTAATTCTTGCTTTTACCCTGACTTTGGTCCTGTACATGTGAATGTTCCGCTAAGAGAACCTTTGTATAATTTAGCAGAAGATATTACGCATACCCCTAAAATTATCGATTTCATTAAGCCGGTTTATTCTTTGGTTGATTCAGCTATGAAAGAGCTAGTTAAGGAATGGGATAGTCATGAAAAGATAATGATTGTAGTGGGTGGTTTGAAAAAAAGAGACCGTACTTTAGAAGCAGTTCTTCAAACTATAGGCAAACTTAATAATGTTGTTGTATTGAAGGAAGCAATTTCTAATGTATACGGCGAAGATTTTATTGATCAAATCGATGCAAACGTTGAAGTTGTTCAAGCTAATAAATCCAAGAGCTTTGTACCTAGTTTAGTTATCACCTTAGGTGCAGGAGTCGTCTCTAAAAAGTTGAAGTTTTGGTTACGTAGTCAAGAAGGAATTAGCCATTGGCATTTAACCCGATCTTTTGAGCATTGGGATATCTTCCAAGGCTTATCAAAGGTATTACAGCATGATGCTTTAAGTTTCTTCGAGTTTATGTTAAAGGAAACCACCACAAACCAAGGTATTTATCGATCAGATTGGATGCAATTAAATAAGCAAACAAGAAGTACACTTGACAAGTATTTAGGAAATCAAGAGTTTTTAGACTTTACGGTATTTGAATATTTATTGAACAATATTCCTTCCTCTAGTTTAGTTCAATTTGGAAACAGTACTCCCATTCGTTATGCTAACTTATTACATATTCCAGCAGGCAAAGATTTTGAAATTAATGCCAATCGCGGAGTTAGTGGTATTGACGGTGTATTAAGTACTGCCTTAGGAGCAAGTTTACTTGACTCCAAGAAATTGTGCTTTTGCATAAGCGGAGATATTGCAGCCCTCTATGATTCAAATGCCTTGATGAATGACTACTTAAATGGAAATTTCAAGTTGATTATTATCAATAATCAAGGAGGAAATATATTTAAAATAATCCCAGGCCCAGATAAATTGAATGAACTAGAGCAATTTTTTGAAACGAAGCACAATTATGAGTTCTCACATTTAGCTAAGATGTATTCGTGTAAATACTTTAAGGTGAACAATATGGAAGAGCTTGCAAATAGCTTTAAGGATTTTGTGGAAGAAGAGCAAGAAAGTGCTATTTTAGAGATAAGAACAGATGGAGTAAAGAGTGCCCATGTGTTAAGGAGTTATTTTGACTTTCTAAAACAAGACATTAAGCTGAATTAAATAATTATGAGCGAAGAACAGTCACGTATAGCAGATATCCTCGTAAAGCCCGTAATCGGCTTAAAAACGGCCAATATATATCAAGAAGATTCTCTTATTTTAAATCAGGTTGACTTGAATGTTGATCCAGGTGAGTTTGTTTATTTGATAGGTAAAACTGGAAGTGGTAAAAGCTCATTGCTTAAAACACTTTATGCAGATATTCCATTGACTAATGGAGAAGGAATTATCAATAAGTTCAATCTAAGAAAGCTTAAGGATAAAGAAATCCCTCTACTGAGAAGAAGTATTGGTATTGTATTTCAAGACTTTGAGTTATTGATGGATCGAAGCGTGTTTGAGAACTTATCATTTGTATTGGAAGCTACTAGCTGGAAAGATTCAAAAAAGATTAAATCTAGAATCGAAGAAGTTTTAAATCAGGTTGGTCTAAAAACGAAGCATTTTAAAATGCCTCATGAATTATCAGGAGGAGAACAACAACGGGTCGTAATCGCTCGTGCTTTACTGAATGAGCCACCGCTTATATTAGCAGATGAGCCAACGGGAAATTTAGACCCCGATACATCTGATGATATCATGAGTTTGTTATTTAAAATTAATAAGGATTTAAATACGAGTGTGTTAATGGCCACGCATAACTACACCATTATAGAAAAGTTTCCCGGTCGTATTATTAAGTGCATAGAGGGTTCATTGCAAGAAGATGAATCTATGAGTATGTCAATATAGCATTATGGAGTTTTCCATCCTTATTCCAGTTTATAACACGCATATCCATGACTTGGCTAGCACGCTTTATGAACAGGCCAATAGACTTTCTGCAAATTTCCAGATTCTATTTATAGATGATTGTTCCGAATTGAGCATCAGCTATATTAATCAAAAAGTAAAGTCAAGACCTGAAGTAGAATATGATGTACTCACTGAGAATATCGGTAGAGCGGCTATTCGTAATTTGCTTTTCGATAAAGCCAAATATGAAAACTGCATCATTATGGATGGAGATGTGAGTATTCATCATAATGACTTTATTGCGGCTTACCTTGAACAGCTAAAGGAAGGTGTCCTTTTAGTTGGAGGACATTATTATCAAGATTCTCCGCCTAAAGAAGATAGTAAGTATTTGCATTGGAATTATGGTCGTAGTGTAGAGAGCCGTTCTATTCAAGACAGAAAGATGAATCCATACCTCTCTTTTATGACGAGTAATTTTGCTTGTACAAAATCAACTTTCGAGAGCTTGAAATTTGAAGAGTCCATTAAGGGCTACGGTCATGAGGATACCCTCTTCGGTATTCAAGCCCAGCAAAAAAATAATCCTATCATTCATCTAGATAATGCGGTTAGACATGATGGCTTAGATAATTTGGAAGTGTTTCTAGCTAAGCAAAAACAAGCCGTGCTTGCCCTTAAGCAGATATATTCAGCGTCTCCATTAAAGAAAGAATTGAAGGTACACAGTAAACTTGTCCGTTGGGCAAGTCGACCGCTACCCTTCTTTTTATTAAAAGCTTTTAAAGGGATGTTCCATCGTAAACTTGAGCACAAAAACGCAAACTTATTCTACTTGCAGGTACAAAAGTTATTATGGTGGCACTATGGATAACTTCCGTTGCTCATGCTTCAAAATAATGTAACTTTACCGTCAGATTAATGCTACTTAACCATGAATGTTGCCATACTAGGATACGGGAAAATGGGTAAAACCATAGAAGGGGTTTTATTGGAACGCAATCATTTTGTAAGGCTAAAGGTTAATGAGAATAATCTAGATGCTTTAACCCTAGCTAATCTCCAGTTATGTAATGTAGCTATTGAATTCTCTCAGCCCTCAAGTGCTATTTCCAACTATATGCTTTGTTTTGAAGCGGGTATTCCTGTTGTTTCAGGCACTACTGGTTGGTTAGATCAATTGGACAAGGTGAAGTATGCAATGAAAGAAAAAGAGGGAACCCTGTTCTATGCGCCAAATTTTAGTATTGGTGTCAATATTTTTTTTAAAGTGAATGCCTTCCTTGCCAAGATTATGAATACCCAAAAAGCTTATGATGTGGAAATGGAAGAAATCCATCATACTCAAAAATTAGATTCGCCTAGTGGTACTGCCTTGCGTACCGCCGATATTATATTGAACGAAATGTCGTCTAAAGATACCTGGGTGGAGAATGTTAAAAGCTCTGAAAAAGAGCTCTTAATAAAGGTTAAAAGAGAAGATAAAGTACCTGGAACTCATACTGTAAAGTATCTTTCCGACGAAGATAAATTGAGCATAAGCCATACGGCTACTTCCCGTAAAGGATTTGCTCTTGGTGCTGTTTTAGCAGCCGAATGGGTCATCGGAAAGAAAGGTTTTTTTGGAATGGATGATATGCTCAAATTTTAACCAATTAATAATCGAAAAGCAGTATTTTTACAAGCCTTATAAAACACTACCTAAATGATTTTTATCGTAATTCTATTAATGCTTATTGCTTACATGTATGGCCTTTCCTTATGGTTCACCAAAGCTGGCGAAACAGGTTGGAAAGCGTTTGTGCCTTATCTAAGAATAACAACTTGGGTGAAATTAACCAATAAACCGAAGTGGTTTATTGTAGGAAGTTTTGTACCCGTATTAAACTTGTTTATTTACACGCATTTGATTGGTGAAACAAGTGATAGCTATAGACGATATGCTTTTTGGGAACATACAATCGCTATACTAGGTGGATGGTTTTGGCTAGCATTTATCGGAAAGAAAGAAGAAGAGAAATATCATGGAGCAGGTGGAGAAAATGATAACTACCAACGTCCTAATAAATTAAAAATTAGAGAATGGGCAGATGCTATAATCTTTGCAATTTTTGCAGCTTATTTCATCCGTACATTTATCTTCGAAATATACGCTATTCCTACATCAAGTATGGAAGGTACTTTAAGAGTTGGAGACGTTTTAGTAGTCAGTAAGTTCCACTATGGAAGTCGAGTACCTAACACTCCCCTTGCTTTCCCCTTAGTTCATCACAGCTTCCCACAAATCCTAGGCGGTGGAAAATCTTATTTGGAATGGATTAAATTACCTTATAAGCGTTTGCCGGCTATTCAAAGTGTAAATAGAAACGACATGGTTGTTTTTAACTTCCCTGCAAATGATACTACAACTAGAGAATATGATAGTGCGCTACCCTACTATGATTTGGTACGTCGTGCAGAAGCTGAAGGCATTCCCAATCCACGAAAGTTTGTAAACGAGAAGTACACGGTTATTTCTAGACCGGTAGATAAGCGTGAAAACTATATTAAGCGTTGTGTAGCCATATCGGGCGATAAACTAGAAGTTAAGTCTGGTACCTTATATATTAATGATGAGCTTGCCTATGAACCAGAGAACTTACAATTCACCTACTTGGTATACACGACCGGGGTAATTACTGATGATGAGTTTTATGATATAGATATAACAGAATTTAATCCAATTGCATCTGCGAACAATGTGTATGAAGTTTATACAAATAAAGCTAGAGCCAATCAGTTGGCTGGTTTACCAAGTGTAGATCATGTAGAGCCTTATTTCTATAATCAACCGGGTGATTTTGAAAATGGAGAGTATACGTTTTATCCTTACCATAAAGATTTTAAATGGAATCAAGATAATTACGGCCCAATTGTTATACCTAGTAAAGGAATGATCATCAGTTTAAATAAGAATAACTTCTTGTTGTACGAACGTTGTATTCGAGTATATGAAAACAATACAATGGATATTAGGGATGGTAAAGCCTATATTAATGGTGTAGAGAGCGATTCTTATACCTTCAAAATGGATTACTATTGGATGATGGGTGATAACCGCCATCGTTCACAGGATTCAAGGTTCTGGGGGTTTGTGCCTGAAGATCATATTGTAGGTAAGGCTTGGTTCTTAGTGACTTCATTCAGTAAAGAAAAAGGATTCATTCGATTTGATCGAACCTTCAGAGGAATCCACAAAAAATGGGCTCCTAAGGAAGAAAAGTATTCGAAGTAATCATCTATTCGAACAAATGCTTTTTTTGAATTAAAACTTTAGTTAAATTTGCAATCCTTTTAAGAAAGGAACTGGCCTAGTAGCTCAATTGGATAGAGCACTACATTACGGCTGTAGAGGTTTGGGGTTCGACTCCCTACTAGGTCACAAAAAGTCCTTCTCGATATTTCGGGAAGGACTTTTTTTGTTTAGATCTCATTCGGCTTAATTAGCACTGCTATTATATATTCCTTCATTATACTTCTTCTTATTTTAGTAGCAATTGTAGTAATGCTTGTTCTAGTATTGTTGGCATAAGCGAACATGGCTTATCTAATTTTAACATCTATCCGAACTCGACTCTAAACCAACTATATATAGAAACAGAATTAGTAATTAATAAGGTTCGCATTTTGGACATTACAGGAAAAACAATTAGAAAAATTAACCAGTCAACAAATATTGTTGATGTTACCGATTTTCCTTCTGGAATTTACTTTATCAAAGTAAGCACTGCGGAAAATACTATAACTAAAGTGTTTATGAAACAATAGATAAGGACTTGCCAACAATATGTATGGTGTCGTTATAGGCACTTAAACGATTTGGGTGTGCTAGGCTCGAGAAATGCCTAGAATAGCAAAAGCCGATTTTTCCTTACAGGGAAACCGGCTTCAATGATTTTTTTTCTTACTCTTTTATAAAATGACTTCTAACGATTCCATTCTCCGTTTTAATGTTTACAATGTAAGCGCCATTAGTCAAACTTCCTACAGAGAAGCTTGAAGCACTTTCCCTTTGCACTAACAATCCGTATAAGTTGAAAATACCAATAGATTCAATTGCACTCTCTGACTCTATCGTGATTTGTGAAGATGCTGGATTTGGATAAATTTTTACAATAAGATTCTTGCTATGATTAAAACTTACTGCCTGAATATCTGAATAGCTTGTTTCTCCGTCATAATCCGTTTGTTTCAGTCGATAGTAAGATATTCCTGCTAATGGTGTGATGTCAACCATTGAATAAAAAATATTTTGTGTGCTATATCCTGCACCATTTATTGTACTGATTGATGTAAAATTAATTCCATCGACAGAGCGCTCAATATTAAAATAATCATTATTAATTTCAGTACCTGTTACCCAATCTAACTCAACATGTTCATTTTTGACTTCTGCAGTAAAACTTAACAATTCAATTGGCAAAGGATAGTTTGATGCAGCTCCATGCAACCATAGCTCAGAGAATCCGGGGATTGAAAAATCGGTGAATTGAGCAGCATCTACAGTAGAATATGATGCTGTAACACCTCTTGATGTCTGAGTGTGAATACTTGTTCCTCCGTTCCCCCCTTCGCTTTTACAATTATTAGAGAAAACATTGTCAACATTTAATGGTCCACTGTATTTACTCAACTTAATATCTGAAATTGAGTTTACGTTATCTAGCAATGCTAAATTGGAATTAGATATAGTCGATAAGGTTGTTAATTCTGCATCTTTGAAAGGTAAACGCACCAAGACTGGATTTTCTGGCTGGACACTAGGAGTGACAACCCAATGACGCTGCATTACTGAAGTCCAATGTAGTGAAGATGGATTCGAGCAAGGTGGTACCATTTGATTGGTATCATCGACGTAGGAAGTTACAGAAACATCTCCCAAATTTTGGCCGTTAGAATTAATAGATGCTATCAATCCCCCTGAAATATGATAAAAATGTATCCATCCAGCTTGGTTAACTACGCAACTTGCTGATTCATTATCATTTGATATGTTCGTTCCTTGGAAAGGTAAGGTTAAAGTAACTGAAGCAGAATCAGAAGGTTCTGAGAGACAAGGGCTTATATCAACTATACTTGAGATCGTATATATTGTAGTGATTATTGGCGCTACAACAATACTCCAAACCCCATTTCCAAAACCAGTTGTAGTTTGACCATCACTTAATGTTAGAGTCCAAGCACCTGTTGCTGTAATATTACCACTCAGCGTAGATAATTTGCCATGACATATTGTGGTAGAAGCCGTTGTTATATCTGCATCTGCCGCGGGTACAACAGATACAATGATTGTTCCTGTCGCACTCGCACAGCCACATCCACCTAATAATTTAATTGTGTAGTTAAATGTGCCTCCTGATGATGGTGTTCCGCTAATTGTTATTGTATCGGCTGACCAACTTGCTATCACTCCAGGCGGTAATCCGATACTAAAACCGACGCCCGTAGCATCAGAGGTGTTATGCACACTTAAAGCGAAAGTAGTGTTAATACAAACAATAGGATCCGTTGGCGGAATGTGCACTGCCGTTGGAACTGTACCTATTATAACGGTAATTGTGCCTGTTGCATTAATACTGCCACAACCACCGGTTAATTCGATAATGTAGTTAAATGTTCCTAAAATATTTGGTGTTCCGCTTATTATGATCGTGTTGGCTGACCAATTTGCTTTAACTCCAGCAGGCAACCCTATTATTGAGCCTATACCTGTAGCTCCAGTAGTTGTATGTTTAATATTGCCTATTGTTGCATCAATACATGTTGTTAGTATTGATGACGCAATCGTAACTGTATTTGTAGGAGTTTCAGAAGTGATATTATTTGCAATGATTGTTCCTGTTGCATGCACACTTCCACAGCCCCCTAATAAAGGGATATTATAATTATATGTTCCTTGAGATGATGGTGTACCACTTATTGTAATTGTATTCCCTGCCCAAGTTGCTGCAACTCCTGGAGGTAATCCCGTTGCAATACCGATTCCTGTAGCTCCAGTAGTTGTATGCGTAATATCAGTTAAAGTTGTATTAATACACAAGGTTGGTAAAGAAGATGCAGCTGCTACTGTATTAGTAGCGGTAATATTTATATCTGCCGTAGTGATGTTACCAATTTTTGAAAACACTCTCCCATTAACGACAACTCCGCCACTCATAGTTATAGCGCCATTATTAGCCAAAATTACTCCTTTAAAGTTACCGCTGCCACTTAGGTTAACTGCGCCTTCTACCTGCCAAAACACATTCTTTGCCAATGTCCCACCAACAAGCACAACCTGTGGATTTGAGTTGGTCGTTAATGCGCCTAGTATGCGAATAACAAATACCGCATCTTCAACACCTCGTGCATCTAAAAAAATGGTGTCCGTAAGTGTTGCTGCTGCATTCATAACATAAACATGTGGGGTCAGCACTTGACTATTCCCAAACAATACTGGGTATAATAGTAAAATATCTGTTGGTAGGCCATTGAGCTCCGTATGAAGAGCAGTTAAATCAGCACTTGCCAAAGCAGTAACAGAATCTGGGAGCGAATGAATAGCACCAGTCACACCTAGCGGATTAAAACCTATAAAGGGGGCGATACTGTTTGTTCCTATATCACCAACAATATTTGTTGTTAAAGTGTTAGTAACGGTTCCATTAGAAGCAAGCAACGCGAAACATTCGAGAGTACCTATACTTGGGCTTACAGGACCTGTTAAGAGACTCGAACATTCGAGCGAAACACCAGCCGTTATACTACTTACAGAAATTGCTCCTGATACACTAAGTGCCCTGCCTTCCAGTCGGACACCAGTAGAAAGCGGAACTGCGCCAGCAGCAACAATAGTACCTTTAAAGGAAGTGTTAGTTGCCATGCTCATTTGTCCATTCACTCTCCAAAACACATTGCAAGCCTGAGCGCCATTTAGTAATTCAACTGACGAGCCCGAAGCAGTAGAGAAAGCCCCATTCATTTGAAATACAAAAACAGCATTGGGGTCTCCACAAGCATCTAAAGTGAGCGTGCCTACAAGGGACGAAGCCCCTGGTACCATATAAACATTTGGCAACAGTGTTTGTCCAGACCCAAGAGAAACCCCTATAGTAGCACCGGGTATTTGACCGCTTAAATTAGTATAAGCAATCCCTAAATCAATTGCACATTGAGTTGTTATAGCATTCGCAATATGCATTTGGCCATTTACATTTCCAAAACCTGCAACTGCACCTGAATTTGTTCCAAAATCGCCGGTAACTTGCGATAAGCCTAAATTTGTAACTGCTCCTACTGACGTAAAAAGCACATAGGTAGAGACCAGACCAAGAGGAGGGGCCGTTTGACTATAAAGAGTTGGAGAAAATAATAGTAATACGAATAGTACAAGTTGTTTTAGGTAATTTTTCATATTTTTAATTTACATCAGTTTAATATATATGCTTTGATAAGTTGAGTTGAGCTTGTTTGAAGTGCCTAAGAGACTTCGATAAATTTCTATTATTTTTTTTACTATTTTATAAAATGACTTCTAACGATTATAATCGCCGTATGGATGTTTACGTTATAAACATCATATTAGTTACACAACCCGCATTATAGATTGAGCCTGTAAAATTTGGAAGATCAAATCCTGTTGTTACCCAGCTAGCGCAATTGTTGAGTAATGCGGTCACTTTTGCTAAAGTCTTTCGCTCAAAAAGTTCAACTTTAATCAACCTCAGCTGTCCTTAGCTTGAGTGTAACGGCAGCTAAGTATTACTTGATACGACTTATAGTGGTATACAATATGAATCTATTGGTAACGCCGTTAAAGTCAATAATAATACTTTTGCCTTTTGCGGAAGAACTTTTTCCGATGCATTACCCTGAGTTGGATTCGTTCTAAATGCTGCAAACGCTCAATTCATAGCAATAGATAGTAATTTCAATGAACTTTGGAATACCGTTCTATATACAGAAGGGGTGGATAATAGTTCAGCCGTCCTCCGCAGTTATGCTAAAATAATCAAATACAATAATCTTGGTGAAACTATTTGGCAACGGTCATATTATGAAGGAAAGCACAATGGTTGTAATTTAAACACGATGATTGTTGACGACGATGGGTACTTGGTTTTTGTCGGCACCATAGCCAACATTGAAACATAAAGTCAAGATGCATGGCTCTTAAAACTCCGTCCAGATGGTTGCCTAGATTTAACAGCTTGTTTAGGGAGGCTATTCTAGATCCTTATCTGTTTGAAACAAAGAAATTACATCTGTTGAAACAGTAAAGGCTAAAATGAATGATTCCCGTTGTCGTCAGCCTTGACAGATTCACCAGAAAATAATGAACGATGTTTATGAGGATTTTGAAGAAAATATTCTAATTTAACACTATCCTAAAACGGGATAGCTTACACCACCTTAATATTTTATCCCTTGTTAGAAGAGTCAACTGAAAAAATCTTGATAAACGTTGATGCGGATGAGGCAATGTTAAATGAAAAATATAAAATTGATGTTTATTTATTTAAGAAAAAGAAAGAGAAATAATAGCATGAAAATATACCTTATCCTAGTAAGCTTTATCTTTAGTTATACCCAGTTAAATGCGCAATGCAATGGGATGAACTCACTCTGCAGCAAAAAATACAATGAAGTTGCCTACTTAACGACACACAATGCCTTTAACTCAGCTCAAGACAACTTCAATTTACCGAATCAAAATCTGAATATTACCTCCCAATTAAATGATGGTGTGAGAGCTTTAATGATTGATGTGTATGATGATAATGGAACTACGGTGGTTTATCATGGTTTTAGCTTTTTGGGATCAGCACCACTAGTTGATTTCTTAACTGAAATCAAAACCTTTCTAGATAACAACCCCAATGAAATTGTCTCTATAATTTTTGAAAGCCATACTACAGCAGAGGCTATTGAAGCCGACATTATTCAAAGCAATCTATTCTCTTATTTGTATAGTCATAATGGAACATGGCCGAGTTTACAAAGCATGATTTACGATGGAACTCGACTAGTTGTCTTTTCAGAAGAGGATGATGGAAGCAGCATGCAGACCTGGTATCATTATATTTGGGATTATACGGTAGAAACAGACTATTCAGCTAATAGTTTGAACGACTTGGATTGTGATTATAACCGTGGAGATCCTGCTAACGATTTGTTTTTATTAAATCACTTCGTTACTTCATTGGCAGGAACAGGCTTAGAAAACGAATCCCTTTCGGCTAATTCAAATCCATACTTTTTAAATAGAGTTCAGCAATGCTATCAGGAAACAGGTAAGTTTCCCAACTTTATCGCAGTGGATTTTTACGAGTTAGGCGATGCTAAAAGTGTGGTCGATCAGCTGAATGAAAACACTATTAGCTCCTTAAGGAATATTGATAATTCTACCCTAAGTATTTACCCTAATCCAGCTTTAAACTATATTCAAGTTGCAGGATTAACGAAAACAGAAGCTTACATAATTTACGACATTTTAGGCAAAGAATTAACTGAAGGAACTATCTCCAACAGCGAGAAAGTTGACATTCAAGATTTAAGCAATGGAGTCTATTTTCTAAAAATCGGTAATGTAAAATCCATCAAGTTTATAAACGAATAAGTTTATCTTGCCCTTTGGAAAATAGACCTCCTAAGTCTCAAAGACTTAGGAGGTCTATTTAGTTAGGTATTAAGATCTAGCAAATAACACCAAGTTGCTATAGTCGTATTGTTTCGAGAAAGCATTTTCCTTAAAGGAATCATTCCATAGCTTTACAAACCCATCATCCTTTTTCAACATTGTATTCATGGCGGTTTGAGTATGCTTATAACATACTGATTGAAGTAAGTCAATAAACTGCTGGTTCAGCAAAGTAGATGGTACTTTTAAATTTTCAAACACATCAATAAATATGTAATCGTATTTTTCTTTGCTTGACTTTAAGAATTGAATGACATCATCTTGAATAAGATTGACGTCCGCAAGCCTATTGGCCTTGAAATGGGTGTTAAACAATTCGATTACCACAGGATCTAGTTCTACCCCATCAATCTTTAGGGCTAAGTCTTTTTCAAGCTTTAGAATAGAAGCAATACTGCCTGCTCCAAATCCAAGTATCAGGACTTTGTTTCTGGCTGATGTAAATTTGACTTCTTGAATGACTTCTTGAAAAACGGTATGTAAACTACCGTAGGAATAATTGGCTGTAGCAGAGTCTAAAACTAGTTTGCCGTTCTGTAAACTCAACTCAAGCTTTCCACTTATGTCAGAATGGTGAGTTTCAAGCGTAATGGGATATAGGTAACTCAAGTATCGTTGAAATGGATACTTCCAAGACATTACAAGTCGTTTTTAACTTCGTTTAAAAAGCCTTTTATGCGAATAAGAGAGTCCACAACTTTCTGAGTATTACGGATATCATCTGAATCAGACCTAAGCTTTTGCTTGGCTCCTTCTAAGGTGTATCCTTTCTCTTTGACAAGGTGATAGATAATCTTTAAATTCTCTACATCAACCTTGGTAAACAAACGGTTACCCTTTTTATTCTTTCTAGGTTTTAAAATATCAAATTCTTTCTCCCAGTATCGAATTAATGATGTGGAAACGTCAAACATTTTAGCCACTTCACCTATGGGGTAGTATAACTTTTCAATCTTAAATTCTTTATACGGCACGATTTTTTGGAATTTTGACGTTTAAACTTTACCAAAGTTATTGAATTAAGCGTTAATGAGACCTATTTTACTCTATATTTTTCTTTTGTGGTTTAGCACGTTATCTGCCCAAGAATCTTTGTATGTTAGCAATGCTGACTCTGCTATTCATTCAACTGCAATAATTGATTCGACACTAGCTATCGATTCTATAATAGTTCTTGATGAAGATACGGTTTACATTGGTAAATTTGACTCAGTGATCAACATGGCTCTGCAGTTTGAGGGTGTAAATTATCGATATGGCGGAATGAGTGAGAATGGCGTTGATTGTAGCGGCTTGGTGTGTATCGCTTATGGTCATATCAATATTCCCTTAGCTCACAGTTCGTCCATAATGGCTACAATGGGAATGGAAGTTGAAGCCGATGATCTTCAAATAGGGGATTTAATATTCTTTAAGGGACGAACAAACAATACCGTAAGCCATGTAGCTATTGTAAGTAAAATAGTAGATGGATTCATTCATATTGTACACTCAACAACCAGTAGTGGTGTGATAGAAGAAATTCTTCAAAACAATTCATATTTTATGAAAAGATGGTTGTTTAACCGTAGGATAATTTAATCCAAAGAGCTACCAGTATTCTCTGATAAGCGAATCATTTCTTCGAAACTTTCGTCATCTAAATCTTGATAGTAAAAGTATACAGGATTTACTTTTTCGCCATCCTTATGTACCTCATAATGTAAATGTGGGCCAACAGATTTCCCTGTATTTCCTACATATCCTATAACTTGTCCTCTTTGTACATATTCCCCTTGCTTAATAGCAAAAGCACTCATGTGCGCATATAGGGTTTGGTAACCGTAACCATGATCCACAATAATTCGATTTCCATAACCACCAGTAGAGTAATTCACTTTTATCGCTCTTCCCTTTCCTGTAGCGTATATCTCGGTACCAGTTGGTGCCGTAAAATCCATTCCAGCGTGAAACTTACTTACTCCATATACAGGGTCAATTCGCCAACCGTAACCTGAAGCCATGCGTTTCAAATCATGATTGGACACGGGTTGAATAGCAGGTAATGACTGTAGCTTTTCTTCTTTCTTATGTACGAGATTAACTATCTCATCATATGATTGAGATTGGAAAAACATTTTCCTCTTCAATGCGTCTAGCTTTACATTCACGTCTACCATCAATTCACCAGTATTGTACCTGGATAATTCTTTGTAACGTTCACTTCCCCCAACTCCTGCACTCCATAATGAGTTTGAAACAGGTTCTGATTCAAAGATTACTCGATAAATATTGCGATCTCTTTCTTGAAGATTTTCTACTACGTATGATAACTCATCAACTGACGAACTTAGGTATTCAATCTGTTCTTTTTGAGCAGTGTTTTCTTGCATCAACATCTTCTCTTTAGGAGAAGAAAATAATGCGCCTCCAATAATGGTTAAAAGAAATGCTGTAACTAGCGCAGCAGACAAGAATCCAATGAATCTTAAAATCCTATTGCCCCATGAAACCTTTACTTTTTCGTATTGTAAGGTTTTTAAATTATAATAGAACTTTTCTTTTTTCACAGCTAGATAAAAGCGTACTTTTATACTTTTAATTGAATAATTACCTGTCAAATATAGGTAAATATATTTTAGATTAGTCCATTAAAAATAGTTAAAGTCAGCATGAAAACAGCTAAGGAAATAAGGAAAGAATTTTTAAATTTCTTTGAATCCAAACAACATAAAATTGTGGCCTCTGCCCCTATTGTGGTAAAGGATGACCCTACGCTTATGTTTACGAATGCGGGAATGAATCAGTTTAAAGATTACTTTTTGGGAAATGAAGCAGTCGTAAACCCTCGAGTGACGGATACCCAAAAATGTTTACGTGTTTCAGGAAAGCACAATGATTTAGAAGAAGTAGGTGTGGATAGTTATCACCACACGATGTTTGAAATGCTAGGTAATTGGAGCTTTGGTGATTATTTTAAGAAAGAGTCTTTATCCTGGGCTTGGGAGTTACTTACTGAAGTCTATAAAATTGATGCCAATAGATTGTACGTTTCTGTATTTGAAGGAAGCGAGGAAGAAGGAATTCCTTTTGACCAAGAAGCTTTTGATACCTGGAGAAAATTTGTTCCTGAAGACCGAATTATAAAGGGAAACAAGAAAGATAACTTCTGGGAAATGGGTGAAGTTGGCCCATGTGGCCCAAGTTCAGAGATTCACTATGATGGACGAAGTGCAAAAGAACGAGCTAAAGTAGATGGCGCAAGTCTAGTCAATAAAGACCACGATCAAGTTATTGAAATATGGAATAATGTATTCATTGAATATGAACGTAAATCTGATGGTAGTTTAGTTAAACTTCCTAACAAGCACGTTGATACAGGAATGGGTTTTGAACGCTTAGTACGCGTTTTACAAGGAGTTTCCAGCAATTATGACACAGATATATTCATGCCTTTAATTAAGCGACTAGAGAAGCTTTCTGGAATTGAATATGGTAAAGACGAACAAGTAGATATTGCTTTTAGAGTAATAGCTGATCACGTTCGTGCTATAAGTTTTACCATTGCGGATGGGCAACTTCCAGCAAGTAATGGCGCAGGTTATGTAATCAGAAGAATACTTCGAAGAGCTGTACGGTATGCCTATACTTATTTAAACTTAACTAAGCCATTCTTAAGTGAGCTATTAGTTGTTTTGGAAGATCAATTTGATGATGTTTTCCCAGAACTTAAAGCGCAGCATGATTTTGTGGCAAAAGTAATTACTGAAGAAGAGGCCAGTTTCTTTAATACTTTGGCAACGGGTTTAAGACTAATAGAGGATTTAGAAAAAGAAGCGAAGTCAAAAACGATTGACGGGCGTAAGGCTTTTG
Source organism: Flavobacteriaceae bacterium (assembly GCA_047621945.1). GTDB lineage: Bacteria > Bacteroidota > Bacteroidia > Chitinophagales > UBA8649 > JAFMKE01. The sequence continues at coordinate 25,330 of JBLHMK010000014.1, forward strand.
AATTATATGACACCTTCGGTTTCCCTTTAGATTTGACTCAGTTGATTCTTAATGAAAAAGGATTAAAGGTTGATTTAGATGGTTTCAATAAAGCTATGGGAGAGCAAAAAGCTCGATCAAGAAATGCAGAGCAATCGGAACAAGGCGATTGGAATGTATTGCAAGAAAGTGATTTAAGTGAGTTTCTAGGATATACAGATTTAGAGGCAGACGTGAAAATTGTAAAGTACCGAGAAGTTGAACGTAAAGGACAAACCATCTATCACGTAGTGCTAGACCGTACTCCATTCTACGCTGAAAGCGGTGGACAAGTTGGCGATAGCGGATATTTACAAAATGGTGCAGCTAAATATAGTGTAGTAGGTACCACGAAAGAAAATCAGTTGTTCATTCATACTTTAAAGCACCTGCCAAATGATCCAGCAGCGAGTTTTAAGGCGGTGGTGAATAGAAAGAAACGTCAGGCAACTGAAATGAATCATAGTGCCACTCACCTCTTGCATGAAGGCTTAAGAGAAATATTAGGTTCACATGTTGAGCAAAGAGGTTCATTAGTTAATGATCAATACCTACGTTTTGATTTTTCTCATTTTGAGAAAGTAAGTGATGAAGATTTATTGAAGATTGAAGACTTTGTCAATGAGAAAATTGAACAAAATATCCCTTTAGAGTCACTGGCTGACATTCCAATTGAGGAAGCTAAAGGTATGGGTGCAATGGCCTTGTTTGGTGAAAAGTATGGTGATTCGGTTAGAGTGGTAAAGTTTGGTTCCTCAGTAGAATTATGTGGTGGAACCCATGTTCCAGAAACGGGTAGAATTAAGCAGTTCAAAATGATGAACGAAAGTTCTATTGCTGCAGGAATTAGAAGAATTGAAGCCTGGACTGGAAATAAAGTACTGGCTTATTATAAGGAACAAGAAGAAGTGTTAAACACCATTAAATCGGCACTTAAGCAATCTCCCAAACCCGTAGAGACGATTGAAAAAATGCAACAAGAGAATGCAGAACTAAAGAAGAAATTAGCGAAGTTCTCTGAAATGCAGCAAGCTCAAGTCAAAGAAGATTTAAAATCCAAGCTACAGGATATCAATGGAGTTCCATGTATTATTGAACTGGTGGATCTAGATAGTGCCGATGCCGTTAAGAACATCGCCTTTCAATTGAAGAATGAGCTAAGTAGCTTATTTATGGTGCTGGGTGTAGTTATCGATGGCAAGCCAATCTTAAGCGTTATGGTTAGTGAAGATTTAAGCAAATCTAAAAACTTTCACGCTGGAAATATAATAAGAGAGTTAGCCAAAGAAATCCAAGGTGGTGGCGGAGGGCAAGCCTTTTTTGCAAGCGCTGGTGGAAAGAATGCTCAAGGCATAGAAACGGCTTTGGCAAAGGCAAAAGAATTAAAATTTTAACTGTCCCGAAAGTTCGGGAGTAAATATTTAAAAGATGATGTGGTTTTATAAAAAATTATTGATTTACCGATTATACATTGGTATTGTTTTATTAATTGGTGCTATTGCATTAGCCTTCATAGGAGAAAATTGGGGATGGTTTAGTCTCTGTTTGACGCTAGGATTAGTTGCTGTAGTTTCGCATTTCTTGTTTGGACCTTTACGTTTAATACAAGAGGCTATGCAAGCAGGGGATAATGAAGCAGCTCAAAAATATTTGAATATGATTCATTTCCCTAAGCTTTTAATCAAGCCTGTACGTCAAGGGTATTATATGATCAAGTCAAATATGGCTATGAACAGTAAAAACTTTGATGAGGCAGAAGGTTATTTAAAGGATAGTATTAAGAGCAAAAGTAGTTTAGCTGGTGAGGAGTTTGAAGGAGCTTCTTATTTACAATTAGGCATGCTTGCCATGCAAAAAGGAGATAGAAAAGAAGCCAAGAAGAATCTAAAACAAGCTTTAGCTAAAGGTTTGCCAGATGATGATAGTATGGCTGCTGCCCTATTGCAATTGTCTTCAATTGAGATTCAGGGTCGCCAATTGAAACAAGGAAAAGAATACTTCAAGAAGGCGAAGAAATTGAAGCCTCAAACTAAAGAAATCAAAGAACAGATTGCTCAAATGGGCAAGTATATTTCTAGAGTTAGGTAAAGCGAAGAAAGATCCGCCAAGTTTTTAAAAATTGGCAGGTCCAAATAATAGTAACAAACATCACTTAAGCTTTTATCCAAGCCTTTAACTATGCATAAGAAATGCGAACTATGGGTATGATACAATTGACGACAGAAGTGCTTAAAGAAGATATCTTCGATTACACAAAACCTAAATAATGGTCTTATGAGATCTACTTTAGGAATAACTTTTCTATCTATTTTCTTGATTGGGTCTTCTCAATCCTCAAATGTACACATCGGTCTGATTAAAACAGAAATCGTTTATGCAGATTTTTTAAATGTTACAGGAAACAAAACTCACGTAGATTTTGAAGCAACTGTTCCTAATCTTTCAAGATATAAGAACAGACCAACAGTATTCACCGTACTCATCTTTTAATAACTAAGTCGACTTGCTATTTAGTTTGGAGTGTCTCACTCCGAAGCTTTTATTTGCAAAAAAAAGTCATAGGAAACCTTAGGACTAAACATAAAAAGACCAAACCGATCGGTTTGGTCTTTTTATTGTCAATAAGCTCCTTGTGAATTACCTAGCACCACATTTTATTTCATTTCAATAACAGCCAGTGTTAATCTAGAAATTGCAACAAGTTTACCTTCTTCATTTTTAATTTCGATACTCCATACCTGACTTTGTCTTCCTATATGAATAGGTGTTGCTCTTCCTGTTACTACTCCACTCCTAGCTGCTCGTAAATGATTAGCATTAATCTCTTGACCAACAGTAGTTTTTTGAAGATCGGCTAAACAAAGATAACCAGCCATGCTTCCGATGGTCTCGGCAAGAACAACAGAGGCTCCACCGTGTAAAACTCCAAAGGGTTGAAGCGTTCGTTTGTCAACCGGCATAGTGGCTTCTAAATAGTCCTCACCGAAAGCACTGAATTCAATTCCAAGGTGTTTAACCATATTGTTTTCACTCTTATTCAGTCCTTCTATTGTAAATTCCTTTTTCCAAATCATTTTATCAGTTTACGGTTTACATCTGTAAGTATAACGACTAACTACTCAAAATCCTTATACAACATACTTGGTTGGATTTCCGTGTTATGCTGGTATTTCCCACTTTTGTATACATCATATTCTCCATCAATGGCGTGATAATAAATCTGACAGATTTCTACACCAGGATATATTCTAATAGGCTGCACACAGAATATCTCTAAAGTCCAAAAACCATCAAAACCCACATCACCGAAGCCTGCAGTAACGTGTATGAACATCCCTAAGCGACCAATAGAACTTCTACCCTCTAACATAGGTACATATCCTTCAGTTCTTGTATGCTCTAGCGTTCTTCCTAAATATAACTTATTCGTTTCAAGCAGTAAACCTTCTTCCGGAATGATAATTTTACTTGCTGTATTTGGAGTTTTCATGTCCAAGGTGTTGTTATCATAAACCATCAACTCATTAAACAGTCTCAGATTATAGCTGTTCGGATTGAGTTGTTTTTCTTCGAAGGGGTCGATAAATATATTCTTATCAATTTCTTCTTTTATTTTTTTACCACTTAATATCATAATATCTATAATTGCTTACAAATATAAGGAAGCGCTCAAGCTTTTAGCGGGAAAGTTTATGAAATAATGGACAATTCGAACTAACTTTGTAAACCAAGACCTTACTTGGTGTTTAACCCAATTAAAAATAGATATGAGTAAACTAGCTGTCCTGCATAATAATCGATGTTCAAAGAGTCGAAATGCGCTTAGTTTATTGGATGGAAAAGGTATTGACTATGAGGTTATATCATATCTAGATGGGGTCTTAAAACTAGAGGGTCTTAGAAGCTTATTAAAGAAGCTAAATTTAAAGCCTCAGGATATTGTTCGGAAAGGAGAAGCAATCTTTAAAGAACAATTTAAGGGTAAAGAATTAAGTGATGAAGAATGGCTTCAAGCATTAGTCGACTATCCAAAGCTAATAGAACGACCAATTGTGTATGATGCAAAATCAGCTGTTGTAGGTCGCCCAATAGAGAATATCGAAAATTTTATTGAAAACCGAAAGTAAAATGATGAAGAATTTAAGATTAATATTCATGCTTAGTTTGTTTTTGTTTTCTTGTGAATCTGAACAAGAAAAACTAGTTGATCAAATAAAAACGATTAGTTCAGAAATGAAAGAAGAAGCTTTCCCCAGTGAGGAAAACATGGATAAGGTGGTTATATTATATGATAGTTATATTGATCAGTTTCCCGATGCTGAAGAAACATACACCTACATGGAATTGAAGGCTAAATATCTGTCAGCAAATAATAAACATGAAGAGGCTTTATTAGCTTACGATGAACTTATTGCAAAGTATCCAGAAGATCTGAGAAGCGCTGATGCCCTATTTATGCAAGCATTTATAATTGAGAACTATATCATTGATAAAGTAAAAGCCAAGGAAAAATATAGTGATTTTTTAAAATACTACCCTAGTCATGAATTAGCTGACGATGCTCAATTTTCTATTGACAATTTAGGCATGTCTGATGAAGCCCTGTTGGAAAAATTGAAAGCCATGCTTCCAGATTCTACAGAAATATTTGAGACGAATTAAGAAACGGTTTCGCTGTACTTTTCAACGAATTGATCTACCCTTTTTAGTAAGCGAGTACTACCAATGTAAATTGGACATCTTTGATGAAGTTCATGAGGTACAATGTCCATAATTTCTCTATGACCATCGCTTGCTCTTCCACCCGCTTGTTCCATTAAAAATGCCATTGGAATACATTCATAAAGCAATCTTAACTTACCTTTTGGATTGTCAGTTGTAGCCGGATACATGAATATTCCACCCTTTAATAAGGTTCTATGCATATCTCCAACCATTGAACCAATGTAACGTAAGCCCTTTCTCTTTTCATTCACTAACCAATCGATATATCGACGAGTATGTTCTGGAAAGAAAGCATAATTTGATTGATTAACGGCATAATACTTACCCGTATCGGGGGTTTGAATGTTTGGATGTGACAAGCAGTATTCACCTATACTCGGATCTAAAGTAAAACCATTTACTCCACTTCCAGTACTATACACCATCATGGTTGAACTACCATAGATTACATAACCTGCAGCCACTAATTTATTCCCTTCTTGAAGAAAGTCATCTAGATTAGCTATTCCCTTAGGAGATATTCTCTTATAAATTGAAAAAATAGTTCCGATACTTGCGTTAATATCGATGTTTGAAGAGCCATCTAAAGGATCCATCAAAACAACATAATGCGCATTGTGACCATCTTCAGTGTCGACAACTATGACATCTTCATTTTCTTCACTTCCAATGCCAGCACATTGCCCACCATTCTTAAGGTATTCAATAAGCATATTGTTAGCATAAACATCTAGCTTTTGCTGTTCTTCGTCTTGCACGTTAGTAGCACCTGCGGCACCTAATATATCTACCAATCCCGCTTTGTTTACTTCACGGTTGATTATTTTAGAAGCTACCCCTATATCTCGGAGTAATTTAGATAGATTGCCTTTCGCATCAGGATAATCTTTTTCTTTTAAGATGATGAATTCGTCTAGTGTAGTCCCATTGTAACTATTCATAGTCTAGTCTTTGTGAGCGGCTAAGATAAGTTTATTAATACATATTCAAACTGAATTTTCTCATTACCTTTGTCGAAAATTTAATGCATGCAAGTATTTAAGTTTGGTGGAGCATCAGTTAAGGACGCTGAAAGTATCAAGAATGTAGCTACTATATTGAAAAGACATGAAGATGTTGAAAAGGTAGTTATCGTATCTGCTATGGGTAAAACCACCAACGCACTGGAAGAGGTCGTAAACTTGTACATTAAAAAGGATAAGAAATATTTGCAGTATTTGCATGAGGTCAGAGAATACCATCAATTCGTATCTGATGATTTGTTTGGTTTAACAAGTCCTATTCAATATAAGATATTCGCTTTGTTTGACATAGTAGAAAATTTTTGTTCTAGGAATAACTCTGAAAGTTACAACTTCATTTATGACCAAATTATTAGCGTTGGTGAATTAGCTTCTACTACACTAGTAGCTGCATATTTAAACCATGCTGGTATAAAGAATAAGTGGTTGGATGCAAGAGAGCTAATACGAACAGATCACGCCTTTACAGATGCTCAAATACAATGGAGTACTACTCAAAAACTTGTT